>NZ_JBFAXL010000093.1:0-23541 GCF_040680795.1 Streptomyces sp. NPDC051976
CCCACCGCTGGCTGCCCGCAATCGACCACCCCCACACCGCGACCACCTGAAAGCTGCTGGTCATCGAGCTACAGACCGGTTCACCACCACGCTCTGAGGCTTGAGGAGGGCTGCGGCAGTCCTCGGGCCCGAAGAGCGATGGCAGGCGTGATCGGGCAGCGTACGGGGCTCGGCATGGTTGATCACCCCACGGTCATTGGTTGCGAAGATCAGCTTGGGACGCGAGTTGGTGGTGTGTGGGCAAATAGTGTGTTCCTGCTGAGATGAAGGGGACCTTATGCAAGCCTCATCTCCCCAGTAAGGGGAACTGTCGCACTCCCGATTCAGATCCGGACTCCATCGCAAAAGAAACTGGACCCACCCAGCGCGTACCACTGACCTCCTTACGTGCCGCTACGGCACCGCGTCAATGAAGCCGGTTTGCGTGGTATCTAGTTGCGGCCAAGGCGGGCGTGCCAAGTGGACAACCTGCCGGGCATCTGGCGTCAGGCACCGCATCGCCCGCGAGGACGTCAAGGCCTCCGCCGGCCTGAGCTGGCACCGCTGGACCTCAGAGCGCACGATGGCCTGGCTCGCCGGATGCCGTCGCCTACACCGCCGCTACGGGCGCAAGATCGAGCGCTTCCTCGCCTTCAGCCCGCCAGGACTGTTGCTCGGCTGCTTGAAGAAGAACTCCGGCAGCTTGCTGCCTGGCTCGAACGCTGGAACTGCGAGCTTGGCAGCGTGTCCGCCTGCCTCTCTCGATCCGGGACGGTCGACCGAGGCTCTCCGACAGCTACATCGCACGCATCGTCAACAACCCTGCGCCGTATGCGCGTGACGCCCCGCGCCTCTTTTCCCAGACTCGGAGAGGCGGCACACACCACCACCGCTCCACTTGGAGCAGTCCCGTGCCGCACTGTCAGCACAACAAGAGGAGCGGTTCACCCGCTCCGCAATCGATAGGGGAGGATTCACTGTCATGAAGGTGCGAAAAGCCTTCGCCGTGACCGCGCTGGCAGCAGCGCTGAGTGGCGGCGTGGCCGCAGCCCCGGCCATTGCCCAGGAAAGCAGCGTCAGCCCGGCCGCCCAGAGCGTGAGCTACATCCCGCTCTGGAGTGGTACCCACACTCCGACGCGCTACTGGGCGACGCCGGACTTCGTCCAGCACCACAGCCGCTGGCTGGCGACCAATTTCGGCTGCTGGGGGCACGACGGAGCCAGGATCAAGGCCGAGATCGTCCGCACACGGGACCACCACGTCATGAACCGCAGCGCCTACCAGTGGTGCCACGACGGTCACCAGTACCGGCTCGACGCCACCGTCTCGAGGGGAACGGCGTACTACATGCGCCTGTACCTGAAGGGACCGAAGCACAGCATGTACGCAAAGGCCTACGAAGTACGCTGAGCCGCTCCGCGCACGGACCGCAGCCCCGCCGGGGCTGCGGTCCGATGCGTTTCACCTTGCACTGCACCGAAGCCCGCCCTTCCACCCCTATTCACCACACGAGCGATCGAGCCGATCGCAAGATTCAACCCCCAGGAGCGTGGTGTCTCATCCAGGCGGACCGGTGCTCGGGTAGTGCGGCCGTGGTCCTCCTGCCGGCGCCCCCGAGGCGCTGGCATCCTCAGTATCCTCGCCGTCAGCGCCGCCTTGTGAAGGCCTCTGCCAGCCCACCTACGTTTCCGGGACTGCGCCTGGGTAGCGGTCGATCCAGGCAAGGCCGCTGCGGTCCAGGTGGTGGCGGGCGCGGGTGACGGCGACATAGGCCAGGCGGGCCTCGGCACCGTCAACAGGGCCAGGGATGGGACTGCCGTCGGGACCGAGTTCGTCGGTGTCTTTGGGTGGGTGGAAGTCGGCGGCGATCTGGACGCGCGGCCACTCACGTCCTTTCGCTTTGTGGGCGGTGGAGACGGTCACCTGGGCTTGTGTTTCGTCGTGCAGGCGGTCGACCGCGTCCAGGATTGCCTGGGCTCCGTGTTTGTCGATGAGGTCGACCAGGGGCTGCAGGTCGCCGCCTGCGGGGTCGTGGGCGGCGTAGTCCTGGACCGCGCCCCAGGTGGGGAACAAAACGAGTTCGGGATGCGCGGTGCGGCGGCCGTCCTTCAGTTCGCCGGCCGCCAGGGCCAGGGCGCGCAGTGCTCCTCCCCCGCCGACCATGGCGGTGCGGTGGCCGGCTTCGAGGAGGTGCAGGACTTCGGTCATGGCTCCGACGTTGGTGCGGCAGAGTACTGCGTCGGGTGCCGGGCAGGGCCCGAGGCCGGTGGGGATGGTGTCTGTGCCGGTCAGGCGGATGGGGGCGCCTGCGACCGTTAGCCAGCGGTTGGCTTCTTCGGCGAGGGCGGGGCCGAAGCGGAACGAGCGGGACAGCGACAGTGCGGTGCCGTCGAAACCGGTCATCACGTCACGCGCACCGCGCCAGCCGTAGATGGCTTGGGCGGAGTCGCCGACCATGACGAGTTGGGCGTGGTCGCGCTGGTCGAGGAAGACCTGTTCGACGACGGGGTTGGTGTCCTGGGCTTCGTCCAGGAGCAGGAAGTCGCAGTCGATGCGTGGGCCGGTCAGCGCCCACAGTTTCAGGTAGTGGTCGTGGTCGAAGCGGACCGTAGTGCCGTCGATGTCACGCAGGTCGTCCCATGCTTTCCGGGCGTGGGGCAGAACGAGTGCGGCCAGTTCCCGGTGCAGGTCGCCGTCGTCCAGGCCGCGCAGCGCCGGAACGTGGCCGCGGGTGACTTCCCTGTCGGCGGAGTGGCAGAAGCGGCTCACGGTGCGCAGCACGGTGTGGGACAGCACGCGGGGGGTGATGTCGTGCGGTCCGATCCGGACGGGCCGGGTGATGCCGAGGTCCTGGCCGCTTCTCCAGGCGGGGCGGCGGGGGGCGTTGAGCCGGTGGCGGTAGCGGTGGCCGAGGGCCCGGTAGGCGAGGGAGTGGGCGGTGGTGCAGGTGACGGTGGGCGGGAAGCGGGCGGAGGCGTCGGTGGCGATGGCGCGGTTGTAGGCGAGGTAGCGGCCGCGGCGGGTGGTGGCGTGGGCGAGCAGGGCAAGGGTGGTGGTCTTGCCGGTGCCGGCGCCTGCCTGGATCGCGAGGTGGTCGCCGGCGTGGAAGGCGGTGGCGGCGGCTTCCTGCTCGTCGGTGGGGGTGGGCACTGCGGCCTCCATGGAGTGGGTGGAGCTTGAGGGTGGTCAGGGGTGCGTGCAGGGGCCGGCAGGCCGCGGCGGGCGGATGTGGTCGGGCAGGCGGGAGTGGATGTGTTCGTGGTGGGCGAGGGGGTCGAAGGGCTCCCAGTCGGCCACGGCGAGGTCGGCGGCGCCGCTGGTGGCAGCGTGGGCGGGGCAGCGTTGGGCGCGCCAGCGCAGCTGCTCGCTGTACGGGAGGGCGGTGAGGTCGTAAACGGCGATCACCGTGTCGGGCAGGGCCAGTTGGCCGCGGCAGGTGGTTGCCGCGGCGGGTTGGAGGGCCCAGGTGCCTGTGGGCTGGACGGGGGCGAGCACGGGGTGGGGGCAGCGGGTGCGGCGGCGGGTCTGGCAGACGCAGCGGATGTCCTCGAGCGGGTGATGGGCGAGGTAGCGGATACCGAGGATCTGCACGACCGGGCGGGCCGGGCGGTGGTCGGCGTGTGACGGTTGCGGTGCGTGGACGGCTGGTGGGGTGAAGGCTCCGGTATCGATCAGGCGGCGGGTGCGCAGGGCCAGTTGGCGGCGCGGTTCGGCCAGGCCGGGCGCGGGGGGGTCGGCTTCCCGGGCCGGGCACAGTAGGTGATGCGGGATACGACACCAGGCGCTGCCGTCGCCTGCCCGGTGGGCGATGCCCGCACTGACGTGCCAGCGGCATCGGGCCGGGACCGCGGCAGCGGCCAGTTCATGAGGGTGCAGGGCGACGGGGCGCTGGTGTTCGGGGCGCGGGTACCACTCGATGCGGTTGCCGCAATGGCGGCAGGCGTTGGGCTGGGCGGTGCGTAGGAGCCTGGTCGGGCTGGTGGCGGCTACCCGTAGTGCGCGTGAGTGGTGGGAGCGGGTGGCACTGCCGTCCCACCGGCGGCGGGGATCGTTCGCGGGGTGCATGGCGGCGAAGATGTCAGCCGACACGCCGAACGGCCCGGACCGGACCCGTGCCTGTCCCCCAGCCGGCCGCATTTGGCAGACACACGTTCCATGCGTCGAAGATGCGTTCCCGTCTCCGTACCGGATCGGGTGGTACCACCTCCCCGGCAACAAGCTGTACGCCCTTGGGCGGAGCGGTTCAGGAGGCGGGCGGCGCAGGCGGTTCGTGGTCGGCGCACAGGGTGCTGAAGAGTTCGTCGAACGGTGCGCCCAGGGCGTGTGCCAGGGCGTGCCAGGTCTTCAGCGTGCCGATGGTGCGGCCCTGCTCGATCTCGATCAGGGTGCGGCGGGACAGGCCCGTGCGGGCGGCGAGTTCGTCGTAGGTCCAGCCCCGCTCGGACCGCAGGCGCGCCAACTCCAGGCGCAGCGCGTTGAGGTCCGGATCGGGCGGGAAGATCGTCACCCCACCATCCGACGGTGCAGACCCCTGCACTGTCAGTGCAGACCTCTGCCCTACTTGTGCGCAGAAGGGGGATCCACGAAAGGGCAGAGTTCTGCACTACCGTGTCCGCCCGCCGGGGCTTCCGCCACGGCGCCGGAGCAGCCCCACGGCGGCCCGGCCGGGTACGACACCACGGAGGACAACGCCCGATGAGCCCCGCCCGGCTCACCACATACCCGCAGCGCATCTGGACCGTCGACATCCGAACCAGCTCAGGGAACGCGGGGGCGGTCTGCCGCACCTGCGGCCCGCTGGACCCCGGCCGGCCGCCCTCACGCGCACTGCGCGAGCACGCGCTGCGGCATCTGGCCGCACACGCACGCCGCGATCTGACACCCGCACACCTGCGCAGCTGCCAGTGCGGCCACCGCGGCTGCGCCTGGCACCGCCGACATCGCGGCTGCTCGGGGCTGATCGTTCTCGCGGTGACCTGCGAGGAGGCCTCTCGCTCCTGGCGATTGGCGGACCTGTGCCTTCAGTGCGCCAACGCCACCGCTTACACCGCCGCCGTTCCCGGTGTGACCCGTCCTGTTCAGCACACGCCGCAGGCAGGCGCCCGCCTCGGCGGGGACGAGGAGGACGAACCCGCGCAGGTCTGGGTCCTGGACTGTCCGGTCTGCGCAGCCCCCGCAGAATGCTGCCAGTGCACCGACTCCCCGGACCCGCCGAAGCCGGCCGCACGTGCGCCGGCACGGTTCACCCCCACCGCTTCGCTAGGCGCTGACGGTGTAGTGCAAGGCGTAGAGAATCGCCGGAAGGGCCCCGACAAGGACTGCGATCGCGGTGATCACCGCGGCGGGTCGATGAGTGGTCCGTAAAACGCTGACGAGATAGGCCACGAGAAGGAAGAAGGCCAGCGTCACGATGACGGAGGCCGTGGGGGTGGTGGAGGCAGCCGAAACTTCCATGGCGAGCGATGCTCCTTGCGACGGCGTCTGGTCCGAAGTCCCGTGCGCGCCGGTGGGAGATCCGTTGCAGGCGCTTGGTAAGGGCGCCCGGCTCGCTCACAGCCGAGTACGGGTGTTGGCAGAACGCTAGCGGAAGTCACCACGCCAGAGCCAGAGTTGGCATGAAAATACGCCCGGCCGCCCGGGATACCACCCCCGGGCCGCACGGGCACAGCGACATACGGACCAGACGCCCAGAAATCGCAGTGCTGGAATCCTGGCAGGCGCCGATAATCAACCGATAAACGGGGCGCCTTGGGTACATGACCAGGCCAGAGCACCTTTTCCTCCCTCGGCAGCCGCCTCATTCCGGGCCATAACCCCCTGGTCTGAGCACAGTTGCCCCAGCCAACCCGATCGTTGCCTGGGGTAGGGCTTCGGGCGCACCACCTCGGCTCACTTGACTACCGCACGTGACTTAACAGCGGCTTAGTGCCGCTGGTAGTGTCATTAAGCAGTGGATCGAACGGTCAGGGGGACGGGTGAGCCTCGAGCTGAACGTCCTGGGGGACGTGGAAGCACGGCAGGACGGCGAGAGCGTGCCGCTCGGTTCCCCGCAGCGGCGAGCTCTTCTGGCGCTGCTTCTCGCCGCTCCAGGGCGTTCACTTTCCGTAGCCGAACTCTCTGCCGGGCTATGGGGATCAGCCCCGCCCTCCACCGCTCTGAACACCATTCAGGTACAGCTCCACCATCTTCGGCGGACGCTGGCCGGCCTCGACGACGGACGCGGCGGCCCGGTGCTCGTCACCCATCGCCACGCCGACCCCGCCCAAGTGCGCTACGAACTGCAGGTGGCGGCGGGCGTCGTGGACATCGATCGTCTGCGCGCCTACCGGATGCAGGGTGTCGCAGCCCGGGCCGATGGCAGCCGCAGCCGTGCCGAGGCCGCTTTCGCTGCCGCGTTGAAGTTGTGGCGTGGAGAGCCGTTGACCGGCCTGCCGTCGACCGAAGGCGTCGGCAGGGCGCAGGCAGCCCTCGGCCAGGAGCGGTCCGACATTCAAAGGCGCCAGGCAGAACTTGCTGCAGAGCCGCTGGAAGGCTCCCGCCAAGGCGGGCTGTCCGGTAACGGGCTGCGGTTCGCGGTCCTCGGCCCGGTACGCGCCTGGCGAGACGACGAGCCGCTCGCCACCGGCGCGCCGCAGCAACGGGCTCTGCTCGCCGCGCTCCTGCTGCGCGAGGGCCAGGCCGCGACAGCCTCCGAGTTGGTGGACGCGATGTGGGGTGAGTTGCCGCCCAACACGGCGCTGGCCGCGCTGCGTTCGTACGCCTTCCGGCTGCGCAAAGCGCTCGGCCCCGAGGTCCTGGTCACCGACTCCGGCGGTTACTCGCTGAACGTGGACCCCGACGCCCTGGACTACTCCGTCGTCGAGCGGCTGGCCGCCGAGGCCGACAGGCAGCGCGCCGCCGACCCGGCCCAGGCACGCGAATTGCTGGCCACCGCGCTGGGGTTGTGGCACGGCGAACCGCTGGCCGGAGTGCCGGGACCGCACGCGGAGACCCAGCGCAGCAGGCTCGCTGAGTGGCACCTCGGCCTGATCGAAGCGAGGCTCGAACTCGACCTCGAACTTGGGGCGCACACCGAGGCCGTCTCGGAACTGGACGCGCTGTCCGCTGAGCACCCGCTGCGCGAGCGGCTGCGCGCCCTGCTCATGCTCGCCCTCTACCGCAGCGGGCGCCAGGCAGAGGCCCTCGGCGTCTACGCCGACACCCGCCGCCTGCTCATCGACGAGCTGGGCATCGACCCGTCGGCCGAACTCCAGGAACTGCACCAGCGCATGCTCGAGGCCGACCCGGCACTTTCGTCCCCCATCTCAACCGTCGCCGGACCGCCCGAGATCGTGCGGCCCGCACAACTGCCCGTAACCGTGCCGGACTTCACCGGGCGGACCACGTTCGTCGGCGAACTTGCGAACCAACTGAGTGCAGCAGCCGATGGAGGGGTGATGGCCCTCTCGGCGGTGGCGGGCATCGGCGGTGTCGGCAAGACCACCCTGGCCGTCCATGTCGCGCACGCCGCACGCGAGGCGTTCCCCGACGGGCAGTTGTATGTCGACCTGCAGGGCACCGAGCCGCGCCCGGCCGAGCCCGAGGCGGTGCTCGGCTCGTTCCTGCGCGCCCTGGGCGTCCCCGACAACGCCATCCCCGACTCGCTGGCCGACCGGGCCGCACTGTACCGCTCCACCCTCGATGGCCGCCGCGTCCTGATCCTGCTCGACAACGCCCACGATGCCACCCAGATCCGCCAGTTGCTGCCCGGCACACCGGGCTGCGCCGCGCTGGTCACCAGCCGGGTGCGGATGGTCGACCTGGCCGGCGCGCATCTGGTCGACCTCGACGTGATGTCGCCCGAGGAGGCACTCCAGCTCTTCACTCGCATCGTCGGCGAGGAGCGCGTCGCCAGCGAGCGGCAGGCCGCCCTCGACGTGGTGGCCGCCTGCGGCTTCCTGCCACTGGCCATCCGCATCGCCGCAGCCCGCTTGGCCGCCCGCCGCACCTGGACCGTCACCGTACTCGCGGGCAGACTCGCCGACCAGCATCGCCGCCTGGACGAACTGCGAGCCGGCGACCTCGCGGTGAAGGCCACCTTCGCCCTCGGCTACGAACACCTCTCCCCCGCCCAGGCCCGCGCGTTCCGGCTGCTGTCACTGCCCGAGGGCCCCGACATCTCCCTGCACGCCGCGGCCGCCGCCCTCGACCTCGACCCGTACGCGACCGAGGAGCTGCTGGAGGCACTGGTCGACATCAGCCTCATCGAGTCCGCCGCCCCGGCCCGCTACCGCTTCCACGACCTGCTGCGCCTCTACGCCCGCGAGTGCGCCGAACGCGACGAGACACCCGAGGCCCGCTGCGCCGCCCTCTCCCGGCTGCTGGACTTCTACCTCTCCTCCGCCGCGCGCGCCTACGAACTGGAGAACCCCGGCGACCGCGTCCTCGACCACCTCGCCCCGACCGTCCACCCCGGCCTCACCTTCGGCACCCGCGAAGAAGCCACCGAATGGCTCTTCTCCGAAGCCCAGAACCTGCTCGCCATCGTCACCCAGACCGCCAAGGCCGGCTACCAGGGACCGACGCGGCGCGCGGTCGACCTGTTGCTGTGCGCACAGAGCCTGATGGAGTCCGGCGTCCTCGCCCGCCAGTACGAGCAAGCCACCCGCGCGCTGATCACCACCGCGCACGACAGCGGCGACACCCTGGTGGAGGGCCGCGGCCGCACCTGGCTGGGCCAACTGCACTGGCTGTTTGGCCGGTTCGAAGAGGCCGAGGAGGAGGCCAAGCGCGCCCTGGCCCTCAGCCTGACCGCCGACGACCCGGTCACCTCCAGCTACGCGCCCAACCTCCGCGGCACCATCGCCCTCGACTGCCACCGCTTCACCGAGGCCGTCGATTACCACACCACCGCCCTGGAGGCGTTCCGCGCCGACGGCAACACGTACGGCGAGGCAGCCGCCCTCAGCAACCTCTCCCGCGCACAGCTCGAACTAGGCGACATGGAGGGCGCCACCGCCGCCACCGAGCGCGTGGTGGCCAGCTACCGCGAAATCGGCGCCGGCTACCGGCTAGGCAACGGCCTCTACGCCATGGGCATCACCCTCACCGCCAACAACCGACTCGACGACGCCCTCACCTGTCTCACCGAAGCCCTCGGGATCTTCCGCGACGCCCGCCAGCAGTTCTGGGAGGGCATGACCCTCTTCCGGCTCGCCCAGGTCCATCTCGCGGCGGGCGCCTGGCGGCAGGCCGCCGCCCATGTGGAGCAAGCGCTGGTGATCGTCCGCGAGGTCGGCGGCGAATGGCGCACCGCCAACGCGCTGACGCTCCTCGGCCGCGCCCTCGACGGCATGGGCCAGCCGGTACGCGCCCACGCCTGCTGGCAGGATGCCCTCGCCGTGTTCACCGCGCTCGGCTCACCGGAAGCCGCGTATGTACGCAGCCTGCTCGGCGACGAGACCACCCCCGCGACCGCGGTCCTCATACAGTGACCGCTCAACAGATCTGAAAGCAGCGGTAGTCAGGCACTCAGCCAGCCGGGCGTCCTTCCATGCGCCGTCGCGATGAGGCCGTGTAAGCGCTGACCCCAGCCGGAGTCCGAACTGGGCTTCCCAAATGTGGCTGATGCGACCTGCCGGGCCGTCGACCCCATGACGCCGGTGTAGCTCTCGACTGCGCGGCGGGAGCCGGGATCTGATGCTCCGGGAGATCGGCCAGCAGGACACCTTCCACCATGCTCATTCCGGCCCCCTTCCGGCCCGTCAGCTGGTCTGTGGCGAGCTGGGGTGGCAACAGCCGGGAAGACCCAAAAATTGGCTAGTGACGTGCACCACACCCACGGTTACGGCACCGATCCGCCGCCGACGGATTGCAACGCCACACCTCGAACCGACAATAACCTTCGATTCAAAGGGATAAGTGGCCTGGTCAGCCACCTATGTGCCACGCATGAGACATGATCTGGCGATGATTGTTCGCCACGCGGAGCCCTAGACCTTAGAATCATCGCATGAGACCCCATCAGTTGGGGCTCGCGCACTGGTCGTTGCCCTCGGGCAACTGGGGGCCGCCCGCCTCGATTCCACCCGGACGGGCAGCCCCAGGTCCCCGCAGCGTGTGAACAGCAAGGACAACTCCATTATGGGAGAAACACGGCCCACAGGCGAGGAGCGCCAGCCCGGGCGGCAGGAGTCCCCAGCAACGTCGGCGAAGGGCGCCTCAGTCCCGGCGCCCGGCGACGGCTTCGACTGGAAATCGCTCCTGTACGCGGCAGGCGGGCTCGTACTGGGTACGGGGGTACTGGACCTGCTCCGCCACATCCACATCCACATCACCTTCTACTTCAGCTAGCTCGGCAGGACCGCACGGCAAGGCGGCCCGGTTCCCAGGAACACTGGGAACCGGGCCGCTTTGTTGCTCCCGGCCACCGTGTCGCACCGCACGTGCCCGGTCTACAGCCGACGAGAGGACAGCCGGCCTTCCAAGGCCGCCCCGGCAGTTCAACACCACGAGGGCTGCTCGAAGCAGGCTCCCCAAGCCCTGGCGGGACCGGTGGCTTCACACGGGGCGGGTGCAGGACAGTGCCAGCGGCGTGCGGCCCTGTCACGGTGGCGGGCAGCACGTCGACCGTGATCTGCGTGAAGCCGACCTGGTCGAGGACCTTGATCCACGCCCCAGCGCACGCTTCGAGATGAGCCTGCGCGTCGTCGTCAACTCCGTGATCTTCCGCTCCTCCGGTCGGTCAGGACCTCACCACTACCGGCACCTAGACCGAAATGGCCTCTCGCCTGACCGAACCCGTCCTCCTCGGCCTGGGCACTCCTCGCCGTCCGGCGGCCGCATCAAACGCTGACCCCAGGCGCTCAAGCCACGCCGCCAATTCGTCACCCCCCCCAACCCAACCCATTTCGTCGGTGCCCCGCGTTCCCTCAGGAGAGCGGTACGCCGGCCGTGCGGGCGCGGTGAGTTCAGGTACTGGCGAGGCCCCGGGCCTCGGCAACGAGTCCCGATGGCAGCCCCGGACCCGCGCAGGCGTAGCCGATCAGCAGGTCCCGATAGACGGCGTTCGCGAGCTGCGGTGCCAGTGCGATCAGGCGCTGCAGGTCGTCGGACGAGCCGGACAGGCGCGTGCGATAGGCGGCGTCGGCCGCGCGCAGGGAGACTTCGTGCGGCTCGCAATGGAGTCCCTGTTCGGCGAGGGCCGCCGCCGCGGCGAAGTCGCCCTGCGCGGCCCGCACGTCAGCAAGGTCCAGGTACAGGGACCAGTTGGCCGGGTCCAGATCGAGCGCGCTTTCGAAGGCCACCGCGGCCTGCTCCAGGTCACCAAGGGCTCTCCAGGTGTTCGCTCGTGCGACCGCGGTCCACATGTCCGGGCCGATGGCGTCGGCGCGGTCGCATACGGCGAAGGCCAGCTCGTAGTGGCCGCAGGCCCGGGGCAACCGGGCCATGGCAGCCAACGACTCCGGCACCGGTTTCTGTCGGGACACCACGTCGATGGCATGAAACCAAGGGGCGAACCGCTCACGCATCGGGTCGGTGTCCAGGTTGTGGCCATAGTCCAGTGTCCGCAGGCAGGCCTCCGCCAGCGCCTGGGCACTCACCGCCCCGAGAACGCGCTCGTCGCCGAACCAGGGTGCGGTGCCCCACGCGACGTCGGGCCGTGCCCCGGTGACCGAGCCCAGGGCCATCACGGCGTCGTCGATGTCCCCGTCGAGGAACAGGAAGTACGCCTGCGCCAGCACAGCGCTCAACGACCCGTCCCCGGCCAGGCTCGTCTCCACCTCTGAGCGCCGGTCACGCCACAACTCGGCAAGGGTCGCGTAGGGTTCCGGGGCCTGCGGCGCGGAGGCAATCGCCCCCGCCACGAACTTCAGGGCATCGACCGGGCTTTCGCCGCAGTGCGCCATCACCCTCGCGAGGCTGACGCCCACCGCCACCGACTGCTTCGACATCACCGAAGAATATCCCTGGCCAAGGCCCAGCAGATCCTTCCACGGCCGAGCTGCGGACACCTACCTGGGGCCGCCGGCTGGTTCCTCGCATGTCGTCACCCCGAGTGCCACACTGCGTCGGTTGCCCGCCGCCACAAGCGGGAGACCTGGCAGTGCTGAGTGCAGCGTCCAAGCCGACGACACCCCCACGACAGCGGTAATACAGCTAGCCCGCTGCTACGGCTGAGTCCGCTTCGCCGCCACGGTCCGCACAGGGTGTCGCGGATGCCTGCGGGCGCTCCTTGTCTAGCACGTTGGTCACGCACGTCGATGGCAAGCCGAAGCCGCCTCGGCTGCACCCCGTTGGGGTGCAGCCGAGGCGGCCTGACGAGCCAGGACTGCCGTCGGGATCAGAAGAAGCGCAGCCGTACCGGCGAGGCCTCCCCGGGTTCCTGCACGTAGAGTTCCCCGCCGCGGCTGGCCATCTCCTCGAGGTAGGCGTAGACCTGGATGGCACGGTTGATGGTGTCGGTCTTGGTGTCGCCCGACAGTCCGGAGGCTGTCTCCAGGGCCGCGGACGAACGGGCGCTGAGGTTGACCGTCACGCGTTCTGCGGTGGTTGTTTCACGCCGGGTGGATGCTGTACTGGCAGTCATCTTCTACGCTTCCCTCAATCTCGTCGCACCGCACGCGGCCCAACCGCGCACGGAGACGGGCCACATGGCTGCATGTGGCGGTTCCCCCCTGACAACCCGGACACGGCACCCACACCCCGCGGCATGCCTCTCCCCCACATCGGGTTGCCTGCTGCAGATCGGCCCACTCCGCCGCCCGCAGCCCCCCGGTACTCCCCACGGGATCCCACGACCGGTGGGGAATCCCACGCGGTCCCACGACCCCGCATCGCTTTTTGCAGTGAACCCAGTACACCCTTCATACCCGCCATCGTCAAGCGGAAAACCGTATGATTGCTGCTTGATTCGCAGTCTTCGCGCATCAGCGTACTGGTCGCCGCGAATCGCTGCCACGAACCGGCGTCTCATCCGGCACGGATGACGCAGCCTCAAACCCCCGTGGACCACGGGCGCCCGGCCGCAGGGCTGACGGGGTGCCGCCCGCCAGGCAACGTCCGGGCGTCAGAGATCCGGCAGGAAAGGGCCGCTGCGCATCGGCGTCGGCGCGTCTGCGGCTTCGCCTTACGGCACAGGAAGCCCGGAGGGAGAACGTCCGCTTGCGTGTCATCTGACCTCAGGTGCAACACCCGCCCTTCAGGCATCAAAGGACCCCACATGCGACCCCAGATACGCTTCATATGTCAAGCAGACGTCTGGTTAAAACGCATACCCGGCTGGTAAGTTGTCGCTTAGAGCCAACTCAAGATCACGCATGGTATCCGCGGCCTCAAGGCCGGGATCGTGCACCAGGGCTGTGGCTCTTCCGGACCGGTATCGATGGACGGCTGCCCCTCATGACGCAAACGAACAACTCGACCACCCGCATCACCGACCTGGACGCCGCCGGCGAACAGCCTGACGAAGGCCGCGGCGTCCTGGTCCACCAGGACGAGACCGCCTTCGTCATCCTCGACGCACGCCGGCTGAAGGCGGAGGTGCGGCTGATGACGTCCGCCGACTCCCCCACCGCCCGCAGCATCCTGCTGCTCGCCGCGGGACTCATCGCGATCTTGGCCATGGCCACGGCCGGCTCGCTACTGGCTACCGCCGGAGCCACCGCCGCAGTCCTTGCCGCCACGGCCGGCGGCCTGTTCGCCTTCGCCTTCGGCGCCGGGCTCTACGCGCTCTTCCACACACCCCGCCCCGCCGTGCCCACCCAACGGCGCCACCACTGACACACCCGTCAGGCCACGACAGGCCCGCGGCCACCGCCGCGGGCCTTCGCCACACCCCACACGGCCAGCGTGCAAAACCCGTCCGTCGGCGCCGAACCGACCGGAATGATCCCGCACCCTCGCACCGTGAAGCAGACCCCCTGGGCTGCTCGGCCAAGGTTGTCTATCCGATGCCGAGCCTGGCCAGCGCCGTGGACCAGTCGGTGACGATGGCCTGCTGGGCCGCGGTCAGGGTGATCTTCCCGGAGCAGACGGCGGTGTGCAGCTTCGTCTCGACGGGATCCTTGCGGTTGTTGATGCCACCGTCGACCTTGTGCCCGGGGTCCGGCGGCTCCACCCACAAGTTACGGGGATCGTTGGGATCTCCCCCCAACTGAAGGCTGATCAGGTGACATCCGGGGTTGCAAATGGGTGCCGCTGACGCCAGTGACGGATGGCAAGGTACTGGTTCAACGCCCGCCGTGAGGGCACTATCCGGTGTTGTTCGCTCGCGACGGTGACGCCGATGACGATTGATGCGCGCCACGGCCCGCACTGACCAGGAAGCTGCAGCGTACGGCTCCTGCGAGATCACCCTGCAGAACGTGCGCATCTACAAGGTCGAGCTGCACGTGTGTCCACCCGCGGCCGGGCCCCCAGCGCGCCAAGCACGCAGGCTGATTTGGTGGTGTGCAGAACCGAAGGGTGTGCACAAGATTTACCTGTGACGAATCTTGACGAAGAACTGATCGAGCTCCGCCGGGAGATCCACCGCCGCCCCGAACTCGCCGGCGAGGAGCGGGAGACGGCCGGGCTGGTCGCGGAGCAACTGCGCGCGGCCGGGCTCGAGGTGACGACCGGCGTCGGCGGGCACGGAGTCCTCGCGGTGCTCGACGGTTCCGCGGACGGCCCGACGGTGGCGTACCGGGCGGACATGGACGCCGTCGACGCGCAGACGAACGTGCTGCCTTTCCCGCGGTCGAGCAGGGTTTTCGACGAGGGCTTCGCCTCGCGCGTCCCCGGCGTCGCGCACCTGTGCGGGCACGACCTGCACACCGCGATCGGCGTCGGCGTCGCCCGGGCGCTGGCTCAGGGCGCTGAGCCAGTACGCGGCCGGCTGGTGTTCGTCTTCCAGCCGTCCGAGGAGAACCTGCAGGGCGCGCGCGCGATGCAGGAGACCGGCCTGGTGCAAAGGCTCGCGCCGCGCGAGTTCTATTCGCTGCACTGCGGTCCGTTCCCCTTTGGCACCATCGGGGTGTCTCCGGGATACGGCCTGCCAGGGCTCGACCATTTCCGCATAGTGCTGCCGGGCGGCAACGACGCGGCCGCCGCCGCCCTCGCGGCCGAGGTGGCGCAACTCGGCACCGTCGCGTTCCCGAAGAGCATCGCCGACTACAACGCGCGCTTCCACGCGCTACTGGAACCCGAGACCGCCGCGTCGGTCCGGGAATTCGTGTGCATCACCCAGTGGACCGAGCAGACGCCCGACGCACAGAACATCCCCAACGGACTGCTGCGGGTCTGGCCACACGAGCGGCATCCGGAGCTGCGCGCCCAGATCCAGCAGCTCGCGGCAGCCGCAGGCGGACACGTCGAGTTCCCAGGCGATCCATTCCCCGCCATGGTGAACTCGGCAGAGCTCAGCACGGCAGCCGGCCAGTACCTGACCATGGCGCTGGGGCCGGAGTCCGTCGCATGGGCCAAGGCATCCTGGCCCTTCAACTGCGAGGACTTCGCACTGTTCCTCAACGAAGCACCAGGCGCGCAGTTCTACCTCGGCGTCGCGGACGCCGAGACAGGGATGAACGGCGCGCCACACACCCCCGACTTCGCCGCCGACGAACGGGCCATCGGCCACGGCGTGCGCGCCATGGCCGGCCTGCTGACCCACCGGCTGGCAACCCGGCCGGCCGCGGGCGACAGCCTCAGGCCCGGGTCCAAGGGCGCAGCGCGTTGACTCCGACCTTGCCGTAGCGAGATGACGAAATCCTGCGCGCCATCAGCCGAATCCAGGCCTCGCTGAATTCCGACTGGCCGGTTACTGCCGGCCCAACCCCAGCTGTGCTGCTGCTTGGTCAGCCGCCTATCGGCTCCCCGTCAACGGCATGCCGCCCACGCTGCCATCAGCTCAAACCCGCCGCGTTGTCGCCGCGACCTCGGATAGCAGGTGGTCGAACTCGGCCACCTTCATCGAGCCCGTGTACCCGTAGGACGTGGCGTTGGCTATCTTCTCCTTGCCGGTCACGGACGCCGGCGGCCGAATGCCTGTGGTGTAGCCGCCCTTGCGGCAGATGGTGGAGGCCAGGTTCGCCTGCGTCACAGCCGGGCTGACCGCACCCGGGGTGCACGCCTGGTCCTGCAGTGGCTCCGCGTGGTCGTACCGGTAACGGCACGATCCCGCCGGTGGTTGCTGCTGCACGATGTAATGGCTCTGCGGGCCCCGACCGACCGGGATAGCCCCGGCCTTGGGCGCTGCATGTACACCAGTTGACGGTCTGCCGGCCGGAGGCGCCGGATGTTCTGACCGCGGACTGGATGCCGTCGAGTGTGGGGTGCAGCTTGCAAGGAGCAACACGGCGGCGGCTGCGGGCGCGACACGCGCGAGGGGATGCACACCAGGAGACTAGTAGTGCTTGGTCAGGTGTGTATGGGGGTGGGTATGTTGCGGTGGCAGGTGGGGCAGGCGCCGGCCCAGGTGGCGAGGAGTGACTGCAACTCGCGGATGACTTGGTAGAGGCTCAGGCCGGCGCCGTGTCTTTTGGGGCGGTGGCCAGTCTGCGCAGGGTGCAGAAGGCATGGGCTACGGAGACGAGGGTGACGTGGTGGTGCCAGCCGTTCCAGGTGCGGCCTTCGAAGTGGGCCAGGCCCAGCGCCTGCTTCATCTCCCGGTAGTCGTGCTCGATGCGCCAGCGGAGTTTGGCCAGCCGGACCAGGGTGGTCAGGGGTGTGTCGGGGGGTAGGTCGGACAGCCAGAACTGGACCGGTTCGGGTTCGGTGGCGGGCCATTCGGCCAGCAGCCAGCACTCGGCAAGTTCCACGCCGTCGGTCGCGTCGCGGACCTCGCGTCCGGCGGGCCGGATCCGCAGGGCCACGAAGCGGGAGTACATGCGCTTGTGTCCCGAGCGGCCGGTGCCGGGCCGGGAGCCCTCCCGCCACTGGACCGGCCGTGCTGCGCTCCGGCCGGCGGCGATGACCAGTTGCTTCACCGATCGTGCGGGGTCGGGGTACTTCGGCACGGGTGGGCGTCCGGTCCCGGAGTACGGCTCGGCCACCGGCACCGCGTCGCCGGGCTGGGCCGACATCGTGGTGGAGATTCCCACTACGTAGTTCAGGCCGCGCTGGTTCAGGCCGAGGCGGAACGCGGCGGCGTCGCCGTATCCGGCATCGGTGATGGCCAGCGGCACCTCGATGCCCCACGAGCGGGTCTCGTCGACCATGTCCAGGGCCAGTTGCCACTTCTCCACGTGCCCGACATCGTCAGGGATGCCGCACCGCTTCCGGCGGGCTGTCTTGTCCGGATCGGCCTTCGGTGAGGCCGGATCCCAGGTCTGGGGCAGGAACAGCCGCCAGTCCACCGCGGCCGAGGCGTGGTCGGAGGCAAGGTGCAGGGAAACGCCGACCTGGCAGTTGGTGACCTTGCCCGCGGTCCCGGTGTACTGCCGCGACACACACGCCGACGCGGTCCCGTCCTTGAGGAACCCGGTGTCGTCGACGACCAGTGCCTTCGGGCGGATCGCTCCTTCCATCCGCCAGGCCAGCCGGGCCCGGATATGCGCCGGATCCCACGGGCTGGTGGTGATGAAGTTGGCCAGCGCCTGCCGGTTGCCGTCCGCACCGAGCCGGGCGGCCATCGGCTCCACCGACTTCCGCTTCCCGTCCGTCAAGAGCCCCCGCAGGTAAACCCCGCCCCACCAGCGCTGATCCTTACGCGCGAACGCCTCGAACACCTCCGCCGCGAACGCCTCCAACTCCACACGCACCGCAACGATTTCCTCCGGAGTCACACACCCTCAACGCGACACACCACCCGAAGGACACGCACCGCCACAAACAACCTGACCAAGCACTACTAGAGGCTCTCCAGCAAGGCCGTCGTCCCGGGGCTCAGCTCCCCCCGGACGCGGGCCCGTCTCTCAACCGAACGGCAACCCACCTGTGCCCTCCCGTATTTCTCCCGCCCGGCGCCTGCCAAGGCTTCCTCGCCGCAGTACCGCTGGGGTTGAGGTCGGCCCCGAAAGATCACCGGTGGCCGCCGCGTACTGCCTGCCCGGGCTGGCAGGTCCCGCGGGCATGGTCGTCCGCTCCGGCTGCGGAAGGCTGGCGGCGGCGCAGCGGCCGCGGGGAGGGGCCCTGCTGATCGTGCGCGGAGCGGGTGTCCTCGAAGGAGGATGCGGCGGCCAGGATGACGGCGATGTGGTCGGCGAAGTCCGGTCCTGGCAGGGGGATTTCGGTGTCGGGGTTGCCGATGTAGCCGGCGGCGACGGCGCCGGGGACGTAGTCCATGACGGCGTCGACGAGTTCGGTTCTTTGCCTGCTGGTCCTGCCCAGCAGGTTGCTCAGAACCCGCAGGACGGTGGGGGTGCTGGAGTCGAGAGCCAGGTCCTGGCCGTCGTCTTCGTCGTAGGGCAGGGCCACGGTTTCGGGGGCCGGCTGGGTGTCGATGCGGGTCTGCTTGCGCCACCAGGCGGCGGCGTCGGCCTCGCCGAGGGCGAGGTGGTGGAGGTAGAGGCAGTAGGAGGCGGCGTCGTCTCCGGCGCCGGCGGCGTACTGCCACCAGAAGCGGGCGCCGTCGTCGGCGTCGGTGAGCTGCAGGACGCAGCCCAGGACGCGGGCGCCGTCGGGTGCGGGCAGCTGCTGGGTGACGAAGTCGCCCAGTGCGGTGGCGGCGCCCTGCATGACGACGGTCTCGCACAGGGTCTGCAGGTCCACCGCCGCGGTGTCACCGATGGAGTCGCGGGGGACGTCCGGCCACAGCGTGCCGTCGTCCCAGCCGGTGGTGGCGTAGGCGTCGTCGTAGGGGACGACGTCGGCGGGGACGTCGGATTCTTTCAGCAGCAGTGCTCGGGACAAGAGTTGGTTGATCGAGGTCACGGGGCGCACTCCCGGGGGTGGCGGCGGATGAGGGTGTTGTGCAGGGTGCGCTGGGCGTGGCGGTCGTCGGAGCGCACGGTGGCGAGGGGGACGCCCATGACGTCGGCTGCGGTGGTGTCGTCCAGTCCGCAGAGGTAGCGCAGGACCGTCACGTCGAGCTGGTTGTCGGGGAGCCGGCTGATGGCCTCGAACAGTAGGAAGGACTCCTCGATCTGGGCGAAGCGGGCGGCGGGGTCGGCGGCTTGGTCCTGGGCGACGGTGGCGAACGCGGCGGCGCGCAGTTCGGGGTAGCCGCCTTCGCACTGCGGGATGCGGGCCATGATGCGCCCGCGCAGCACTTTCCAGGCGAACCGTTGGACGTCGGCGCTGGCCAGGGCGTCGTCCCAGCACAGCCACAGGATGTCGAAGGTCTCGGCCACGACCCAGCTGGCGCGTTCGCCGTTGAGGAGGAAGACCTTCGCGAAGTCGGTGTACGCGGCGCGGTTGGTCTCGGTGAAGCCCTGGTGGTCCAGTGGCGGGACGTCCGGGCCGAGCGAGACCGCGACCGTTGCTATGCAGCGGTCGATCCAGGCCTGCTTCTTGCGGGCGTCGTGCGCTGCGGCCTTCCACAGCCGCCGCATCGGGGAGGCCGGTATGCCCAGGACGTGGATGACGCTGTAGGTCAGTTCCCAGCGCGGGTAGGGGCCGTTGCCCCGCAGCAGCTCGGAGATCCGGGTCTTGGAGTAGCCCGAGCGCTCCACCAGCTCGTCGAGGGTCAGGCCGCTGGCGAACAGCCGGCTGCGTACCGCCTCCAGCCAGGCCCGGTGGCAGGCTCCCGCGTGCGGCGAGATCGGCTCGGGCTTGCGGCCCCGCCTGCTGGGCGGCTCCCCCTCGGGCTGGCCCTCGGATGGGCAGACCGGGCTCACCTGGCGTGCTCCTGGTCCGCGCCGGGGGCCGGCCGGGCGGCCCCCGCGGGTGCCTGCCCGGACTCACCTGCGCCGGCGAGCGCCTGGACGACCTGCTGCACGAGCAGCCCGAGCGAGGGCACCAGCGTGGCGACCGCCGCCAACTGCCCGAGCGCGGCCATCACCGCGCTCCACGAGAAGACCGCCACCAGCACGATGACGGTCAACACCTGCTTACTGGACATCGGAGCCTTCCCCAAGTGTGGGCGTCTGGAAGGCATCCCGTGCGGCGGTGCTGAAGCGCCGCGGCGGGAGCCGGGACGCCAGCATGGAACGCGAACCGACGATCACGCCACGTGATCATGGGATTACGGAACAATGAGCTCCCCGTCCGGAAGCGGGGCAAGGTACCGCCCGACCCGCAAGCAGCCGCGAATGATGCCCTGTTGAATACTTTTGGGGATGATTTTCCCGGTTCTCCTTGCAATTGCAGCGCGGGCACCCGCCAATGGAAGACCAGGCGCCACGGCGTCGGACCTTCCCGTCTGGAAGGCCGTGCCCTCCCCCGTGCTGAGGTATCCAGGGGGACCGCACACCGCTCCCGCCCGGCCCCCCGTCCGGGCGGGAGCGACTACGCACAGCAGGCGGCTGCCCGTTCACCCGGCCTGGATGCGGGCGCCGACGACCTCCGACCACGGCATGATGGCAGGGATCACGAACACCCGCGACGCCGGCGGGAGCTGAGGCATCGCAGCGAGCGAACCGCCAAACGCATCGCCGAACCGCCGAGCAGCGTGGTCCCGTCCACCGCCGCTGCCACTCCGCCGGGGCATCCACCGACGCCGGTCCCCGGGCGCGGGCAGCAGGATCCAGTACCTTTCGCGTCTCCGAAAAAGATCTTGGATGATGCGGTACCCGTTCCGTCCCCCGAACCGATGGAGGGGGTGGAAGCTGACCGGGACGAGGATCGGGGCGGTGAAGACGGGTGCTGGAATCTGCTGGACCCGAGGAGGTGGCGGCCGGCGTGGTGGGGCTGCTGGCCTTGGGCGTACGCGGGTGGGCCCGGGTGCGACTCGCCCGCGAGCAGCGGCTGACGCTGGAGTACACGGTTGCCGCGGTGGCCGCCACCGGCCACGGGGTGAGAGTGCACAGTCAAGGGCGGAACGGCGGTTGGTCGGTGGAGTCCGCTTACGAGTTCGGTTCAGGGCCCGCGCTCGTACGCCAATCCGGACGGCGACGGGCTACCGGTACGCAGGGCCGGACCGGATCCGCCAGGCGGTGCCAGTGAGCGACGATCACTGCGCTCCCGGCACTGACAGCCCCGGGAGGGACGCCGTCCCTCCCGGGGCCGAGGTCACCGAAGCGATGTCTCTGGAGGTGTATCAGGAAGAGGGCGACAGGTTACTCCGCTTCTTCATCCGCCGCGTCGGCCGCGCCGACGCGGCGGAACTGCGGGACCAGACGCTGACGCAATTCTTCATTTGGTGGCCTGCCCATCCTGAGCACCCCACACCAACAGCAACCCTCTATACGATCGCCCAGCGCCGCGCCGCCGACTTCCTGAGGCGTCGCGGCCGGAAGTTGCCCGTCGAGGGCGGTGATACCAAAGGACTCGTCGCGGTACTCGCGGCCCGATGCGACGCCTACGCTGCCGCCGACTTGAGGATCGACCTGCGGCAGGCGCTGACCGGCTTGAGCGACCGGGAGCGGCGGGCCCTGCAACTTCACCACCTCGATGACATGTCCGTGGCGGTCTGCGCGGAACTGATGGGCACGGGTGTCGACAACATGAAGAAGATCCTGAAGACCGCTTTGAAGAAGCTGCGTCTGTCCCCCGGCCTGACCGCATACGACATCCCCGTCACGGTGACCCCGCAGGAGGTGCGGAAGTGAGCCACCACCAGCACCAGGAGCAGGACGAAGGCACTTCGGCGCACGGCGCCGGGGTGCCCGACGGTTTCGCTGCGGTGATGAACCGGCTGCGCGGCATGGACGAGCAGGAGACCCGGCAACTCCGCGAGCAGGCTGAGCGTACGGAATTCGGTCACCAGGCCTACGCGCTGGGCCGGGAGTACCTTGAGCGCGGGGCGCACGATCAGGCTGCGCGGTGGCTGCGTACTGCTGCTGGGCACCAGGTCGTCGGGGCGCAGCACGACCTGGACAGCCTGACCGTGGACTTTTCCGAGCCCGGAGACAACGCCGCCCAAGAGTGCGCTGACATCTCGACCGGAGCCGCCGACCTGATCAGTGCTGCGACTATCACGGCCGCGCCTGTGACTGTCGGCGATCTGCTGTCGTCGTGGTTGACTGCTGCCGCTCGTCAGGAGATCCACGCCGCGCAGCTCGCGGCACACCAGTCGGCCGATAGCGATGCTGTCCGGGCGCAGCGTCAGGCGGAAAGGATTCTCGGTCGTGCCCGGCTCGAAGCCGATCAGATCCTGACCAGCGCGCAGCGTGAGGCGGACGAGATCCGAACCGCGGCGCACCGTGAAGCCGAAGCACTACGTGCGGCGGCACAGGCAGAGACTGTCGCACAGACCAGTAGTCCTCCGCTCGTACACGGGGACCTGAGGCCTGCCAACGTTCTGGTCCGAACCGATGGCTGGACCAGACTGATCGACTACCTGATCGTGGAAGGGCCTTCTGAAACAGGTGTGGTGTCCGCACTCTGGCGGCATTGGCACGACAGCCTCACAGCCCCTGCTCGCATCCTCACGTCGCACACTCCATCATCTGCGCTCAGCTTCACCCACCGCACCCTCCAGGAGTTCCTCGGCCGCCATCCAATCCAGCACGTCCCACGGCGAAGCGAAGCAAGTATCACGACCTGGCAAGTCTTCATCTCCTTTGACGCTCTCGACCACTTCACGGAGCCACACGTGAGCCATGCCCTCACACCCCACGACCAGCTCACCGAACCCCTCTGGTACGTGTTGGCAGCGCGATTGATCAACGAGGTTTCTGCTGCCCGAACCGGAGCCGCTGAGGAGCACCAAGGACTGCAGACGTACGAGACACCAGCCAGTACGCACTACCAGCGCTGCATCATGCTGCCCGCGGTCACCACGCACCGCTTCTTTGGAATTCCTGACCGGAACATCCTGACGCGAGAACAGCAGACAACCGGGCAGTCATCGTCTTCTGTGGAGACTCAGCCCAGCGCAGAGGCTGACCAGGCACTTCATACACAGCAGGCGGGCGAGGTGCGCCGCCGTGAAAGGCGGTGCACATAATCGACACCCTAGTACAGATGGTCATCTCCGCTCCGGGTAACGGTTCGTCGTCGGCACACCGCGCTACCCCCGGGGTACGGGTGCAGGAGAGACGCTGCGATCGCAGTGATGACAGCGCTGCTTCTGTCAACGGTGTCGAGGCCGCGCTGGCTGCGGCATTTCGCGGTGCCACGTCCGCTGATGGAGCTTGCGGAGCCGAGGATGCTGGCGTTGCCACGGGTGAACATGCTGTGGGACCGGCGCCCGGGGTTGGCTGGGGTGTTCCGTTGGCCCTTACGGCTTCCGACTGGCTGGCTCAGTTCCGCGTGGTGGCCTTGCGAGGCCACGGTCAGACTGTTGCTGCGTCGCTGCGTAGCGCACAATCGAGCGAGGGAGGTATGGACAGTTGACGAAGCATCCGATGGATCGCTGTGACAGCAAAACACCTGTAGTTGCCGGGCAACTCGCGCAGTTGTTGGCAAGTGTCACTCAGACAGGGAATGAATTTCAGCTCTCGCGCCAGAAACCGCTCGAACGCGCTAGTGTCGTGTGAATGAAGTCCTTGGACGTTTGGGGGTGGCGTGTTCGAGGATGTCGTCGGCGGTTTTGGTCCATGTGAAGGGCTGGCAGCGGT
>NZ_JBFAXL010000094.1:0-23163 GCF_040680795.1 Streptomyces sp. NPDC051976
ACACCTTCGACCGACTTCGAACCTATCTCACGCCTCTCACCTGCACAGATCCGCTGCCCACCTGCCCTGCATGCCCACCAACTGTCGAACTCGGGTGTCAGATCGCGGCGGTGAGTGCGAGGATTCGCAGCATGACGCGGGCGATGACTCCGCCCGGTGTGCGCCCTCGGTGCTGGTCTCGTCGCTGGGCCACTGCGGCTCCTCGACGGCGACTTCCCCGACCGCGACTTCATGATGGGCATCGCGGAGCACAATCTCCAGGAGGCGCTCGCCTTCCTGCCCTCAGACAACCGCTGAACCCCTTGGAATAGATCATCTAGCTGGAGGACCTCCTGACGCGGTGGTCGGTTGTCCACGTCCTGGCCGTCGAGCATGCGGTGCACCCACGGAAGGTCGTGGGTGCACCGCAGTTCCACTCGTGTGCTGGGCCCGCGACCAAGGCGATCTCCGGATGCGGAAAGCCGGAACGAGCGGAGGCTGTACGTCGACGGGCGGATCAGTCCATGAGGAGAACGACCTTGCCCAAGTGCGTCGACTCCTCGACGGTCTGGTGGGCCTTGGCGGCGTCCCCCAGCGGAAAGGTGCCGTGGATGACCGGTGTGACGGCGCCGCTCTCGATCAACGGCCACACGTGAGCCACAGTGCGGGCGACTACACTCTCCTTTTCTGCCAGCGAACGCGCACGCAGGGACGTCGCCACAACCGTTGCCCGCTTCGCCAGCAGCGTCCCCAGGTCGAGCTGCCCCATCGCCCCACCCTGCAGGCCAATCACCACCAGGCGGCCGCCCACCGCAAGGCTTCTGACGTTCTGGCTCAGGTAGCTGCCACCCATGATGTCGAGAACGACATCGGCTCGGAGCCCGAGGTGCTCGAGATGGTCGGAGAAGTCGCCGTCACGGTAATTGATCGTGACGTCGGCTCCGAGTCGAGCACATGCTTCGAGTTTCGCTTCGCTGCCGGCCGTGACCACGATCCGGGCCTCCGCGGCCTTGGCGATCTGGATGGCGAGGGTCCCTATCCCACTCGCACCGCCATGTATGAGCAGGGTTTCGCCCCTCTGGAGCCCGCCGGCCCAGAACACGTTCGACCAGACGGTGGCCGCGGCCTCCATCAGCCCGGCTGCCTCCGCCATGGTGAGCCGGTCGGGGACGCGAGCGACCAGCCCCTCGGGTGCGGCGACGTAGTCGGCGTACCCACCTCCCGGGAGCAAGGCACACACCCGGTCACCGGGCTCGAACGCACTCGCCCCCGGCCCACGTGCCACGACCTCGCCGGCACACTCCAGGCCGAGGACCTGGGTCACCCCCGCAGGTGGATCGTAGAAGCCCATTCGCTGGTAGACATCGGCACGGTTGACCCCTGCCGCGTGCACCTTGATGAGCACCTCGCCCGGTCCGGGCACCGGACGAGCGACCTCGACGACCTCGAGTACTTCCGGCCCACCGGGTTCTCGGGCGACAACCGCGCGTGTGAACTGCATCGCGCTCTACCTCCGCCCCAGGCCGGCGAATCGCGGCGATCGGCCCTCGAGGTAGCTCTGCACACCTTCACGGAGGTCCGGGCCGACGAACGACTCGAGCAACAGCCGGTCCCCCTCGGCAACCGCCGACGTGAAGTCCCTGTGGAGCCCGGCCCATATCTGAGACTTCATGACACCTATGGAGTACGGCGAGCAGAAGGTCACCAACTCCGTGGCGTAGGCCACCGCCTCGTCGACCACGCTGTCGCCGTCGACCACGTGGTTGACAAGTCCGAGCGACAGAGCCTCTGCCCCGTCAACGATCCGTGACGTCATCCGGAGGTCGAGCGCCTTGCTCACGCCGATCAGGCGCGGCAGCAACCAGGCGATGCCGTACTCGGCGATGAGTCCTCTCCGTGAGAACGCCGCCGTGATCTTGGCGTCCGGGGAGGCGAAACGGACGTCGCAGTACAGGGCCTCGACGAGCCCCAGGCCCGCGGCGGCACCGTTGATGGCGGCGATCATCGGCTTGCGCATCGTCAGCGGGAACGTGCGGGGACGCGGGCGGGGTGGCGGGAATCCGTCGTCGCACTCACTGACTCGCGCCAGGTCAGCCATGTCGGCACCGGAGCAGAAGCCCCGTCCCGCGCCGGTGATCACGATCGCGCGGACGTCGGGATCGGCGTCGGCTTCATCGAGAAGCGCGAAGCACAAGTCCTCAAGCTCGTCGTTCCAGGCATTCAGCCGGTCGGGGCGGTTGAACGTCAGGATCTGTACCTGGCCTCGTCTCTCGGACAGCACCAGTTCGCTACGCAGGCTCGCTGCGTGGTCAACCATGTCAGCCTCCTTCTTCATGTCAGTCGCTCTCGCGCTGCCTGGCAAGCGACGTCGCGCCGTCGTCGGCTGACGACGTCAGGAACCCTCGGGTTCCGCTCGTGTCACCGGCTGGGCTGTGTTCGGGCCTGCCTGTGGGTGCCGACCTGGACAGGGACGGGTCAGCGCCGGACTCTGCGGGCGGTGTCGCTGAGTTCGCCGCGGTCGATGGCGCGTTTGAGGATCTTGCCCGTCGGGCCCTTCGGTAGCTGGTCGACCACGCTGTAGAGGCGAGGCACCTTGTACGCGGCCAATCGCTCTTCAAGCCAGGGACGCAAGGTCTCGACATCGAGCTCCGCGTCGGCACGCAGGGCGACCACCGCGGCGACTTCCTCCCCCAGCCGTTCATCAGGTACGCCGACGACAGCCGCTTCCCTTACGGCTGGGTGCTCGTAGAGGACCTCCTCGATCTCGCGCGGGTAGACGTTGTAACCGCCCCGGATGACCAGGTCCTTCTTGCGGTCGACGATCCACAGGTAGCCGTCGGCGTCCATGCGGCCGAGATCACCGGTCAGCAACCAGTCGCCTCGCATGGTCGACGCCGTGGCGTCCGGCCGGTTCCAATATCCCCGCATCACCGTGGGCCCGCTGACGGCGACCTCTCCGACCTCGCCGGTTTCGACCGGTCGGCCGGACTCGTCGAACAGCGTGACGCGGACCCCTTGGAGCGCCTGCCCGGCGCTACCGTGTTTGAGCGGTCGCCCTGGCGCGCACGAGGTACCGGCCGCCGTGGTTTCGCTCAGGCCGTAGCCGTCGAGGATCGTCGCGCCGAAACAGTCCTCGAACTCGCGGGCGACCTCCGCAGGAAGAGACGCACCGCCCGATCGCACGAACTTCAGGTCGGGAAGGTCCCGTGACTTCGCGTCGGTCACAGCGTGGAGCATCTCGATCCACATCGTCGGCACACCCGACAAGATGGTGATGCGGTGCGCTGCTGTCTGCTGCAACAACCCGAGCCCTGAGAACGGACGGAGAAGGGAGAGCGAGCATCCTGCCTGGAATGCCGTGGCGAGCACGGCGATCTGCCCGAAGACGTGGAACAGGGGCAGGGCCGTACCGAGACGTTCGGCGGCGTCGAGCGCGAAGGTGTCGCAAAAGCTCCTCGCCGAAGCCGTGATGTTTCCGTGTGTGAGGATGGCGCCTTTCGGTCTCCCTGTCGTTCCCGACGTGTACAGGAGTACGGCGGGCTCGTCGTCCTCCCGCCTGAGGGCGGGGGCAGGTGTCGCCACCAGCGATCTTCCCTCGAAGTCCTCCGGACCCACGCGCCAGCAGTCAATGCCCGCGCCAGCAGCCGCGGCCTGTGCCGCGTCACTCGTCTCATGCCACGCGACGACGAGCGAGCACCCGGCGTCCTCGACGAAGTACGAGAGCTCGGGCTGAGGGCACAAAGGGTTCACCGTGACGGCGACCGCGCCGTGCGCGAGGATGCCGTAGTAGGCGAAGACGAACTCCGGTGTGGTCGGCAGAACCAGGAGGACTCGGTCCCCTGGCGCGATGCCCGCGGAGCGAAGGCGGTCACCGAACCCAGCGCTGCGGCAGCGCACGTCTTCATACGTCCACGATCGCTCCGCGTCCCGGACGGCGAGTGCGACCGGCCGCTCGTCGGCGTGAACCCACAGTTCGTGTGCTGCGTTGGACACTTCGTCCTCCTCGGCGAGGGATGAGGGCACTCTCGGTGTCGGTGGGACGTCATTCGGCCGACGAGCCGGTGACGTGCAAGAACAGGAGTGATCGCCTCGACGTGCGAAAGTGCGCGTGGTCAGGCGGCGCACCCGTCGCTGCCGACGACGGCGACGAGTGCGCTGCCGGGCTTCCCCGGCAGTGACCGAACCGATGGGTGACTAGTCGCGTAGCAGTGCCGCTACCGCCATGCCGGCCTTCGTCCAGTCCGGGTCATTCCCTGCGATCAGGTCCGAGAAGACGAATGATTCGATAATGCGTACGATCAGATACGCGAGGTCCGGAAGAGGGAGCGGCGCGGCTCCCTCACCGTCGGCATACTCTTCCTCGAGCAACTGCTCGAAGACGGTCACCACGTGCTGTTGGAGGGGACTCGCCTTCGACGTCAGCAGCCGCAGCGCCCGCTCCGGATCGCTTTCCAACCACTTTCTGAAGTAGTCGGCTTCGATGGAGGCACGCGCGTACCTCTCGGCGACATCCGCGATCCTCTTGCCGCCAGCACCTTTGGCGGAGGCGATGATCCGCTTGAGTGTGGGGACTGTGATCGAGACGATGGCGCTCACGACGAACTGGTCGCGATTTCCCACCCACCGGAACAGAGTCGTGCGGTCGACCCCCAACTCGGCGGCGATGCCTTGCATGTCGATGCGCTCGCCGGCCATGAACTTGGCACGCGCGAGGCCTACGGCCTTCCAAGAGCCGGGGTGGTCGGCCTTCTCGGCGCTCGATGCTTTAGGACTCACCGCCATACCTTAACCCTTCAGCAGACACCGTCCCATGCCTCCCGCTCGGCACCCGCCGGGTCGCGCTCTTCATTCAAACCCTTGGCGATGACACCCACGTACCGCATGTTGGGCTGGTACTGGCGCCAACCCGGATCGCCGTCCCGGATGAATCGAACCCATGTGCCATGCACGGCGTCGGCCACATCATGCGAAGGCGAATCGCCGATCAGCGGGTGGGTGGGCTCCTGATGGATCGTGTCGAACACATACGGAAGCTCGGAGGCATGAGCCGCACCGAATCCGTGGTTCGAGCGATTTTCCGGGTGATCGAACCGGTAAACCCACGTTCTGGCGTCCGCGTTCCTCGCCTCGGCCACTCGGATGGCCGGCATGGCGAACATCCAGTCGCCGAAGACGGCCGCGAGGACGTCGCCTGCGGAAGCTCCTGAGCGGTTGCGACGATACAGGTCGAGGCCGCTCGCCGTGAGTCCGTAGCCCTGAGCGGCGGCCTCCAGCGCAGCGTCATCTATCAGGTCGATCGCCCCGGAGGCCACGAGGAAGAAGCGCGCTTCCTCCCGGTTCCATCCGGTCAACAGCCGGACCGAGGAGTTGACACCTGACCGAAGAGCAGCGAGCGGATGCCTCGTCAGCACCTCCCCATCGATGCTCGGGGCGAAGGGAGTCAAGGTGAGCGCGAGCGAGCCCCATCGACCCGGGTCAGGGGTTCCCTGGACTTCATCCACCAGATCGCGCACGGCGGCGGAGAGTACCGAGGGCTTGACGAGCCTCAGTGCAGCGCGGTCAGGCTCCAGGTCCAGTCGCTTCGCAAGACGGCGGCCGACAGTTCTTCCCAGCTCGTCGGTCAGGGTGTGAAGAGCGCCGCCGCTTTGTGCGATGGCCTGAGAGAAGAGTCCTTGGCTCTGCTCCATGGCGAGCAGAGTGGTCACACTCATCGCTCCGGCGGACTCCCCGGCGACCGTGACCCTGGCCGGGTCACCGCCGAACGCGGCAATGTTCTCCTGAACCCACGTCAGGGCCGCGAGCTGGTCCAGGAGCCCGAGGTTGGCATGACCGTCGCCGAGGTGGAGGAAGCCCTCTGCCCCGAGCCGGTAGTTGATCGTGACGCACACGATGCCGTCGCGCGCGAATGCCGATCCGTCGTACTGCTCGACCGAACCCGACCCAGCCAGGAAGGCGCCGCCGTGGATGAACACGAGGACCGGCAGCCCGCCGGCAGACGGGTCAGGGGTCCAGATGTTGAGGTTCAAGCAGTCCTCGCCGGGGATGTCCACTTCCGGCAGGAGGTCTCGAAACTGGGGGGCGTACGGCTCCTTCGGAGCCGTCGGACCGTACTCGATCGCGGGCCTCACTCCCGCCCACGGCTGGACCGGTCGCGGTGGGCGCATCCGGTTGTCGCCGAACGGCGCGGCCGCGAAAGACACCCCCAGGAAACGCGCGACACCGCCGTCCCTCAATCCTTCTACGACACCCGAACGCACGGCTGCTCGCACCCGCTGTCCGTTCGCAGTTGATTCCGCCACTTGATCCTCCTGCAACATTCGCTAACTTTGTTGCATCTAGTTTGCGTGTCATTATATGCCCTGTCAATAGGACATCTACTTAGGATTCATGCCAAATTTCCTGACTCGCCCAAATATGAGCTCTCGACGACGTGGAGCTGAGAGCTGACGTCTTCCGCGCAGCCCTCCAGCGCGACCTCTCCGTGGCGCAGAACGATTGCCCGATCGGACGCGGCAAGTGCGACACGTGCGTGCTGTTCGACGAGCAACACGCCCGTCCCGTCTTGATCAGCCATGCGACGTACGGCCGCCAGCAACTCGCTCACTACCTGCGGGGCCAAGCCAAGACTCATCTCGTCGAGCAGCAACAGGCGAGGCCTCCGTACCAGCGCGGCCGCAAGCGCCACCATTTGCTGCTCACCTCCGGAGAGCAGCGCCACCTTGCGGCGCCACAAGGGCCTGAGCGCGGGGAGGAGATCCATCACCTCATCCGTCTCCCTCACACGAGAGCGCTGAGCCAGACGTAGCGTGTCCGCGACACTCAACTGCCCGAAAAGCCCGCGGTCCTCCGGGACGAAGACCATGCCCCGTTGGGCAAGAAGGTGCGTCGACTGTCGCTCACTCGGAAATCCGAGCACCCTCACCGCACCTCGGCTAGGACGGATGACGCCGGCGAAGGTCAGCAGACTTGTGGTCTTTCCCGCTCCGTTCGGCCCGAGCAGAGCCACGACCTCACCCTCGGCCACGGAGAAGCTGATGTCCCGGAGAACCTCAACGCCTCGATAGCCCGCGTGGAGACCTTCCACGTTCAGTACCTGCGCGCTCACCGCTCACCTCCCGCGGACGGGTGCGGCCCCGCCTCGAACGAGGGCACTGGGTCGGGAGCCGACTCCGAACCTAGGTACGCGGCGACAACAGCCGGCGACTGTCGGACCTCAGCGGGCGCGCCCGAAGCGATCACCCTGCCGAACTGCAGCACGATCACGCGGTCACAGGTGCCGAAAACGAGATCCATATCGTGGTCGATCAGCAGGATCCCCAACCCGTCGTCCGCAAGGGCTCGCAGGTGGCTGCCCAATCGCAGGCTTTCGGCGGAGTCCAGACCGGCGGCGGGCTCGTCAAGTAGGACGACAGTCGGTCGCGACACCAGCGATCTCGCGACACCGAGTAGTTTCTGCTGCCCCAGCGACAAAGACGACGGCTCCGCCCCGAGCCGATCGCCCATGTCGAGCCTATCCAGCACCCCGGCGGACAGGAGCATCGGACGACGCCGTCCGAAAACATCCTCCAGCAGCGTGCGCAGTGGGTGGCCTGGAAGCCTCGCCACGTCCATGTTCTCGGCGACGGTCAGGTCGGCGAAGAGATCCGGGTTCTGCCAGGTGCGAACGAGTCCGCTCCGGGCGATGCGATGCGGCGCCGAACGGCTGACGACGTGACCGTCGATGGTCACTTCTCCGGAGCACGGCGTGAAGCCGAGTACGCCGTCGATCAGGCTGGTCTTCCCCGCACCGTTCGGTCCAATGAGGCCGACGATCTCTCCCGGGGCAACCTCAATGTCCACATCGGTGACGGCGTGCACTCCTCCGTACCTCACCGTGACCCCGCGAACCTTGAAGCCCGCACCAGGGCCTGTCCGCTGCACGTCGGACGGAGTCGCTATGCCGTCATCTGGCTCTGTCGTTGCTACGGTTTGATGGCTCTTCTCCCGACGAGGGGGCAACAGGCGGGACACGGTCCCCGCGATCCCGTCCGGATACGAAATCGCGGTGGCTACCAGCGCACACCCGGACACGAGCAGGTACCACGATCCGGGATCGTCGAACCAAGCCGTCAGCAACACATAAACGACGCCACCTGGAACCATCAGGGCGCCGACCAGAGCGCCGTAAATGCTCGTGATCCCGCCAAGATAGGCGAACGCCAGCAGGGGCAGCCCGACCGAGAGCACGTCGAACGAAGAACTCGAGAACTGGCCGAGACCGTAAGTCATCAATACGCCAGCCGACGCCGCCAGCGCCGACGACAGGGCGAAGACCACGGCCTTCGTCTCGACGACACCCACGCCGATCGAGGCCGCCGCGCGTTCGTTCGAGCGGATGGCGAGGAGCCGTACGCCAGTGCGCCCGCCCATCACTCGGGCGACAAGGAACATCGCGCCGATCAGCACGCCGCAGCAGAGGATCACCCATTGTGCGCGCGCGACATTAGAGCCTGCCCTGACACTCATGTCAACGCCGAAGAGAGACGGTGCGGGCACGTTGCCCAAGTCGGCCGGGCTCAGGCTGGGGTTGGCGAAAAGCGCGGACTGTACCGCCACTGCAAGCGACAGAGTGACGACGGTCAGCTGAATCCCCACGACCCGGAGCGCTGGCAGCGCGGTGAGGGTGCCCAGCATGGTGGCGAGGAGAATCGCCGCTCCGGCGGCGACGGGGAACGGAAGCCCCCCGTCGATTGCGAGCCGCGCGACAAGCAAACCCGCCGTTCCGGCGATGGCGAGCTGCGCCACCGAGATCTGCCCGGCATACCCCGTCAACACCACGACGGAAAGGGTGAGGAGCGCTGCGATCAACGACTGGGCGAAGGCGAAGCGGTAACTGCCGTTGAAGAACATCAGACACAGGCCCGTGGCGACGATGACGGCGAGCACTGGTCCGCGTACCGACCGTGGTCGATTCACCGCTGGCAACCGACCAGCGATTGCGGCCGCGCGCCCGGTCACCGAGCCGCGGCCGACCACGAGCACGGCAAGGATCAACAGCAGCGGAAGAAGATCCTCCGCCCCGATCTGGAGCCAGGTGGGAAACCACGCCTCGGTCTTGAGGAATGTGACGATCGACTGCAGAACACCGAGCGCCCCACCCGCGATGGCCACGACGATCACGGAGCGGAACCGGGCAAGGAGTGACGCCGCGAGTGCCGGGACGATGTACAGCGTCATGGTGACCGGATTCAGCGGCGTGAGTGAAGCGACCATCACCCCAACGAAGCCTGCAATCAGGCCGGACAGCGTCCACGCACGAATCGCCAACCTGGTCGGCGAGTAGCCCATCAACGTGATCGCCCGCGCGTTCTCGGCATAAGCCGCCATCGCGATTCCGACCCGCGTGAAGCGAAGGTACGCCCAGACAGCCACCGTGATGGCGACGAACAGCGCGAGTGCTTCGAACCGGTTGGTCGGAACGGCCTGCCCCGCCAACCGAATCGTTCCGGTGGTGAAGAACGAGGGCACGATGGTTTGATTCGTACCGAACTGGAGGGCGACGATCGACTCGATCACGGTGGTGATCCCGATGGATGCCACGACACTTGCGAGTTGCGGAGCGTTTCTCAGCGGTCTGAAGACGAGGACGTAGGCAAGCAGCGACACAAGAACCGACGACAGGACTCCGGCCACTATTGCCACCAGCGGGCTGGCAGGTCCCCCGGTCGCGATCGCGAACGGGATCCCCACAACTGGCAGATGGACAGTGCCCGTGTCGCGCATGGCGGCGTACACGTATGCACCCCACACAGCAACAGCGCCCTGAGCGAGATTGACGACCCCCGTGCCCCGATGAGTCGCCACTACGGCAATGCCAAGGCCTCCATAGGCAACGCCTGCGGAAAGGCCGAGGACGGCGAACAAGACCCATTCCACGGACGGGACTCAGTTCTTGTAGTAGGAAGCGACGTCGGTGAATTCGCCGGACACCAGTTGCCGCTTACCAGAAACGACCTTGTAGGCGAGGAGTCCGGGAGCGCACACCGCTGTGGCATAGGGCCACTGCTTGCCGTCGCACGAGATGGTCTGTCCCATGTAGCTCTGGACCCCGTGAATGGACCTCAGAGACTTCTTCAGGGATTCCGGCTTGATCTCGCCCTTTATGGCCTTCAAGGCCGTCGCCAGATCCATCATCCCGGAGAACGTCATCTGCGAGAACGGGGTGACGTTCTTCGCCGACTGGCCCTTCATGGCTTCCTGGTAGTCGGCGACCTGACGAGCCGTCGCCGGCGGAAGCCCCTTGGTGTCGTCGGGCAGATACATGTCCGTGTCGGTGAGAACGCCCTCCGCCGCCGACGGGTCGGCGGCGATGAACTGGCTGCAGGAGCCGGCGAAGATCGTCCCCCTGTAGCCGAGGGCGCGCCCGGCCTGGACCAAGCCGGTGCAGTCGGCCTCGGAGGCGACGATGAGTACGGCATCGGGCTTGCTCGACACCGCGGACGCGAAGACAGCGTTGTAGTTGGGCGACATCGCCGGGTAGAAGACCTTCTTCAGGTCGATCCCGAGCTTCTTGGTGACCGGATCCAGATTGGCGTCGGCGAGTGTTCGCGTCGTAGGCGTGTCGACATTGAGGAAGGCGATGTGCTTGGCGCCGTACTTCTTCGCGAGCGTCACCAGCGGCAGCCCATAGTAGGCACCAGACGCCGCGCCGAAGAAGAAGGCGTCAGCGCTGTTCGTCTGGACCACGCCGAACTGGGCGTGCCCGATGAGGGGGATGTCGGCGCCTATCAGTATCTGTAGAGCGTTGTCCGAATTCAGGTCGATCCCCTGAACCACGGCCACGACGTGCTCGCTCACGAACTGGTTGGCGCACTTGACCGATGCCGCCGGGGTGCCGTCGGTGTCGCAGGTGACCAAATCGATCGGCCGCCCGTTGATGCCGCCCTCCGCGTTGACGTGGTGCGCGCCGGCGATCCCACCGGCCGCGAAATCCGGGAAGGCCAGGGCGCCGGAGCCCTGGTTTAGAAAGCCGACCTTGATCGGCTCCCCCTTCGCCTTGGAGGGAGCGCTCGATACTGAATCGTTCCCGACGCTCGAGCACCCTGAAAGAGCAACCAGGGTCGCGGCCGCGGCAGCGGCGCAAAGTCTCTTGCTGATGTTCATTCCACGGACCTCACTCTGGGCCGCACTGGACGCGGCAACGCTGATGAGTCGCCGTCGTCTCCGACAGCGGGTACCCCGCCCGCCGCGCCCACAAGAGCCTCCAGCTCGTCGGCGCAACGTTTCGCAGTAATGTTGCATCGAAGTTTCGCGGTGTCAAGGACGCAGAGTCACCTCACCGGAGGCTCGGAGTGGAAAGAGACCGCGACTCGTGATGAGTGAAGCCCGCACCGTTGACCGCGGCGCCGCAACCCCAACTCGCCCCCATGTGCGCCTCGTTGGCCATGAATCCGCGCACGCACGAGCTACCGCGCGAGCACGAAGGGCACTCACGCACGCCGACGCCGGGGCGGCACAGTCCAGCCGCAGCCGCCGCGGTTCGAAAGCACCCGCCGCCCCTTTGCGCACCGTGGCACCCTCACGCCGAGTACCAGCCCCCCATCAAACCTTGGGGACGGCGAAACCCCTCCCGCCACAGGGCCCCGGATCCACAGAGGACCTCTCATGGGCACGCCGGACGAGCACCTGGGCGAATGCAGGCCGCACGCACCCCACCGTTCATGCCCGCCGTGCTGCTCCCGCGGCTGCTGCTGCGCGGCCTGTTCGCGCCGCGCGGCGACATGCAGCCGGTGCTGACCGACGTGTCCACGGCAAGGCTCGATGATGCGACACCGACGCCGACGCCGAGTTCCGCGAAGAAGGGCGTCCATCTGGGCGCTTCGGCAGGATTCAATGCGGTTCTTGACAGCACACACCATAGGTGCAACATTAGAAGCAAATGTTGTATCGCTCGACCCGGGTACTAGCGAGTGCCAGGTCGTACGGCATACACCACTTCGGACGCGGCGGGCGCCTAGTCAGGCCTTACCACTGGCAAGGCGGTCCACCTCAAACGAGCTTGCACGCATCGCAGCCGTCCCACACACGAGCGGCGCGGCGCCCCTAGCTCTCCCACGGCGTGCCACCAGAAGACGCACTCCGGACAAGGTTCCTACATGAAGGTCGGGCCCACTCGTCCACTCCTGTTCCCCAGATTGAGAAGCGCTGCCATGACCCCCACACTTGTGAACGTCGAACGGGATGACTCTCTCCGGGTCCCGCTCCCCCGCAGCCTCGACACAGCAAGAGGCCGACCGGCGTATTCCTCGCTCGACGCGTCCGCGCCGTGGTCTGGGACCTCCTTCGCCCTGCACGCCGCTATCACGGTGTCGGCTGAGACGCAGTGGGTTCGCACGGTCAGGCGTTTCACCTCAGCCGTGCTGTCCCGATGGGCGGTGGTGGGCGATGACCTGGACACCTCGCTCCTCATCGTCAGCGAACTCGCAGGAAATTCGGCCCAGCACGGTCGTGCCGACCTCGCAGTACTGCTGTCCCTCAAGGACCACACCCTCTCCATCACGGTCGTGGACAGTGGTGAGGCCACCGAGCACGCACCTGAGCCGACGTCGTCGGCCGGCTATGAGCACGGCCGCGGACTGGACATCGTTGCCGCCCTCGCCGACCGCTGCGAGACACTTCCAAAGTCATCCGGATGGCAAACCCGAGCCTGCGTTCGCGTCGCCACCGTGCGGTGAGGTCGGCGTGCGCCGCGGGCGATGCGCGGCATCGGGCTCGCGCGCAATCTGCAGCTCCGCCTCAAGCTCAGCGGGTAGATGAGTCCCGCCAGCATGGCGGCCATCGTCGACGAACTACGGCGCTGCTCGGGCAGCCGATGGGCAGAGGTAGCGGTCATGGCCCGCACGCGGCACGGTCGCGAAGCCCCATCAGTGCAGCCCGAAGCAACCGTGATGTTGCGCCAGCAGACCCCCGTGCGGGCCCCCGGCCGCCGGAGTACAACGGACAGCAACTCGGCGTTAATCCGGTGATGAGGGCCTGATCGATGCTCACCCCGTCGAGCAGTCGCGACCCACGCACCCGAGCGGCGGCCAGGACCAGTGTCACCGCCCAGGTCTTCTCGGCGTGGGCGCGCGAATGGTGAGGCCCTTGTCCCGCCGCAATCAGCGTTGAGTTCGCGCGCGGTGCCCGTCGGCTCTCGTGGACAACGCCAATTCGACGAACCCGTCTGACACGAGCTTGCGCTTACCGTGCTCGACCTCGTAGATCAGCAGCCCCGGAGCACATACTGAGACGGCGTTCGGCCACTGCTTCCCATCGCACGTGACAGTCTGTCCGGTGAAGCTCGTGACCTGCCTGATTGAAGCCAGGGATTTCTTGACCGAGTCCGCGGTGATATCGCCCTTGATGCCCCGCATCGCGGCGGCCAGGTCCATCATTCCCGAGAACGTCATCTGGGAGAACGCGTTCACGTTCCGGGCTGGCTCTGCCTTCATGGCCTCCCGATAGATGGCGACCTGCTCAGCGGCCTTGCGGGGAAGACTATCGGCGTCGTCCGGCAGGAACACGTCGGAGTCAGTGAGAATGCCCTCCGCTGACAGCGGGTCGGCGGTGATGAACTGGCCGCAGGAGCCAGCGAAGATCGTCCCCTTGTAGCCGAGCGCGCGCCCGGCCTGGACCAAGCCGGTGCAGTCCGCTTCGGAGGCGACGATGAGAACCGCGTCCGGTTTGCTGGTCAACGCGGACGCGAAGACGGCGTTGTAGTTCGGCCCGCGCGGCGGGTAGAAGACCTTCTCCAGGTCGATCCCAAGCTCTGTCGCAACAGGATCGAGGTTGGCGTCGGCGATAGCACGGGTAGCCGTCGAGTCGATGTTGAGGAAGGCGATCCGTCGGGCGTCGTACTTCTGGGCGAGGGTCGCGAGCGGGACACCGTAGTAGGCGCCGAGGGCAGCTCCGAAGAAGAAGGTGTCCGGGCTGTTGGTCTGGTCGATCCCGAACTGTGCGTGCCCGATGAGAGGAATACCGGCGTAGGTCAGCATCGGCAGCGTGCTGTCGGAACTGAGATCGATGCCCTCGACGACGGCAGCTACGTGGTCACCCACGAACTGGTCGGCGCACCTCACCGACGCAGCCAGTGAGCCGTCGGTGCTGCAGGTGACCAGCTCGATCACGTGTCCATTGATGCCGCCGGTGGCGTTGATCTTCTTGACTGCGGCGACCCCGCCAGCAGCGAAGTCCGGGAATGCCAGCGGGCCGGAGCCCTGGTTAAGGAAACCCAACTTGATCGGACTACCAGTCGCCGCCGACCGGATGCCCGATGTCGGATCGCTGCTGGGACTGGAGCACGCAGGCAGCGCGGCCACGACGATCAGGATTCCTGTGAGACAGAGATTCTTGCCGTTCTTCATGGGTCAAGACCTCGCTTGGGACCGCGTTCGACGCGGTGAGGGTGGACTAGACGGCGTTGCCGTCGGCGGTGACAAGGGCAACTTGCCCCGCGAGACAGCCCGAGATGATGCAACATTTTGGAGTTATGTTGCAGAGTCTCGGAGTTGCAGCGCCCCACTGTCAAGGCCGGGTTCGCGGCGCGGAGGCCGGCCGCCCAGCGCACACGGTGGCGTAGCCGCCTGCCGTGAGAGGGCGGCCCGCACCTCTGCGGATCCGGTGCGGAGCTTCTCGCCGATGATGTAGCCGCCGCCTCCACGCATCAGCGCCCTGCGGTTGGCGGCGGAGGTGAAGCCACGGTCGGCGACCCAGACGACCTTCGACAGCGTTCCACTCGCGCAGGCCGTCGCGGACCTGGCTGATCAGGAGGGCCTGATCGCAGGTGTTGCCGGGCCAGGACCACACCCGCACCGGGATGCCGTCGCGAGTGACGGCCATGCCGATGACGATCTGCGGGAGGTCGTCGCGGGAGTCCTTGGACTTGCCGTGCGAGCGAAACCCGTCGCGGCGCGCGGCCTGTTCGGCCGGCGCATCGTCGGGCAGGCGCTCGCCGCGTCCGTCGCGGGCGACGGGATCGTCGCCCCCCACGGTCTCGAAGTACGCGCTGGTGGTGTCGAAGAACAGCGGATCCACTTCGAGGTTGAGCAAGTCGGTGGCCTGGAAGTACGCCACCTTGGCCAGGGCGGGTTCGACGGTCAGCAGATAGGCGATGGCCATGGACCGGCCGATGCACCACGACTCGGCGCTCGCGGGCACCTCGTCCAGCAGAACGAAGCGGTTGAGTCCCAGACTCTCGCAGTAGGGCACGAGAGGCCAGAAAGCCCAGGGCAGCACGGGAAAAGGCAGGGGAGGACCGTACGGGAAAGTGCCCGAGAGGTCCGGGGCGTACGGGAAGCCGGAGGAGCACGAGCGGCCCCGCGGCTGCGGGGGCCGCTTTTCCGGAGAATGGGAGAGCGCTCTCCCCGTCGCTGGAAGAATATTCCGGGGTTGCGGTCGGCTGCGTCAAGACGCCTGCGCGGAATTGATGGCCGGAGCGGCGGGGCCCCCGCGTTCGCACCCGTATCCGCGAGGGCCGACCGACACCCGCCGGCCGCCCGCGCTCCACCGACCGGGACGCCGCTCTCGCAGTGCCCCCACCTGCGCGATCACGGGCAAGAGCGGGCGGCTTGAGGGTGGAAGCGTGTGGATCGGCTCAGCGGCACCGCTCCAACGGGGCCACCCTCCGCGAGGTCAACTCGCCGGCACTCGTGGCGCCAAATCTCTTGACACAGAGTTGCCCTCGGGCCCACGATCACGCAGCAAAACGCGAGAGCGCTCTCCCTGACCGCCCGTCCATGCCCCCCTCTTCCGTCAGGAGAGTCGATGGGAACCCCGATTTCCCGTGCCGCCGCGCTGGTCGTGGCCGCACTGACCTTTCTTCTCTATGCCGTGGTCGGCGGTACAGGCACCGCCAGGGCCGCCGACAGCCTGCTGTCGCAGGGCAAACCGGCCACCTCCTCCTCGAGCGAGGGGGCGGGCTATGTGGCCGCCGACGCCGTCGACGGGGACACGGGCACGCGCTGGGCGAGTGCCTGGAGCGACCCGCAGTGGCTCCAGGTCGACCTCGGCTCCTCCGCGCAGATCGACAAGGTCGTGCTGCAGTGGGAGACCGCCTCCGCGAAGGCGTACAAGATCCAGGTCTCGGACGACGCCCAGACCTGGACCGACGTCCACAGTACGGCAAGCGGCCCGGGCGGCACCGAGACCCTCACGGTCAGCGGCACCGGCCGCTACGTACGGATGTACGGCACCCAGCGGGCCACTGGCTACGGCTACTCCCTGTGGGAGTTCCAGGTCTACGGCACCGCCGGTTCCGGCTCTCCGACCCCGACCCCCACCCTGACCGGCAACTGGTCCCCCGTGTGGAGCGACGACTTCGCCGGCGCCGCGGGCTCGACCCCCTCCAGCGGCAACTGGAACGTGCAGAGCGGCGCCAACAGCCGCGGCGGGAGCGTCGAGACCGACACCGCCAACGCCGCCAACCTGCACCTGGACGGCAGCAACCACCTCGACCTGACCGCCGTGAAGGACGGCTCCGGCAACTGGACCTCCGCCCGGGTGCAGACCGTCCGCAGCGACTTCGCCGCGCCGGCCGGCGGGCAGCTCATGATCTCGGCCTCGATCAACCAGCCCGCCCCCGCCAACGGGCTCGGCTACTGGCCCTCCTTCAAGGCCGTCGGCGCCGCCTTCCGTACCGATCCGTCCTCGTGGCCCGCCGCCGGCGAGACCGACATCCTCGAGGACGTCAACGGGCGCAGCCAGCTCTCGGCGACCCTGCACTGCGGCACCGCTCCGGCCAGCGGCGGCGGCCCGGCCGGCAACTGCAACGAGTACAACGGCATGACCAGCGGCCTCGCAAGTTGCGGAGGCTGCCAGACCGGCTACCACACGTACTCCGAGATCATCGATCGCAGCGTCTCGGACGAGCAGATCCGCTGGTACCTCGACGGGAAGCAGGTCTGGCAGGTCAACGAGTCCCAGGTCGGCCTGTCCACCTGGCGGGCGGCCGTCGACCACGGCTTCTACCTCGAACTGGGCCTGGCCATGGGCGGTTCGTACCCGAACGCGGTCTGCGGCTGCACCTCGCCCTCGGCCGACACCTCATCCGGCGGGACCATGAGCGTCGGCGCGGTGAGCGTCTCGCAGCTCACCGGTCCCACCCCGGCCCCGCTCACCGACCCGACCGCGCCGACCAACCCCAGCGTGGTCAAGGTGACCGGCGGTCAGGGCAACTGGCAGCTCCAGGTCGACGGCGCCCCGTACCAGATCAAGGGCGTCACCTACGGGCCGAGCAGTGACAGCGCGGCCGCGCGCATGCGCGACCTGAAGGCGCTGGGCGTCAACACCGTGCGCACCTGGGGCACCGACGCCAGTTCCAAGCCGCTGCTGGACTCGGCATCCGCCTTCGGGCTCAAGGTCGTCAACGGCTTCTGGCTCAACCAGGGCGCCGACTACGTGAATGACTCAACGTACAAGACCGACACCCTGAACAGCATTGTCAACTGGGTCAACACCTACAAGAACGACCCCTCGGTGCTGATGTGGGACGTCGGCAACGAGGTCATCCTCACCACCCAGGACCACTACTCCGGCAGCCAGATCGAGGCCGAGCGCGTCGCCTACGCGAAGTACGTGGACCAGGTGGCCCAGGCCATCCACGCCGCCGACCCGAACCACCCGGTCACCTCGACGGACGCGTACACCGGTGCCTGGAGCTACTACAAGCAGTACTCGCCGGACCTGGACCTGTACGCCGTCAACTCCTACGGCGCGGTGTGCAACGTCAAGGGCGACTGGACGAACGGCGCTTACACCAAGCCGTACATCGTCACCGAGTCCGGCGAGCCGGGCGAGTGGGAGGTGCCGAACGACTCCAACGGCGTGCCCGACCAGCCCGGCGACGTGGCCACGGCCACCGGCTACACCAATGCCTGGAAGTGCATCTCGGGCCACACCGGCGTCTCCTTCGGCGGGACGATGTTCAACTACGGCATCGAGAACGACTTCGGCGGGATCTGGTTCAACCTGATCCCCGAGGCCTGGAAGCGGCTGTCGTACTACGCGGTCGCCAAGGCCTACGGCGGGAGCGCGGCCGGCGGGAACCAGCCGCCGACGTTCAGCGCGGTGACGCTGAGCTCCACCGGAAGCGTCCCGGCCGGCGGCACCTTCACCCTCGGCGCCCCGGCCACCGACCCAGAGGGCGACCTGGTCCGCTACAACCTGATGTACTCCAGCAAGTACGTCGACGGCGGCACCGGGCTGTCCCAGGTGGCCTTCGACCAGACCGGCGACGGGCAGTTCACCCTCACCGCGCCGAAGACGCTCGGGGTGTGGAAGGTGTACGTCTACGCCTTCGACGGCCACGGCAACGTCGGTGTCGAGACGCGCTCGTTCAAGGTCGTCGCGCCCCCGGTGAACGGCACGAACGTGGCGCTGGGCAAGCCGACCACGGCCTCCTCGTACCAGGCCACCGGCAACGGCGCGCCCTTCCCGCCCGGCAACGCGACCGACGGCAACTGGTCCACGCGCTGGGCGAGCGACTGGAGCGATCCCCAGTGGATCCAGGTCGACCTCGGCCGGGCCACGGCGATCAAGCACGTGCAGCTCGGCTGGGAGTCCGCCTACGGCAAGGCGTACCAGGTCCAGGTCTCCGACGACGGAACCAACTGGACGACGGTACACAGCACTTCCAACGGCTCGGGCGGCGTCGACGACTTCGACGTCAGCGCGAGCGGCAGGTACGTGCGCCTCACCATGACCGCACGCGGCACGACGTACGGCTACTCGCTGTACGAGTTCGGCGTCTACGCCTGACGCCCGCAGCCGGCAGGCCGCCTTCGCGCCCCGCCCCCGTCACGGGCCGGGGCGCGCGTCGCCCCGAGACGGCGGTGCCGGTGAACGTCAGCGAGGCGGTGTCACCGTTGGTCTGCGTGCTGTGCGCGGCGTCCTCGTAGCCGCGGGTGCCGTTCGCCGTCCAGCCGCCGCCGGTGTAGGAGATCGCGGTGTCGTCGTTGGTGGTGGTGGTGGCGTGCACGTCGTTGTAGACGTCGCCCAGGGAACGGCCACTGGAGGAGCTCCAGGAGCCGGTGCAGGTGATGGCCAGGTCCGTGTCGTTGACCGGGGTGAGGTGACCGGGGGTGCCGCTGACCGAGGCTCTGGACGACGAGAAGGCCGTGACCGCAGCCGCGTTCTGGCATCGTTCCGTCGCGTTCTTCGCCGCCCACGACATCGCGCCGATCCGCCGCCTCCTCATCGACAACGGTTCCTGCTACCGCTCTCGCGCCTGGGCAGTGCCCTGGTCGTGACGGGAACGAAGCACAAGCGCACCAGGCCGTACACGCCGCGGACGAACGGGAAGGTGGCGAGGTTCAACGGGACGCTGGCCCGCGAGTGGGCCTACGCGCTCGCGGACTACTACAACCGCGAGCGCCCGCACTCCGCGCTCGGAGGCCAGCCACCCATCAGCCGGACCTCCGGCAGCGACTACCGCATCGTGTTCGACCAGCCACCGAAGCCGCTCGACACGATCCCGCAGCAGCTCACCTTCGAGGACGCCGTGGAACCAACGTCCTGAGACACCACACCTAGAAGCAACGCCGTTCAGTTAGGGCGGGCTGGGTGTTGTCAAGGGTTGGCTGTGAGCATGTTGATGCTGATGGTGGCTTTGTAGGTGGTGCGGTCGATGGCGGGTCCGCGTGCGTTGTATTTGGAGATCGCGCGTTTGACGATGCGGTCTTTGGTGCGGATCCGCCGTTGGTGCAGGAGGTGGGCCAGGACGTGACGGCCGATGGTGCCGACCAGGTCGATGTCGGTGCCGGTGATGACGCCGGCGGCCAGGACGAGCTGGTCTCGGGCGGCAGCGAGGGCGGTGGTGAAGCCGGCCCGGTCCGGGTCAGTGCCCGGGACGCTGTCGGTGGCATCGGTCATCGCGGTCCGCAGTGCCTGGTAAGCGGTCAGCAGGGCCCAGACTTCCTGCTCGACCCCGGCCGGGGTGCGGGCCCGCAGGACGCGTCCGCCCAGGATCGTGGATTTCAGCTCCGCGTAGGCCGTCTCGATCTCCCAGCGCTCGTGGTAGAGCCGGATGAGCTCACCGGCCGGGTGGGTTGCAGGGTCGGTGAGGGTGGTCAGCAGCCGGTAGTGGCCGGTGCGGGTGCCCGCGGCGGTGCGGATGGTGATCTCGGCGTCGATAACGCGAACGGTCAGCGCACCGATCCGGGCCAGTGCCGAGCCGTCGTGGCAGCGGGCCACCGCTGGCAAGTTCCGCCCGGACTTGCAGCGCACCAGCAGGTCGGCGCCAGTGGCGGCCAGCTGGTTCAGCAGTGCGGCAGCGGCGAAGTTCCGGTCACCCAGCAGCAGCATCCCGGCCCGCAGGTCCACCGCCAGGCGGCGGGCGTACTCCAGCTCACCGGTGACGGCGGGGCCGAAGGCGGCCCCGATCACCGACCGGGTCCCGCAGGCCACCAGCGCGGCCAGACGCAGCTGCGGGTAACCCGAGATCCCGTTGCCGAGCCGCTGCCGGGTGAACACCGCGAGGTTGGCCGCACAGTCCGGCACCGGCAGCAAGGTCCCATCGACCGCGACCACCGTCAAACCCCGCCACCGCCCGGCGGCCGCAGTCGTGGCCGCAGGCCCCCTCACCAGGTCGAACAGCGCTTTCAACGGTGCCGGACCCAACCTCTGGCGGGCTTGGCGCAGGGCACTGCCGCTGGGCCGTACCAGCGGCAGGCCCGCGAGTCCGGCGCACAACCGGTCGAAGACCTGCCGGTAGCCCAGTTCGTTGAACAACGCTCCGGCCAGCAGTAAGTACACCGTGACCCGCGCCGGCACCAGCCGGACCCTTCGCTGCACCGCCCCGGTCTCCGCCAGCACCTCGTCGACCATCTCGAACGGCACGATCCGGGTCAGCTCGCCGATATGCCCCGGCGCGAACACACCCGCCGCTACCCCGACCGTCCCTGTTATGGCAGCCTGTTCCAACAGCGGAGCTCCTGTAGTGAGGATGTCTTGGAGGACAGACCTCTTCTACAGCAGCTCCGCTACCTCGTTCACCAGCCTTGACCAACAGCCCCCACGCCTAACTGAACGGCGTTGCACCTAGAAGGCCGCCTCGTCCAGGTCCATCAGCGACAGGTCGGTCGCCTCGATGATCGTGCGGGTCGCGGCCAGGTGCGGCAGCACGTGGCCGGCGAACCACTTCGCCGCGGCGATCTTGCCGCGGTAGAAGTCCACGTCCTTGTCCGGCGCCCCGCCGGCCAGCCGCTCCTGGGCCAGGGCGGCCTGGCGCAGCAGCAGCCAGGAGACGATCAGGTCGCCTGCGGCGTACAGGAAGGTGGTGGTAGACAGCGCGGCCACGTGGATCTGCCGGGGTGCCTCCAATGCCTTCGCCGCCTGGGTGAACAGCGTGTTCAAGATCGCCTCGACTTCCGAGAGCGCCGTGACCAGCTGCAAGCGGGCCGCGGCCAACACTTCGCCGCCGGGCTCGGTAGCCAGGAACTTGTCGATCTCGTTCTTCACGTGGGTCAGCGCCTGACCCTGGTCCTTGACGACCTTCCGGAAGAAGAAATCGAGGCCCTGGATCGCCGTGGTGCCCTCGTACAGGGTGTCGATCTTGGCGTCCCGGATGTACTGCTCGATCGGATAGTCCTGCAGGAAGCCGGAACCGCCGAGAGTCTGCAGCGAGCGGGCCAGCTGCTCGTAGGACTTCTCCGAACCGTAGCCCTTCACGACCGGCAGGAGAAAGTCGTTCACGCGCTCGGCCAGCTCGTCCCGCTCGCCCCGGTTGCGCGCGGCCCAGGCCCGGTCCTGCCAGGACGCGGTGTAGAACACCAGCGCGCGCATGCCCTCGACATAGGCCTTCTGCTGCATCAGTTCGCGGCGCACGTCGGCGTGGTGCGTGATGGTGACGCGCGGGGCGGCCTTGTCGGCGGATTGGGCCAGGTCGGCGCCCTGCACGCGGTTCTTCGCGTACTCGAGCGCGTTGAGGTAGCCGGTGGACAGCGTGGCGATGGCCTTCGTGCCGACCATCATCCGGGCCATCTCGATGACCTGGAACATCTGCGCGATGCCGTCGTGCACCTCGCCGACCAGCCAGCCCTTGGCCGGGTGCTTCTCGCCGAAGGTCAGCTCGCAGGTGTTGGAGACCTTCAGGCCCATCTTGTGCTCGACGTTGGTGACGTATGCGCCGTTGCGCGCGCCGAGCTCGCCGCTGTCCCAGTCGAACTCGTACTTCGGCACGATGAACAGCGAAAGGCCCTTGGTGCCCGGACCGTGGCCCGCAGGACGGGCGAGCACGAGGTGGATGATGTTGTCGGACAGGTCGTGCTCGGCCGAGGTGATGAAGCGCTTGACGCCGGTGATGTGCCAGCTGCCGTCCTCCTGCCGGGCCGCCTTGGTCCGGCCGGCGCCCACGTCGGAGCCGGCGTCCGGCTCGGTGAGCACCATCGTGGCGCCCCAGCCGTTCTCCACCATCCGCTGCGCGACCTTGCGCTGCTCCTCAGTGCCATTCGCGGAGAGGATCCGGGCGAACTGCGCCGTGCCACCGTACATCCAGATCGCCGGGTTGGAACCGAGCACCAACTCGCCTATCGCCCAGATCAACGAGGTCGGAGCGGCCGTGCCGCCCATGGCTTCGGGCAAGCCGAGGCGCCAGAACTCGGTGTCCATGTACGCCTTGTAGGAGCGCTTGAACGACTCGGGCAGCGGCGCGGTGCCGGTGACCGGGTCGAAGACCGGGGGGTTGCGGTCCGACTCGGAGAAGGACTCGGCCAGCTCGTTCACCGCCAGCCGCTCCATCTGCGCCAGCACGTCGCGCGCGGTCTCCACGTCTACCTCGGGGTAGTCCGCGGAACCGAACGTCTCCGAGCCGCCGAACACGTCGAAGATGTTGAACTCGATGTCCTGCAGGTTCGCCTTGTAGTGCCCCATGAACTGGTCCTTTGCGTTGAAGGTTGTGCAGGCCGGATCCGGTGCCCGGCGCCGCTTGAGGAGGGTTGACGGCATGTCACTGCTGCGCGGCCCGGATGCTTCTCCGCGGCCGCGTCTGCCTAGACAAGGCTGGCCTGCTTGGCTGCCGGAGGGCTTGGTAGCAGTTCGTCGTAGGTGTGCTCGTCGACGGCGAACCCCGGTCCCGCTTAGCCTTGATCCACCGATTCGATGTCTGTGGATAACTCTTCTTGGAACGAGAAAGTGCCTTGTGACCTGCGATGATGGGAGTTCTTCAGGCTTCCA
>NZ_JBFAXL010000095.1:0-22193 GCF_040680795.1 Streptomyces sp. NPDC051976
TTCCCACCCCCCCCGCTCTTCCGTTCTCGTAGGTGGCGGCCACCGCCCTGGGCTCGGGCTCCCCCGCCCGGTGGTGGGTCACCCCCCCGCGGGCCGGGGCCCCCCCCCCCGGGCCCGGCTCGATCCGCGTACCACCAGCCGCGTGGGCACGATCCGCGGCTGGGCCGACTCGACCGGGGTCGCGTCGAGCAGCGCCCGCAGCGCCTCGACGGCCGCCTCGCCGAGCCTGCGCTGGTCCTGCGCGACCGTGGTCAGCGCCGGGCGGACGAGCGCCGCCGCGTCGATGTCGTCGAAACCGACCACCGCCAGGTCGCGCGGCACACTGAGCCCCGCGGCGGCCGCCGCGTGCAGGGCGCCGATCGCCATCTGGTCGCCCGCCGCGAAGATCGCGGTCGGCGGCTCCGCCACCGCCAGCAGCTCCCGGGCCGCCGACTCGCCGCTGTCCAGGTAGAAGTCGCCCTCCGCCACATACTCCGGCGGCACCGCGAGCCCGAGCCGCTCGCAGGCGCGCCGGTACCCCGCCAGCCGCTCGGCGGCGGGCGGCAGGTGCAGCGGCCCGGTGACGGTGGCGATCCTGCGGTGGCCGAGCGCGTACAGATGCTCCACGGCGGCCTCCGCACCCGCCGCGTTGTCCGAACTGACGCGTACCGTACGAGGCCCGGTGAAGGCCGTGTCGATGCCCGCGCAGGGCACCGCGGAGGCGGCCAGCACCTGCAGGCAGCGGTCGTCGGCCGGGGTCGCCAGCACGATGACGCCCTCCAGATTGTGCCGCTGCACCGCCTGCAGATGCGCGGTGTCCGGGTCGTCGGGCCCCGGCGTGGTCAGCAGCATCAGGTGGTAGTCCGCCTCGGACAGCGCGGTGCGCACCGCGCTCAGCATCCCCAGCAGGAAGGGGTTGTGCAGCCCGCGCGCCTCCTGGCCGCTGTCCCATATGAGCCCGATGGTGTCCGAGCGGCGGCGCACCAGGGTGCGGGCCGGCTCGTTGGGCGCATAGCCCAACTCGCTCGCCAGCTGGCGGATTCGGGCCCGGGTGGCCTCGCTGACCTCGGCCCGGTCGTTCAGAGCCCGGGACACGGTGGCGGTCGAAACGCCGCTGCGGCGGGCCAGTTCACGGATATTCACGGCGTGCCTGTTCTGCGCGGAGGAAACCTCGGAAAGTGACTCGTGCGTACAGTCTTGACGATCAGTGGTGGCGAGGACAGACTTCCGGCCGATCGGAAACGTTTACGGCACTCGGTCCCGTCCACACAGCGCCGGGACCCCGAACAGGAACGGGACGCCTGCGATGCCAAGGAACGCTCGACGACTGCGCCTTCGCGGTCTGTTAACTCTCGCCACAGCGGCCGCCTGCGTCGCGGCCGTCGCGTCGGTACCGGCGCAGGCCGGGGACAACCCGACGTACACCAACCCGAGAGCGCCGATCGACGTCCGGGTGCACGACCTGCTCAAGCGGATGACGCTGGCCGAGAAGATCGGCCAGATGGACCAGATATCCGTGGTGCGCATGCAGGGCGACTGCCAGTGGAGCGGCGGCGACTTCACCCCGGCCTGCATGAAGTCGGTGCTCGGCGACAACGCGGCCGGGTCGATCCTGTCCGGCGGCGGTGCGGGCCCCGCGGTCAACACGCCCACGAACTGGGCGACCATGGTCAACACCGTGCAGAAGTACGCCGTCGAGAACTCCCGGCTGCACATCCCGGTGCTCTACGGCGTCGACGCCGTCCACGGCCACAACAACGTGCTCGGCGCGACGATCTTCCCGCAGGAGATCGGCATCGGCTCCACCTGGGACCCCTCGATCGCCCGGCAGGTCGGCGCCTCCGCCGCCCGCGCGGTCGCCGCCACCGGCATCGACTGGAACTTCGCCCCCGTCGCCGACCTCGCCCGCGACCAGCGCTGGGGCCGGTACTACGAGACCTACGGCGAGGACCCGCTACTCACCGGCACCCTGGCCGCCTCGGCCGTGAAGGGCATCGACACCGCGGACGGCGCCAAGCACGTGGTCGCCACCGTCAAGCACTTCGCGGGCTACTCCGAGCCGTCCAACGGCCACGACCGGGTGCCCGCGGACGTGTCGCTGCGCTACCTCCAGGACACCCTGCTGCCGTCGTACAAGGCGGCGGTGCAGGCCGGGGCCAAGACGGTCATGGTCAACTCCGGCGCCGTCAACGGCGTCCCGGCGACCGCGTCGTCGTACCTGCTCACCAAGGTGCTGCGCGACCAGTGGGGCTTCCAGGGCGTCGTCGTCAGCGACTGGCAGGACGTACGGGCGCTGCAGAACTCGTACCACATCGCCGCCGACTACCCCGAGGCGATCGCCAAGGCCGTCAACGCGGGCCTGGACATGGCGATGGAGCCGTACGACGCGCAGGGCTGGAGCGACGGGCTCAAGGCCGCGGTGGACCGCGGTCTGGTGTCGGTCAAGCGGATCGACCAGTCGGTGTCGCGCATCCTCACCCTCAAGTTCCAGCTCGGACTCTTCGAACACCCCTATGTGGACGCCTCGAAGGCGGACGCGCGGGTGCTCGGCGCGGACACCGGCCTGGCCCGGCAGGCCGCGGACGAGTCCCAGGTGCTGCTGCGCAACGACGGCAACGTGCTGCCGGTCTCCCCGTCCGCGAAGAAGATCGTCGTCGCCGGTTCCTACGCCGACGACATCAACGACCAGGTCGGCGGCTGGACCGTGGGCTGGCAGGGCGTGCCCGACGGCGTGAAGCTGCCCGGCACCACGGTGCTCCAAGGCATCAAGGAGGCGGCGCCCGCGGGCACCGAGGTCGTCCAGGCCAAGACCGCGGACGACGCGGTCGCGCAGGCCAAGGACGCCGACCTCACCGTGGTCGTGGTGGGCGAGAAGGCGGCCGCCGAGGGCGCCGCGGACGCGCCGCGGCCCGAACTCACCGCCGACCAGCAGGCGTTGGTGAAGTCCCTGAAGGCCACCGGCAAGCCGGTCGTCACCGTGGTGATCGCCGGGCGCCCGCTGGTGCTCGGTGACGCCGACGGCACCCAGGGCCTGCTGATGTCCTGGCTGCCGGGCACCGAGGGCGGCCACGCGGTCGCCGACGTGCTCTTCGGGAAGGTCAACCCGAGCGGCCGGCTGAACGCCTCCTGGCCCAAGGACATCGGTGACGAGCCGCTGTACTACCAGCAGCTGCCCGGCACCAACGGCGGCCCGGAGTCCACGTACAACGCCGCGTATCCCTTCGGGGCGGGCCTGTCGTACACCACCTACGCCTTCAACTCCGTCACCGCGGACTCCGCCACCGCGCGGACCCACAGCACGATCCACCTGAAGGTGGCGGTCGCCAACACCGGTGACCGGGCGGGCGATCTGGTGGTGCCGGTGTACGTGTCGCAGCCGTCCAGCGACGTCCTCGCGCCGCCGCGCAAGCTGGTCGCCTTCGCCAAGGTGCACCTGGCGGCGGGTGAGAGCCGTACGGTGTCGCTCGACGTGCCGCCGAGCGCGCTGGCGGTCACCCCCGGCGACATCGACGGGGCGGGCAAGCAGGAGGTGGCACGCGGCGACTACGTCTTCACCGCGGGCACCCGGACGACGACCGTGACGGTGCGCTGACCGCGGTCCGTACCGGTACGGCGCACGGCCCAGTGTCACACCACGACGCCGGGCCGCGGCGGGGGAACTCCCCGTCCGCGGCCCGGCGTTCGTGCCGTCGGCGCTTGCGGCGCCGGATCAGGCGCCGACGTAGGCCGCGAGGTGCTGGCCGGTGAGGGTGGAGCGGTCGGCGACGAGATCGGCGGGCGTGCCCTCGAAGACGATCCGGCCGCCGTCGTGTCCCGCGCCCGGGCCGAGGTCGATGATCCAGTCGGCGTGGGCCATGACCGCCTGGTGGTGCTCGATGACGATCACCGACTTCCCGGCCTCCACCAGCCGGTCGAGCAGGCCCAGCAGATGCTCGACATCGGCCAGGTGCAGACCGGTGGTCGGCTCGTCGAGGACGTACACACCGCCCTTGTCACCCATGTGGGTCGCCAGCTTCAGCCGCTGCCGCTCGCCGCCGGACAGCGTGGTGAGCGGCTGCCCGAGGCTGAGGTAGCCCAGCCCCACGTCGGCCAGCCGCTGCAGGATCCGGTGCGCGGCGGGCGTGTGGGCGTCGCCCGCGCCGAAGAACTCCTCGGCCGCGTCCACCGACATCGCCAGCACCTCGCTGATGTCCCGGCCGCCGAGGTGGTACTCCAGCACCGACGCCTGGAACCGCTTGCCCTCGCACACCTCGCACGTCGTGGCGACACCGGCCATCATCGCCAGGTCGGTGTAAACCACCCCGGCGCCGTTGCAGTTGGGGCAGGCACCTTCCGAATTGGCGCTGAACAGCGCAGGCTTGACGCCGTTGGCCTTCGCGAACGCCTTGCGGATCGGGTCGAGCAGGCCGGTGTACGTCGCCGGGTTGCTGCGCCGCGAACCGCGGATGGCGCTCTGGTCGACCGAGACCACGCCCTCACCGGCCGGAATCGACCCGTGGATCAGTGAACTCTTGCCGGAACCGGCGACGCCCGTGACGACGGTGAGCACCCCCAGCGGCACGTCGACGTCGACATCCCGCAGGTTGTGCGTCGTCGCGCCGCGGATCTCCAGCGTGCCGGTGGGCTTGCGCACCTCTTCCTTCAACTGGGCGCGGTCGTCGAAGTGGCGGCCGGTGATGGTGCCGCCGGTCCGCAGCCCCTCGACGGAGCCCTCAAAGCAGACCGTGCCGCCGCCTGAACCGGCGCCGGGGCCGAGGTCCACCACATGGTCGGCGATCGCGATCGTCTCCGGCTTGTGCTCCACCACGAGCACCGTGTTGCCCTTGTCCCGCAGCCGCAGCAGCAGGTCGTTCATCCGCTGGATGTCGTGCGGGTGCAGGCCGATGGTGGGCTCGTCGAAGACATAGGTGACATCGGTGAGCGAGGACCCGAGATGACGGATCATCTTCACCCGCTGCGCCTCGCCGCCGGACAGCGTGCCCGACGGCCGCTCCAGGGAGAGATAGCCGAGGCCGATCTCCACGAACGACACCAGCGTCTCCACCAGCCGCTCCAGCAGCGGCGCCACCGACGGCTCGTCGAGGCCGCGCACCCACTCGGCCAGGTCGCTGATCTGCATCGCGCAGGCGTCGGCGATGCTGATCCCGCCGATCTTCGACGACCTGGCCTCCGCGCTGAGCCGGGTGCCCTCGCACTCCGGGCAGGTGGCGAAGGTGACCGCGCGCTCCACGAAGGCGCGGATGTGCGGCTGGAGGGAGTCGACGTCCTTGGACAGCATCGACTTCTGCAGCTTCGGGATCAGGCCCTCGTAGGTCAGGTTGACCCCGTCGACCTTGATCTTGGTGGGTTCCTTGTGGAGCAGGTCGTGGAGCTGCCGCTTGGTGTACCGCTTGATCGGCCGGTCCGGGTCGAAGAAGCCGCTGCCCTTGAAGATCCGGCCGTACCAGCCGTCCATGCTGTAACCGGGGATGGTGAGCGCGCCCTCGTTGAGCGACTTCTCCTCGTCGTAGAGCTGGGTCAGGTCGATGTCGTTGACCGAGCCGCGGCCCTCGCAGCGGGCGCACATGCCGCCGGTGATGCTGAAGCTGCGGCGCTCCTTCACCGTCTCGCCCGCACGCTCCACGGTGACCGCGCCCGCCCCGCTGATCGAGGCGACGTTGAAGGAGAACGCCTGGGACGAGCCGATGTGCGGGGTGCCGAGGCGGCTGAAGAGGATGCGCAGCATCGCGTTGGCGTCGGTGGCGGTGCCGACCGTGGAGCGCGGGTCGGCGCCGAGCCGCTGCTGGTCGACGATGATCGCGGTGGTCAGGCCCTCCAGCACGTCCACGTCGGGCCTGGCCAGCGTGGGCATGAAGCCCTGGACGAAGGCGCTGTACGTCTCGTTGATCATCCGCTGGGAGTCGGCGGCGATCGTGCCGAACACCAGCGAGCTCTTGCCCGAACCCGAGACCCCGGTGAACACCGTCAGCCGGCGCTTAGGGATCTCGACGCTGACGTCCTTGAGGTTGTTCACCCGCGCGCCGTGCACGCGGATCAGATCGTGGCTGTCGGCGACGTGCGGTGCGGGTGACGACGCCTTCGTCCTCGTGGCCATGCTCTCCGTGTCTCCATCTGTTGTGCGGGGCTGCGGTGCGGGACCTCGACCCTGGACCGGACGCCGGTCCTGGAGCGGACGTCGGTCCTGGACCGGACGTCAGTCCTGGATGAGGCCGAGGACGTTGCCGTCGGGGTCGGTGAAGGTGGCCACCAGGCGGCCGCCGCCGACGTCGTGCGGGGCGTCCTTCAGGGTGCCGCCCACGGCGGTGACCTCGGCAAGCTTGGCCTCGATGTCGGCCACGTGCCAGTAGGTGACCGGCGACGGCTCCGTGCTGTTCGGCACCAGCCCGATCTGCTGGCCCTCGGCCTCGAAGCCGACGTAGTACGGCGAGTCCGCGTTCGGCTCCACGCCGAGCAGCGCCGCGTAGACCGCCTTGGCCTTGTCCAGGTCGGTGACGGGGTGCAGCACGGTCTTGATTCCCTGGGTGGAGGACATGTCCGCTCCTAGCGTGGTGTGGTCGTGTGGGCCGGGAAGGTCCGGCGGAAGACGGACGCGATGTCCGTGAACGTCACGCTAGCCGCGGCGCCGCGGCGGCGCTTCTCGATTCCTGATCGGTTCGGGACCGGCCAGGTCCGGCTGTGGGAAACTGATCACGTGGGAACGCAGAGTCTCGAGGACCTGATCCGGCTGCGCCGGGTCCGTGACCGGATGGACCGCGACTACGCGGAGCCGCTCGACGTGCCCGCGCTGGCGCGCGACGCCCTGATGTCGGCGGGCCACTTCTCCCGCAGCTTCCGCGCCGCCTTCGGCGAGACGCCGTACAGCTACCTCATGACCCGCCGTATCGAGCGGGCCAAGGCGCTGCTGCGGCGCGGCGACCTGTCGGTGACCGAGGTGTGCTTCGCGGTCGGCTGTACGTCGCTGGGGTCGTTCAGCTCCCGCTTCACCGAACTCGTCGGCGAGACCCCGAGCGCCTACCGGGCCCGCAACCACGACCACAGCGCGGGGATCCCGGCCTGCCTGGCGAAGATCCACACCCGGCCGCTCCGCAACGGGGACGCGGGCGCCGCCGCGCAGTCGTAGCCTGAGCAGCATGGACATCAAGGTTTCGCAGTGCTTCATCGCCGTCGACGACCATGACAAGGCGATCGCCTTCTACCGCGACGTGTTGGGCTTCGAGGTGCGCAACGACGTGGGCTTCGAGGGCATGCGCTGGGTGACGGTCGGATCGCCCTCGCAGCCGGACGTGAACATCGTCCTGGAGCCGCCGCTCGCCGACCCCAACGCCTCCGAGGCCGACAAGCAGGTCATGGCGGAGCTGATGGCCAAGGGCCTGCTGCGCGGCGCCATCTTCGTCACCGACGACTGCGACGCCACCTTCGAGCGGATCAGCGCGGCGGGCGGCGAGGTGCTGCAGGAGCCGATGGACCAGTTCTACGGGGTCCGCGACTGCGCCTTCCGCGACCCGTCGGGCAACCTGCTGCGTTTCAACCAGCCGCTGAAGAAGTGAGTCCCTTACGGCACGCCGCCCGACCCGGCCGCCGCGCTACTCGACGAGTCCGGCGATCTTGCGCAGCGACTCGTGCAGCGCGGCGGTCGCCGAGTCCTTCAGCTTGCCCGCCATCAGCGACACGGCGGCGCCGGTGAACGACCCGTCGATCCGTACCTCGGTGTCGTCGCCCTCGGGTGTCAGGGTGTAGCGCATACCGAGGTTGACCCCCATCGGCCCCTTGCCGCTGGTGCCCAGCACCCGCTCGGGCACCAGGTCGTCGACCGTCCAGGTCACCTCGGCGGGGAAGCCCATCATGCACATGTTCTCCTGGTACGAGGCACCGGCCGCCAGTGGCTGGGGGCCGCCGTCGGGGAAGCCGGTGTGCGTGGCGTTCCAGTCGCCGTAGGAGGAGAAGTCGGTCAACAGGTCCCAGACCTTGCCCGCTGGAGCCGCGATGCGCGCCTGGGCGGTGACTTCGGCCATGCGATCACTCCCTGAGTCCCGGGTGGTGCGCGCACCGTAGCCGGGGGAGGCGCAACACTCAAGACTGATGGACCGTCAGATGTGGTCGGCCTGAAGGGTGAGGGGAGACGTGGATGCGCGAGGGTGACGCGGGTGCGGGTGCGGGTGCGGGTGCCGGTGCCGATGCGGGCTCCGGCTCGGACGGCGCGGGCTCGGACGGCGTGCGCTCGGGCGGTGCTGACGCGGCTGTGCCCGGGGGAGACGCGGGCCTGCTCGCCCGGATGCGGGCCGCGCCCGTACTGGCCGGGCGGCTGCCGCACTTCGACCCGGCGCGGGCACCCGCGGCGCCGGGGCCGCTCTTCGCCCGCTGGCTGGACGCGGCACTGGCCGACGGTGTGGCCGAGCCCCATGTCATGACGCTCAGCACGGTGGCGGCCGACGGCACCCCCAGCGCCCGCGTGCTGATGCTGCGCGGCGTCGACAGCGCCGACTGCGCCGTCCTCTTCGCCTCCGACGCGGGCAGCCGCAAGGGCCGCGACCTGTCCGAGAGGCCCGTGGCCGCGCTGACCTGGTACTGGCCCGCGCACGGGCGGCAGATCCGGATGGCGGGGCCGGTCTCCACCGCGGACGAGCGGGCGACCCGGCAGGACTTCCTCGGCAGGTCGCCCGCGTCCCGGGCCGCCGGGTTCACCGGGCGGATGAGCGCGCCGCTCGCCGGCGCGGGGGAGTACGCGCGGGCCCGCCAGGAGGCGGAGGCACTGGTCGCGGCCGAGCCGGACCGCGTGCCCGACGGACACCGCCTGTACCGGTTGCGGGCAGGCGAGGTGGAGTTCTTCCAGGCCGACCCGGGCGGCCGCCATCTGCGGCTGCGCTACACGCGCGAGGGCGACCCCGGCGGCGGGAGCGGGGACGGCGGTGCGGGCTGGCACCGGACCTTGCTGTGGCCATGACTCATCCCCGGGGATGACGGGCCCGGCGGTCTCCCCCCTCCTCGGGCGGAGGCGCGGATGGACCGTGCAGCCGATGCGCGGGAGGGGCCCCGTTTGATGGGGTGGAGTTCGTGCACAGCAACTACGGGCCGCCGCTCGACCTGAACCACCTGGCGGACGACACTCGCCTCACGGTCGAGTTGCGTTCCGTGGCGGCCAGTGCGCGACGCCGGGCCACCCGCGACGCGGACCGCAGCGTCGACACCGCGCACCTGCTGCACTCCCTGCTGGAGAACGACCCGCTGGCGCGCGACGCGTGCGACGCGGGCACCGGCCGGGTCGCCCGCGTACTCGGCTACCTCGTGCAGCGCAGCATCGGATACGGCCTGGCGTGGCGCGGCACCGTGGAGGACTCCGGGGCCCTGCCCACCGTCGCGATGGCCGCCGCACCCGGCTGGAGCCCCGCCGCCGCGGCCGCGATGCGCCGCGCGGCGACGCTCGCCTGGCGTCGCGGCCGTCCCCAGGCCGACGGCATCGACCTCCTCGACGCACTCGCCGCCGACCCCGACTGCCGGGCCGTCGCCGTACTGCGTTCCGCGGGGCTCGATGTCAGTGGCTATCGGGATGACGGTCCTGTCGCGAGCTGACATCATGGGCCGATGCAGGTAACTCAGGGGAGGAACAGAGGGCTGGGGCTCGCCCTGCTGTCGGCTTTCGCGTTCGGCGGGTCGGGGGTCGCGGCCAAGCCGCTGATCGAGGCGGGTCTCGACCCGCTGCACGTGGTGTGGATGCGGGTGGCCGGAGCGGCGCTGATCCTGCTGCCCGTCGCGCTGCGGCACCGCACGCTGCCGCGCCGCAAGCCCGGGCTGCTCATCGGCTTCGGGCTGCTCGGCATCGCCGGCTGCCAGGCCCTCTACTTCGTGGCGATCTCCCGTATCCCGGTCGGCGTCGCGATCCTGGTCGAGTTCCTCGGCCCCGCCCTGCTGCTGGGGTGGGTGCGGTTCGTGCAGCGGCGCCCGGTCACCAGGGCCGCCGCGCTCGGTGTCGTCCTCGCGGTGGCCGGTATGGCCTGCGTCGTCGAGATCTGGTCCGGGCTCGCCTTCAACCCGCTCGGACTGCTCTTCGCCTTCGGCGCGGCCTGCTGCCAGGTCGCGTACTTCGTCCTCGCCGACCACGGCTCGGACGCGGAGGACGGCGACTCCGCCCCCGAACCGATCGCCGTCATCGCCTACGGCCTGCTCGTGGGCACCGTCGTACTGACCGCCGCCGCCCGCCCCTGGAACATCCACTGGGCCGTGCTCGGGCACCGGGCCGCCCTGGGCGAGCGTGAGGTCCCCGCGGTCCTGCTGCTCGCCTGGATCGTCCTGGTGGCCACCGTCGTCGCCTATCTCGCGGGCGTCATCGCCGTCCGCCGCCTCACCCCCCAGGTCGCCGGCGTCGTCGCCTGCATCGAGGCGGTCGTCGGCACCGTCCTCGCCTGGATCCTCATCGACGAGCACCTCGGCGCCGACCAGGTCATCGGCGGCACCCTCGTCCTCGCGGGCGCCTTCGTCGCCCAGACCGCGGCAGGCACCAAAGCCCCGTCCCCGGCCACCGAACCCCTCCCCGGGCCGGAGCCGCAGGGAGCGGAGCCCCCGGGGGAAGTGCGCCGCGAGCCCGGCGCCCACCTGCGCGACGGTGAGCGCCCGGACGAGGATCTGGCGCCTGCGGCGACGCCGAAGGGACGCTGAGGGCGGCTCCGCGCCGAGCCGGGCGGGGGGGTGGTTCCTGCGGCAGTTCGCCCGTCGAGGCCGCCGCGAGGGCGGAAGGCCCGCGTGCACGCGGCCCCGGACGCGCATCGTCGGGTCGTCTCGGGGCCGGTTGCGTGCGGCGTTCGTCGCGGTGGCCTCGGCGCGGCCCCATGCCAGGGGTCCGGGGCGCCGGGGTCGCATCCGGGTCCGGGTCCGGAGGACATAGGGTGGCGGTATGCATTCCACCGTTCTCCCGCCTCCCGCGCGCTGACGCGGGCGGCCGCACCGGGCCCGGAGCGCGTGTCACGCGCCGGAGGGTGACCGGGGTGGATCGGGCTGCCCGCACAAGGTGCCGAGCGACCTGATCACCTCTTCCGCGGGAGAACTCTCGTGTCCCACACCACTGTTCACATGCCGGTCCGGGCTGCCCTGTCCACGGGCCGGGGCCTGCTCTATGTCGTCTTCGCCGCCACCGCCTGGGGTACGGCGGGTGCGGCGGCGGCGCTGCTGTACGGCCGCAGCGGGCTCGGCCCGCTGGCCCTCACCTTCTGGCGGGCGGCGGGCGGCTGCCTCCTGCTGCTGGTCGCGCGGGCGCTCCGCCCGGCGCCGGCACCGGTACGGCCCGAGCCGCGGCGCCGCCGGCTGGTCCGCGTGCTGGCCACCGGCGCCGGGCTGACGCTGTTCCAGGCCGCGTACTTCTGCGCGGTGCGGTCCACCGGGCTGGCGGTGGCCACCGTGGTCACCCTCGGCTCCGGCCCCGTCCTGATCGCCCTCGCCGCCCGGGTCTTGATGGGCGAACGCCTCGGCCGCGGCGGCACGCTGGCCGTCGCGGGCGCCCTGCTGGGCCTCGCCGTCCTGGTACTGGGCGGCGGCGGTACGGAGGTACGCCCGCTGGGCGTGCTTCTCGCGCTGCTGTCGGCCGCGGGGTACGCGGCGATCACCCTGCTGACGCGGTGGTTCGGGCGTACCGGCACCGCGGGCGACCCGCTCGACACCTCGCTGTGGGCCTTCGCGATCTGCGCGGTGGTGCTGCTGCCCGCCGCGTGGGCCGAGGGCATCACCCCGCACACGGCGGATCTCGGCCGCACCCTGCTGCTGCTCGGCTATCTGGCCTCGGTGCCCACGGCCGCCGCCTACGGCCTGTACTTCGCGGGCGCCGCGGTGCTCAGGGCCGCGACCGTCTCGGTGATCGCCCTGATCGAACCGGTCTCGGCCGCCGCCATCGCCGTCCTGCTGCTCGGTGAACGCCTCACCGCGGCCACCGTGCTGGGCACCGTGATCCTGCTCGCCGCGGTGACGGGCCTCGGTCTCGAGGAGGCGAGGTCCGCCGCGGTACGCCGCCGGGCGGCGCCTGCCACCGGGTGAGCGGCGCGGGGTGAACGCCGTGGGGCCCGCGCCCGCCGTCAGCGGCGAACACGGGCCCCGCGTGGCCCCCCGCCCGCGCCGGGTTCCGCCCGTCGAGCGGCGGGGGCGCGACGCCGCGGGTCGGCGCCCGCCAGGGCGGCGCGTCAGTGGTCCGTGCCCGCTCCGGAGTCCAGGCGGCGCAACTGGTGGGTGCGGGCGGCCGCGTCGTGCGGGCCCGAGCGTTGCGCCAGCAGCTCCGTCACCCGGCGCTGCGTCGCGGCGGGCTTGTTGCCGCCGTACTTGAACTTGGCCCGCACGTCGGTGACTTCGAGCCGGATGCCGCGGATCCCCGCGAGCATCCGGCCGAACGGCGCCTGGTCGGGGACGACGGGAGCGGTGCCGCCGTCGGGCTGGAAGTGGCCGACCTGCCGCCGCAGCAGCTCGGCCTTGAGCTCCGGGTCGTCCACCACATGCGCCGTGCAGTGGAGCTGGACGGCCGCGTAGAAGCTGGTCGGTGTCCCGTGCTCCGGCGGGGCGCCGTCCGGGGCGTGCCACGGGCCGGGGATGAAGGTGTAGTCGTCGACGACGCTCAGCGTCACCCGCGGCGCGGCTTCGAGCGCCCGCCACAGCGGGTTGGGCCGGGCGAGATGGGTGACGGCCTCGCCGTGTGCGCCGCGCGCCGGGTCGTAGGCGAAGTGCAGCGGCTGCACGAGGGGCGGCTCGCCCGGCAGGCCGTTGACCGCGAGCTGGCCGAAGTCGTGGACGGCCAGCCAGTCCCGCCACTCGCCGTCCTCGGTGGGCGCGTCCCAGGGGTGGATCAGCATCGGGTGCCCCTCACTCGCCGCTCAGATAGCCGGGCAGCGCGATGGAAGGCGCGAGGTCGTCGGCCGGGATCGGGGTGCCGTACGTCCTCGCGACCGGCAGCACACCGGTCCAGTAGGGGAGTTCGAGGTCCTCCGGCTCGTCGTTGGGGCCGCCCGACCGCACCTTCGCGGAGACCTCCAGCAGGTCGAGGCGTATGACGGCGGTGGCGGCCAGCTCCTTGGCGTTGGCGCGCCGGGAGTCGTCGGCGCGCCCCGGCATCACCTGCTCGACGATCGCGTCCAGCGCCAGCGACCGCTCCTCCGGGTCGGTCACCTGGAACGCGGTGCCGTGCACCACCACCGAGCGGTAGTTGACCGAGTGGTGGAACGCCGAGCGGGCCAGCACCAGGCCGTCCAGGTGCGTGACGGTCAGGCACACCGCGAGCCCCGGGGCGGCCCCGGCACCCCGCAGCGGCCGGGAACCCGTCGAGCCGTGCACATAGAGCCGCTCGCCGACCCGGGCGTAGAGGGTGGGCAGCACGACCGGCGCGCCGTCGCGGAGGAAGCCCAGGTGGCACAGGTATCCCTCGTCGAGCACCGCGTGCACCAGCTCGCGGTCGTACGAGGCGCGTTCGCGGCTGCGGGTCGGTACGGTGCGGTCGGTGGACGGGTATGCGGTGGGCTGCGCGGAGGGCATGGCGCGATCCTTTGAACTAGTGCATAATATGGTTTGTGCTAGGAGAATACCGGATCACGGGTAAGGGCGCATCGGCTATCGCCGCCGACATCGAGAGCGCCGTCGGCTCGGGCGCGCTGAAACCCGGCGCGGCCCTCCCGCCGCTGCGCGAACTGGCCCAGGAACTCGACGTCAACCCGAACACCGTCGCCGCCGCCTACCGCCTGCTGCGGGACCGCGGAGTGATCGAGACGGCGGGCCGCCGCGGCAGCCGGGTCCGCTCACGCCCGGCGACCGCGCCCCGCGACGAGATCAGGATCGACGTCCCGGCGGGCGTACGGGACATCTCACAGGGCAACCCCGACATCGCGCTGCTGCCCCCACTGGACACCGCCCTCGCCGCGGCGGCGGCCCATCACGCGCTCTCGCCCGCGCTCTACGGCGGTCCGCCCGTCGACGCCGACCTCGCCGCGCTGGCCCGCGCCGCCCTCGACGCGGACGGTGTGCCCGCCGGTCCGATCGGCATCACCTCCGGCTCGCTCGACGCCATCGAGAGGGTGCTCGCCGCCCATCTGCGGCCCGGCGACGCGGTCGCCGTCGAGGACCCCGGCTGGGGCAGCACCCTGGACCTCGTACCCGCCATGGGGCTGCGCGCCGTCCCGGTCGGCGTGGACGACGACGGGCCCGTGACCGCCGACGTCGCCCGCGCCCTGCGTGGCGGGGTCCGGGCGATCGTGGTGACCGGCCGCGGCCAGAACCCCACCGGCGCCTGCGTCTCCGCCGCCCGCGCCGCGGAGCTGCGGGCGCTGCTCGCCGCCCATCCCCAGGTACTCGTCATCGACGACGACCACGTGCACGGCCTCGTCGACCTGCCCCTGCACTGCCTGTCCGGCGTCACCGAACACTGGGCCCTCGTCCGCTCCACCGCCAAGGCGTACGGCCCCGACCTGCGGCTCGCCCTCTACACCGGGGACGCGGTGACCGTGGATCGCGTGCGCGGCCGCCACCGGCTCGGCGCGGGCTGGGTCAGCCACCTGCTGCAGCGCACCGTCGTCCACCTCTGGGAGAGCGGCGCGGTGGACCCGGTGCGCACCGCCCGCGCCTACGCCGAGCGGCGTGACGCACTGGTGCGGGCGCTCGCCGAGCGCGGTGTCGTCGCGCACGGCCGCAGCGGCATGAACGTCTGGGTGCCGGTCAGCGACGAGACCGGCGCCGTCACCGGGCTGCTCCAGCGCGGCTGGGCGGTCGCCCCCGGCCAGCGCTTCCGGCTCGCCTCGCCGCCCGGCGTGCGGCTCACCGTCTCGGCCCTCACGCCCCGCGACATCCATCCGCTCGCCGACGCCGTCGCCCAAGTGCTGCGCCCCGCGGGACCGGGCCCTGGCGGCTCCGGCCGCTTCGTCTGACCTTCCCGTAGCGCCGCCGCCCGCCTGCTCCCACACCCGCGGGTGACGGCGCTACGGAGACTGCTACGGCTTGGCCGGGGCCTGAGCCGGAATCGGTGCCTGGGCCGCCTCGGCCGAGACCGGAACCGGAACCGGGACTGTGTCCGGGACCACGGCGGCGGCCGGCTTCGGGCGCCGCTGGGTGAGGGCGGCACCGGCCAGGATGACCGCGGCGCCGACCGGTTCGTTCCAGCTCAGCGACTCGCCCAGCAGCAGGACGCCCGCGGCGGTGGCGACGATGGGTATGAGGTAGGTGACCATCGCGCCGATCGTCGGGCCCTTCTCGGCGACCAGACCGTACTGGATGAGGAACGCCACCCCGGTGCCCAGCGCGCCGAGGGCCAGCACCGACAGCACGGACTTGGCGGGGAAGGACGTCGGCAGCGAGGTGAAGAACGGCGTGATCACGGCCAGTTGCAGGGTGCCCAGGAACAACTGGCTCGCGGACATGGACAGGTTGGAGCTGCCGCTGCCCGCCAGATTGCGCCGGACGTACGCCCAGCCGACCGCGTAGCTGAAGGCCGCCGTCAGTGCCATGATCGTGCCCTTGGGGTCCTGCCCGGAGAAGCCCTGCCAGGCGCCGAGCACCGTCAGCACGCCGAGGAAGCCGAGCCCGACGCCCGCGAACCGCTGCCGCGACGGCCGGTCCTCGGACAGCGCGACCACCGAGACCAGCATCGAGAACAGCGGGGTCGCCGCGTTGCATATCCCCGCGAGCATCGAGGGGATGGTCTGCTCGGAGTACGCGAACAGCGAGAACGGCAGCGTGTTGAGCAGCACCGCGGCCACCGTCAGATGCAGCCAGGTGCGGCCCTCGCCCGGCAGCCGGTCCCGCTTGACCGCGACCGCCACGGCCAGCACCGCCGTGCCGAACAGCATCCGGCCGAGGGTGACCTGGAGGGGCGCGAACGCTTCGTTGCCCACCTTCATGAACAGGAAGCTGAAGCCCCAGACCAGACCCAGCGCGGTGAAGCGGATCCGCCAGTCGACGACCCGGCGGGGCTGCTTGGCGGCGGACGTGTCGGCCGCACCCGCCGCGGCCGGGGAAGCGGAGGTGAGGGGCAGGGACGCCGACCCCGGGGAGGGGAGCGGCGCGGGATCCGGCGTGGCGGTCCTGGGCTGGGCGGGTGCGGTCATGCGTCTACGATGGCGCGTTTGATGTCGTAGAACAAGCGAGTTTTGGTACACGGACGACGTAGGATTACTTACATGTTGAGTCTGGAACGCCTGCGCATCCTGCACGCCATCGACACCCACGGCTCGGTGAGCGCCGCGGCCGAGGTGCTGAGCGTGACGACGTCGGCCGTGTCGCAGCAGATGGCCAAGCTGGAGCGGGAGACCGGCCAGTCGCTGCTCGCGAAGAACGGCCGCGGCGTGCGGCTGACCGACGCCGGGCGGCTGCTGTCCGGGCACGCCGAGCGGATACTGTCGCTGGTCGAGCTGGCCCACTCCGACCTGGAGGCACACCGCGGAGCCGCCGTCGGCGAGCTGCGCGCCGGCGCCTTCCCGACGGCCGTGCGCGGACTCTTCCCCAAGGCACTCAAATCGCTGCGCGAGGAGCACCCGCAGCTGCGCACCGTGGTGCACGAGCTGGAGCCGCACGAGTCGCTGGCCAGGCTGGTCCGCGGGGACATCGACCTGGCGGTCGTCCTCGACTGGTACAACAAGCCGCTGTCGCTGCCCGGCGGGCTGGCCAAGGCGCCGCTCATCGACGACATCGCCGATGTCGCGCTCCCCGAGGGGCACCGGCTGGCGGGCCGCTCGGCGATCGAACTCGACGACCTGGCCGACGACGACTGGATCGCCTGGCCGGACGGCGGCTTCTGCCACGAGTGGCTGCTGTTCACGCTCCGCGGCAAGGGCGTCGAACCGCGGATCGCCCACCACGCCGAGGAGCACGCCACCGTCCTCGCGCTGGTCGCGGCGGGCCTCGGGGTGGCCGTCATCCCGCGTCTGGGCCGTGACCCGATGCCCGAGGGCGTATGCGTCACCCCGGTCCGCCACACCATGCGCCGCCATGTCTACGCGGTCTGGCGCGAGGACGCGGACCGCCGCCCGGCGATCCGCGCGGCGGTCGAGGCGCTCCGCCGGTCGGCTGCCCGGCCGACGGACTGACCGCCCGAGCCCGGCCCCGGCTGCCCCTGCCTACCGCTCCCCGAGAGTCGCGAGCTTGGCGAAGTCCCAGGACGTGACGGTCTCGGGGGTCAGGCGCAGCCACGCGTGGCGGCCGTCGTGGGGCATGGCGGCGAGGCCGAAGTTGCGGGTCGCGAAGAGGCGTTCGGGCGCGTCGAGTTCGGGGTGCGGCTCACCGGTGCGCGGGGCCTCACCGACGAACTCGACGGAGCCGCACAGCTCGACGCCGCGCAGTTCGCCGTACTCCTCGCCGTCGTCCACGACCACGGCGACGCGCGGGTCGTGCCGGAGATCGGCCCAGCGGCGGCTGCGGACCAGCGAGTAGAGCCACAGCGAGGTGCCGTCCCAGGCGAACCACAGCGCCCCGGCGTGCGGGCGGCCGTCCGGTGAGACGGTCGCCACCCGGCAGGTGCGCCGCTCGGCGAGGAAGGCGTCGATCTCGGCCGGGGACATCATGATCCTGCGGCCCCGCCGCTGGGTGACGGTCATGGTCGTGGCACCTCCGCGCCGCTGCCGTGCAGCCTTAACTGACTACTCGTCAGGAATCATGCGGGACGGCGGCCCGCCAGGTCCAGCCCTTCTCATCTGACGGTCAGTCAGATACGGTCGGCCCATGACCTCAGGCGACCGGCTCTCCGCGCTGCTGCGTCCCGAGTCCACCGCGCTGCTCACGGTGGAGTGCCAGCGCGGGGTCGTCGGGCCGGGCGGCGCGCTTCCCCAACTCGCCGCCGCGGCCCGCGACTCGGGCGCGCTGGCCAATGTCGCCCGGCTCGTCGGCGCGGCGCACATCGTGGGCGCCGCGGTGCTGCACGCGGTCGCGCAGCGCCGTACCGACGGCCGGGGCGGCAACAGCAACGCCCGGCTCTTCCGCGCCGCCGCCAAGCTGCCCGTGCAGCAGATCGAGGGCAGCGCGGCGGTTCTGCTCGCCGAGGAGATCCCGGTGGCCGACACCGACCTCCGGGTCACCCGGCTGCACGGACTCTCGCCGATAGCGGGCACCGATGTCGACCCCCTGCTGCGTAATCTCGGCTGCCGCACCCTGATCGTCACCGGGGTCTCGCTGAACATCGCGATCCCCAACGCGGTCTTCGACGCCGTCAACCTCGGCTACGACGTGGTGGTGCCCGGTGACGCCGTGGCAGGGGTGCCCGCCGACTACGCCGAGGCGATGGTCCGCCACACCCTCGCGCTGGTGGCCACCGTGACGACGACCGACGAGATCCTCGGCGCTTGGCGGAGCTGACGCCCCTCCCTCGCACGCCCCTCCCTCGCACGCCCGTCCCGCTGACGCGCTTCCCCCGGCGCCCTCACAAGGACGCCGGGCGGGTGCCGGGCGCCCCGTATCCGCCCGGCGCCCGTCCGGCGCGTCTGGTGAGGGCCGGACGGTTTTGTGTCCGCAACCCCGTCCGGCCCGTATCGGTTGCCTGTAGGCCCCCGTGGTGCCCTGTCCTGCTACGCGTCGAGCTCCACCTCGTCGCCCTTGACCGTCACCTTCTGCGTGGCCAGCGGACTGCTCGCCGGGCCGTTCGCCACGCTGCCGTCCGCCACGTGGAACTTGCTGCCGTGGCACGGGCAGTTGATCGTGCCGTCCGACACGCTGGTGACCAGGCAGCCCTGGTGGGTGCAGGTGGCGGAGAACGCCTTGAACTGCCCGGCGGTCGGCTGCGTGACGACGACCTTGTGGTCAGGGTAGATCTTTCCGCCGCCGACCGGGATGTCCGCGGACTTCCCCAGCGTCGTCCCGCCACCGCCGCCCCCGCCGTTGGCCGAGTCGGTCGTCGACGGCGGCGCCCCGGCGTCGGTGGTGGTGGGGGCGGCAGGGGCCTCGGAGTCCGACTTGGCGTTGTCCGAGGAGTCCGAGCTGCCGCAGGCCGCCAGCGCCGCGGCGAGCCCCACGCCGCCAGCCGCCGCGACGATGCCGCGTCGGGTGGGTGGCACGGAGATTCGGGGGGTTTCGGCCATGAGGAGGATCCTGTCCGCTCGTGGGGCCGGGCGGCGGGGAGGAGCCGCCGCCCGGCAGCGTGTGGTCACGCATGCCGGTTGATACGGACCGGCGGGGCGTGGCGTTCAACGCGGGCGGCAGGAATTTTCCCCGGGGTCCCGCCGGCCCCTCCGCCACCACCGTGCGGCCCCCGTGTCCGGGCGCGCCCCGCTCCCCGGCCCACCCACCGCGTCCCTCACGCTCCGCCCCGGCACATAACCTGGGGGGATGCTGAGAGAAGTGACGGGCATCCGCTACGTGACGCCGCTGCGCGAAGGCGGCTCGGTGCCCGGTGTGGTCGAGGCGGACGACCTCGGCACCTATGTCGTGAAGTTCACCGGCGCCGCCCAGGGCCGTAAGGCGCTGATCGCCGAGGTGGTCGCCGGCGAGCTGGCCAGGCGGCTGGACTTGCGCGTGCCCGACCTGGTGCGCTTCGACTTCGACCCGGTCATCGGACTGGGCGAGCCCGACCAGGAGATCCAGGACCTGCTGAAGTCCAGCGGCGGCCTCAACCTGGGGATGGACTTCCTGCCCGGCTCCCTCGGGTTCGACCCGTTGGTCTTCGGCGTCGATCCGGTCGAGGCCGGCCGTATCGTCTGGTTCGACGCGCTGATCGGCAACGTCGACCGCTCCTGGCGCAACCCCAACATGCTGGTCTGGCACAAGGACCTGTGGCTCATCGACCACGGCGCCGCGCTGATCTGGCACCACAACTGGAAGACCGCCCACACCGCGTCCGCCAAGCCCTACGACGCCGCCGACCACGCGCTGGCCCGCTTCTCGCCCGACCCGGTGGCCGCGGCGGCCGAACTCGCGCCCCGGGTCACCGACGCGCTGCTGACCGAGGTGACCGCCCTGGTACCCGACGAGTGGCTGACCGACGAGCCCGGCTTCGACACGCCCGACGAGGTGCGCCGCGCCTACCGCGAGCTGCTGCTGGCCCGCGCCGCGGACATCCACGAGCGGATCAGGCTGGCGCCGCAGCAGGAGGAGAAGCAGCCGCCGCCGGAGTGGCTGCGTACCTGGGTCGAGGGGAAGAACGCCAAGTGAGCACGGCGAACGGGCGCGATGTCTTCGAGTACGCGCTGGTGCGCGTGGTGCCGAGCATCGAGCGCGGCGAGATGATCAACGCCGGTGTGCTGGTCTACTGCCGCGCCCAGGGGTACGTGGGCGCGCGCGTGCACCTGGACGAGGGGAAACTGCGCTGCCTGGACCCGGCGGCCGACGTCGACGGGGTGCGGACGGCGCTGCGCGGGTACGAGGGCATCTGCGCGGGCGGCGAGCGGGCCGGACAGGCGGGACGGGACGACCCGGGCCGCCGCTTCCGCTGGCTGACCGCGCCGCGCAGCACCATTGTGCAGCCCGGCCCGATCCACACCGGGCTGACCGCCGACGCGGAACAGGAGGCGGACCGGCTGCTCGCCCTGCTGGTGCGCTGAGCCACATCACCCGTGGTGGCGTTGACACAGGGTCACGGCCCTCCTACGGTTTCGGCTACGGGACCTACTAAGCGGTCGCTCATGTGCCCAGGGTGTGTGCGGGGCGGATGCGGCGCCGCACCACAGGGCTGAGGAGATCAGATGTCCACCACCGAGCAGCGCGTCGCGATCGTGACGGGCGCCGCCCGCGGAATCGGCGCCGCCACCGCCGTACGGCTGGCCGCCGAGGGCCGCGCCGTCGCCGTACTCGACCTCGACGAGGGCGCCTGCAAGGACACCGTCGAGACGATCACCGCGGCGGGCGGCCGGGCCCTCGCCGTCGGCGCCGACGTGTCCGACGAGGCACAGGTCGAGGCGGCCGTCGCCAAGGTCGTCGCGGAGCTGGGCGCGCCCACGATCCTGGTGAACAACGCGGGCGTCCTGCGCGACAACCTGCTGTTCAAGATGAGCGCGTCCGACTGGGACACCGTCATGAACGTGCACCTGCGCGGCGCCTTCCTGATGACCCGCGCGGTACAGAAGCACATGGTCGACGCCAAGTTCGGCCGCGTGGTCAACCTCTCCTCGTCCTCGGCGCTCGGCAACCGCGGCCAGGTCAACTACTCGGCCGCCAAGGCGGGTCTGCAGGGCTTCACCAAGACCCTCGCCTTCGAGCTGGGCAAGTTCGGCATCACCGCCAACGCCGTCGCGCCCGGCTTCATCGTCACCGACATGACCGCCGCCACCGCCGCCCGGATCGGCATGGGCTTCGAGGAGTTCCAGGCCGCCGCGGCCACCCAGATCCCCGTTCAGCGCGTCGGCAACCCCGACGACATCGCGAACGCGATCGCCTTCTTCACCGGCGAGCAGGCCGGTTTCGTCTCCGGCCAGGTCATGTACGTGGCCGGCGGCCCGCTCAACTGACAAGCCGGAGGTCCCGAACACCATGAACCAGCTCCCCGACAGCGGCCGTGTCGCCCTCGTCACCGGCGCCAGCCGCGGTATCGGCTACGGCATCGCCGAGGCGCTCGTCGCCCGCGGCGACCGCGTCTGCATCACCGGACGCAACGAGGACGCGCTCAAGGAGGCCGTCGACAAGCTCGGCGCCGACCGCGTCATCGGCGTCGCGGGCAAGGCCCACGACGAGGCACACCAGGCCGTCGCCGTCGAACGCACCATGGAGGCGTTCGGCCGCGTCGACTTCCTCGCCAACAACGCGGGCACCAACCCCGTGTACAGCCTGCTCGCCGACCTCGACCTCGGTGTCGCCCGCAAGGTCTTCGAGACCAACGTGATCTCCGCGCTCGGCTTCGCCCAGCAGACCTGGAAGGCGTGGCAGAAGGAGAACGGCGGCGCGATCGTCAACATCGCCTCCGTCGCCGGACTCGCCCCCTCGCCGTTCATCGGCGCCTACGGCGTCAGCAAGGCTGCCATGGTCAACCTCACGGTGCAGCTCGCCTCGGAGATGGCGCCGGGCGTCCGGGTCAACTCCATCGCCCCGGCCGTGGTGAAGACCAAGTTCGCCGCGGCGCTCTACGAGGGCCGCGAGGAGGAGGCCGCCGCGGGCTATCCGCTCAAGCGGCTCGGCGTGCCCGAGGACATCGGCGGCGCCGCCGCCTTCCTGCTCTCCGACCAGGCCGCCTGGATCACCGGCCAGAACCTGGTGGTCGACGGCGGGCTCTTCCTGCAGGCGGGCGTCGCCTGAGGGGTGCTCCGGCGTACGCGGCCCTCGGGCGGCGGTCCTCAAAGGGCCGCCGCCCGAGGGCG
>NZ_JBFAXL010000096.1:0-21807 GCF_040680795.1 Streptomyces sp. NPDC051976
GCCCGGTTACATTCCGAACCCGGAAGCTAAGCCTTTCAGCGCCGATGGTACTGCAGGGGGGACCCTGTGGGAGAGTAGGACGCCGCCGAACAATCATTCAGAGGCCTGACCTCGGATCGTGGATCCGAGGTCAGGCCTTTTTTGCGTCTGGGGTAGAGTCGGGCCGGAACGTCCGCACATACATACAGGAGGGGCCCCCGGTGGAGGTCCAGGAGACACGGGTGCAAACGGATCGGATCTTCACGATCCCCAACATCCTGAGTATGGCTCGCCTGGCCGGAGTACCGGTGTTCCTGTGGCTGATTCTGTGGCCCGAGTTCGGTGGTCCCAAGGTGGACGGCTGGGCACTCCTCGTACTGGCCCTCAGCGGCATCAGCGACTATCTGGACGGCAAGCTGGCCCGTCGGTGGAATCAGGTCAGCAGCCTCGGCCGCCTCCTCGACCCGGCCGCTGACCGGCTCTTTGTCCTCTCCACCCTGGTCGGACTCACCTGGCGGGACATCCTTCCACTCTGGATCACCGTGCTGCTTCTGGGCCGAGAGGTCATGATGGCGGTGATGCTGCTGATTCTGCGGAGGCACGGGTACGGACCTCCCCAGGTGAACTTCATCGGGAAAGCGGCTACCTTCAACCTCATGTACGCCTTTCCGCTGCTCCTCCTGAGCGATGGCAGCGGATGGCTTGCGACGTTGGCGTCTATTTTCGGCTGGGCGTTCGCAGGTTGGGGTACAACCCTGTACTGGTGGGCAGGGATCCTCTATGTGGTGCAGGTCCGCCAACTTGTGACGGCCGCCACCACAGCTGCTGACTGAGTCACACGAGGAGGACGTTCCGACATGAAGGCGGTTGTCATGGCCGGCGGCGAAGGCACCCGCCTTCGCCCAATGACCTCGAGCATGCCCAAGCCCCTCCTGCCTGTCGTCAATCGCCCCATCATGCAGCACGTTCTGACGCTGCTGAAACGCCATGGGCTGACCGAGACCGTAGTGACGGTCCAATTCCTTGCCTCCCTTGTGAAGAATTATTTCGGGGACGGCGAAGAATTCGGCATGGAGCTGACATACGCCAACGAGGAGAAACCGCTCGGGACCGCGGGAAGCGTCAAGAACGCCGAGGAGGCATTGAAGGACGACTCCTTCCTGGTCATCTCGGGCGACGCTCTGACGGATTTCGATCTGACCGAGCTGATCGAATTCCACAAGGAGAAGGGAGCCATGGTCACCGTCTGTCTGACCCGGGTTCCCAATCCGCTGGAGTTCGGTATCACGATTGTCGACGACGAGGGCCGGGTCGAGCGCTTCCTGGAGAAGCCGACGTGGGGTCAGGTCTTCTCCGACACGGTGAACACGGGCATCTACGTGATGGAGCCCGAGGTCTTCGACTACGTCCAGGCGGATGTCTCCGTCGACTGGTCCGGTGATGTCTTCCCGCAGTTGATGAAGGAAGGCAAGCCCATCTACGGCTTTATCGCCGAGGGCTACTGGGAGGACGTCGGCACGCACGAGAGCTATGTGAAGGCGCAGGCCGACGTCCTCGAAGGAAAAGTCGACGTCGACATGGACGGCTTCGAGATCTCCCCCGGTGTATGGGTGGCGGAGGGCGCCGAGGTGCACCCCGACGCCGTACTGCGCGGCCCGCTGTTCATCGGCGACTACGCGAAGGTGGAGGCGGGCGCGGAGATCCGCGAGCACAGCGTCATCGGTTCCAACGTCGTCGTGAAGACTGGTGCCTTCGTTCACAAGGCCGTCATCCACGACAACGTCTACGTGGGCCCGCAGACCAATCTCCGCGGCTGCGTCATCGGCAAGAACACCGATGTGATGCGCGCGGCGCGGATCGACGACGGCGCGGTGATCGGTGACGAGTGCCTGATCGGCGAAGAGTCCAACATCGCCGGCAGCGTACGGGTGTATCCGTTCAAGACGATCGAGGCGGGCGCGTTCGTCAACACGTCCGTCATCTGGGAGTCGCGCGGTCAGGCGCATCTGTTCGGCACCCGGGGGGTGTCCGGCATCCTGAACGTCGAGATCACGCCGGAGTTGGCGGTACGGCTGGCGGGCGCGTACGCGACCACGCTGAAGAAGGGCGCGACCGTCACCACCGCGCGTGACCACTCCCGTGGTGCCCGTGCGCTCAAGCGAGCGGTGATCTCCGCGCTCCAGACGAGTGCGATCGACGTCCGGGACCTGGAGAACGTCCCCATGCCCGTGGCGCGGCAGCAGACCGCACGCGGCAGCGCGGGCGGCATCATGATCAGGACGTCCCCGGGGCGTCCGGACTCGCTGGACATCATGTTCTTCGACGAGCGCGGCGCCGACCTCTCCGCCGGGGCGCAGCGCAAGCTCGACCGCGTCTTCGCGCGGCAGGAGTACCGCAGGGCCTTCCCCGGTGAGATCGGCGACCTGCGCTTCCCGGCGACGGTCTTCGACTCCTACACGGGCGCCCTGCTGCGGGACGTCGACATCTCCGGCATCGCGGAGTCCGGGCTGAAGGTCGTCGTGGACGCGGCCAACGGCAGCGCCGGACTGGTCCTGCCCAGCCTCCTCGGCCGTCTCGGCGTCGACTCGCTGATCGTCAATCCCGGTCTCGACGAGGCCCGCCCCACGGAGACCGAGGAGAGCCGCCGGGCCGGGCTCGTACGGCTGGGGGAGATCGTCGCCTCCGCGCGGGCCGCGTTCGGTGTGCGCTTCGACCCGGTCGGGGAGCGGCTGTCCCTGGTCGACGAGGGCGGCGCCATCATCGAGGACGACCGCGCGCTGCTGGTGATGCTCGACCTCGTCGCGGCGGAGCGCCGCAGCGGGCGGGTGGCGCTGCCGGTGACCACGACCAGGATCGGCGAGCAGGTCGCCGCGTACCACGGCACCCAGGTGGAGTGGACGACGACGTCCCCTGACGACCTGACCAGGGTGGGCCGCGCCGAGGACACGATCTTCGGCGGTGACGGCCGCGGTGGCTTCATCGTGCCGGAGTTCAGCAGCGTCTTCGACGGGTCCGCGGCCTTCGTGCGGCTGATCGGCCTGGTGGCGCGTACCCAGCTCACGCTCAGCCAGATCGACGCCCGGATCCCGCGTGCGCACGTCCTCAAGCGCGATGTGCCGACCCCGTGGGCCGTGAAGGGCTCGGTCATGCGCCGGGTGGTCGAGGAGGCCGGGGAGCGCTCGGTGGACACCACCGACGGTGTGCGTGTCGTGGAGTCGGACGGCCGCTGGGTGATGGTGCTGCCCGACCCCGCCGAGGCGGTCACCCATCTGTGGGCGGAAGGGCCGGACGACGGATCGGCGCAGGCACTGCTCGACGAGTGGTCGGAGGTCGTGGAGAGCGCGGGGCGCTGAATCGCACGGTGAACGGCGCGCCGCGAGGGGGCCGTTCGAGTGTTGCGGTCCCGACGTGCGACGATGTGCGGCATGCCGCAGCAGCAACCCGATCGGAGCAGCCCTGTGAAAGGGGCGGCCCAGCGGCGTCCTGATGCGTCGATGTCCCTGCTCACCAACATCATGGAGCACAGCCTCGACGAAGGTTACGCCGAGGCCGCGGCCCGCAGGGGCGAGGTCGGCAGCTCCCGGCTCCCCAAGCAGCTCGGCGGGAAGCTGGGGCTGGCGGCCGGCCTCGTGCTGGCCGCCGTCGTCGTGACCCTGGGCGCCGCCCAGGCCCAGGTGTCGGCGCCCACCGAGGCCAAGGAGCGGCAGCACCTGATCGATCAGGTGAAGACGGAGACGGACAGCGCGGACAAGCTGCAGAGCGGGGTGAACTCGCTGCGTGACACCGTGGCCGCCGAGCAGCGCGCGGCGCTGCAGAACCACGGCGGTGACAGCGCCGCGCAGGTCGCGCTGCTGGCGGGCGCCACCCCCGTGGTGGGGCCTGGGGTGAAGCTGGTCGTCGACGACGCCAAGGAGGCGTCGCAGGGCGACACCGGCGGCGGCCCCCGCGAGAGCAGCGGCTTCTCCGACACCGGGCGGGTCCGCGACCGCGACATGCAGCGCGTGGTGAACGGGCTGTGGGCGTCGGGGGCCGAGGCGATCACCGTCAACGGCCAGCGGCTCACCTCGCTGTCCGCCATCCGGGCCGCCGGTGACGCCATACTGGTCGACAACAAACCGCTGGTTCCGCCGTACACGGTGCTGGCGATCGGGGACGGGGAGCGGCTGAGCACCACGTTCCAGGACAGCGCGGACGGCCAGTACCTGCACGTGTTGCAGCAGAACTACGGGATCAGGGCGAGCATCACCGTCGAGAAGAAGCTGCATCTCGCGGCCGCGCCCAGCCTGATCGTGCGGTACGCCGTACCGGTCCCCGGAAACCAGCAGCAGGCGAACTCCGCCACACCAGGGAAGACAGGGAAGGGTTCGAAGTGATCGCCGTACTGGGCCTCGTCGTGGGAGTCGTGGTCGGACTCGTGGTGCGCCCTGTGGTGCCGACCGGGGTCGAGCCCTATCTGCCCATCGCCGTGGTCGCCGCGCTCGACGCCGTCTTCGGCGGTATTCGCGCCATGCTCGACGGGATCTTCGACGACAAGGTGTTCGTCGTCTCCTTCCTCTCCAACGTGGTGGTCGCCGCGCTGATCGTCTTCCTCGGCGACAAGCTCGGCGTGGGCGCGCAGCTCTCCACCGGCGTGGTGGTCGTGCTCGGTATCCGGATCTTCTCCAACGCGGCGGCCATCCGCCGCCACGTCTTCCGGGCGTGAGCGCGGCATGAGCGACGACGACCAGTCCCACGAGCGCGAGCCCGAGCCCGAGCGCGAGCCCGGTCGTGAGCCCGAGCCCGAGCACGCGCAGGGCGCCGATCACGCGGGCGGCGACGACCACGCCGCCGGCGCGGAGGAGCCCGCCGCGACCCCTGCCCCGATGACCGGCCGCCAGCGGCTGGTGGCCGGGCTGTGGCCGCCGCGGCTGTCGCGCGCGCAGCTCATCGTGGCGTTGCTGCTGTTCGTGCTCGGGCTGGGCCTGGCGATCCAGGTCAGCTCGACCAGCGACAGCGGCGGGGCGCTGCGCGGCGCCCGCAAGGAGGACCTGGTCCGCATCCTCACCGAGCTGGACAACCGCACCCAGCGCCTCGAGGACGAGAAGCGGGGCCTGGAGAACCAGCGCTCCGAGCTGGAGACCAGCTCCAACCAGGCCGCCGAGGCGCTCAAGCAGACCCGGCAGAAGGCCCAGGAGCTGGGCATCCTCGCGGGCACCGTGGCCGCGCAGGGCCCCGGCATCACGCTGACGATCACCGACCCCAAGGGCGGTGTCGAGGCGGACTCGCTCCTGGACACGCTGCAGGAGCTGCGGGCGGCCGGCGCGGAGGCCATCCAGATCAACAACGTACGGGTCGTGGCGGACACGTATTTCACGGAGGGCACCGACGGGGTGCTGATCGACGGGCACAAGGTGTCCCAGCCGTACGAGTTCAAGGTCATCGGCAACCCGCAGGACCTGGAGCCGGCGCTGAACATCCCCGGTGGGGTGGTGCAGACGCTGGAGAAGGAGCAGGCCACGGCGAACGTGGTGCGGTCGCAGAAGATCGTTGTGTCCGCCTTGCGGGTGCCGAAGCAGCCTGACTACGCTCGGTCGTCATCCCAGTGAGGCGGGGGGTCGGGGCATCGGTGGGGTGTTGCGTGGTGGAAACTGTGTGTAGCGAGGGTTCGTCCTGCCCCACGGGCGGGTCTGTTTCTTTCAAGGGGAATCGCCCGTGAAGTTGTTTGGAAGGTTTTTCGGCAAGAGCGCGCGGCAGTCGGGTGACCCGGCGACGGCACGCCATCGCGCCCCCAGGAACCTGGGGGAGGAGGAGCAGGGCGGTGACCGCCCCCTGTTCAGGAACGACCCGCGGCAGTCGGGCGCCGACTATTCCGGCGCGCCCGGCGTGGCGCCTGTTGACCCTGCCGCCGCCGCCCGCATAGGTTTCGGGGGACAGTCAACCTCAACCACGGGTGGAGGGTTCGGCTTGCCGGTATGTACGAGGTGCGGGCACAACAACGCGGAGGCCAGCCGCTTCTGCTCGAACTGCGGCGCGCCGCTGCGCGGCACCGCCGCTCCCCATGAGCGGCCGTCCGAGACCACGTCCACGATCTCCATCTCCGGCCTCGAGGCGTACGAGGCGGAGGCCACCGGCCAGACCGTCGCGCCGTCGCTGTCGTCCGAGGCGCAGTCCGCCGTCGCGGCGCTGCCCATCGGCTCGGCGCTGCTGATCGTCCGCCGCGGGCCGAACTCCGGTAGCCGCTTCCTGCTGGACGGCGAGCTGACCACCGCCGGACGCCACCCGCAGAGCGACATCTTCCTGGACGACGTCACCGTCTCCCGCCGCCATGTGGAGTTCCGCCGCGGCCCGGACGGCGGGTTCACCGTCTCCGACGTCGGCAGCCTGAACGGCACGTACGTCAACCGGGAGCGGATCGACGCCGTGCCGCTGGCCAACGGCGACGAGGTCCAGATCGGGAAGTACCGGCTGGTCTTCTACGCCAGCCAGCGGGGCATCTGACGCCCCTGACGGGCGTCTGCGGGACCGCGAAGGAAGGTTCATGCCGGGTACGCGGAGATCACCGTCGGGCGGTGCCGGGAACGGCACCGCCGCGGAGGGCGCGCTGCTGAGCATCGGCGCGGTGCTGGGGCAGCTGCGTGACGAGTTCCCCGAGGTCACCATCTCCAAGATCCGCTTCCTGGAGTCGGAGGGCCTGGTCGAGCCGCAGCGCACCCCCTCGGGGTACCGGAAGTTCTCCTGCGGGGACGTCGAGCGCCTGGCGTACGTGCTGCGGGTGCAGCGGGACCACTATCTGCCGCTGCGGGTGATCAGGGAGCACCTGGACGCCCTGGACCGGGGTGAGCGGGTGCCGCTGCCGGCGCCGAGCGAGTCCCGTGAGGTCCTGGACGGCTCAGCGCTGCCCGAGGGGCTGCCGGAGGCGCCCCAGGAGCTGAGGGTCGGCCGGGAGGAGCTGCTGGCCGCCACCGGGGCCGACGAGGCCGCGCTGGACCAGTGGGAGTCGTACGGCCTCGTCGAGGCGGGCGGGGACGGCGGCTACGACGCCGAGACGGTGGCCATCGGGCGGCTCATCGTCGACCTGGGGCGTTTCGGCCTGGAACCGCGCCACCTGCGTGCCGTGAAGGCCGCCGCCGACCGGGAGGCGGGCCTGGTGGAGCAGGTGGTGGCCCCGCTGCGCCGGCATCGCAACCCGCAGACCCGTAACCACGCCGAGGTGACCGCCAGGGAACTGGCCGCCCTCTCCGTTCGGCTGCATGCCGCCATGGTTCAGTCGGCACTGCGGGTACGCCTGCTCTGACCGGGGATTCCGCCCCTTCGAGGGGCCGGGGAAGTCCGGGTCGCGGGGTGCCCGACTACCCAAACCCGTCGGGCACGTCCTAGGGTTGCTGTGTGAACGAGCTCGACGTTGTGGGTGTCCGGGTCGAAATGCCCTCCAATCAACCGATCGTGCTCCTGCGTGAAGTGGGAGGCGATCGGTACCTGCCCATCTGGATCGGGCCGGGTGAGGCTACGGCCATCGCTTTCGCGCAGCAGGGGATGACACCTGCGCGACCGCTCACCCATGACCTTTTCAAGGACGTGCTCGAGGCCGTGGGGCAGACCCTCACCGAGGTCCGCATCACCGACCTGCGAGAAGGCGTCTTCTACGCGGAACTGGTGTTCGCCAGCGGCGTCGAGGTCAGCGCCCGCCCGTCGGACGCCATAGCGCTGGCGCTGCGCACCGGGACGCCGATCTACGGCAGCGACGGGGTGCTGGACGACGCGGGCATCGCCATTCCGGATGAGCAGGAGGACGAGGTGGAGAAGTTCCGCGAGTTCCTCGACCAGATCTCGCCCGAGGACTTCGGTACGAGTAACCAGTGAGCCGTTCCCGCACCACGGATACGGCAAACCACTCCTGGGGTGAATATCACTCGGCGTGCCGAGCGTGGCGATCGTTGACGCGCCCCTGGGGACTGCCTACCGTCGGTGTGGAAAGTCCCGATGGCACGTGCGCGTGGCGCCGGGACGCGAAGGGACGGAGGGCGGCGTGAGAAGCACCGGCGACGGTCTGGCGAGCGGCGGCCCGTACCCGACCCATGGAGCGCTTGCCCGAGCCGCCGCGGAGGCGGGCGGCGGAGCGGGGCCCCAGGAACAGCCCGACCAGATCGGCTACCGCGGGCCCACGGCCTGTGCGGCGGCCGGCATCACCTACCGCCAGCTCGACTACTGGGCCCGTACCGGCCTGGTCGAGCCCAGCGTCCGGCCCGCGTACGGCTCGGGCACCCAGCGCCTCTACGGCTTCCGTGACGTCGTCGTCCTGAAGATCGTCAAGCGGCTGCTCGACACGGGCGTCTCGCTGCAGAACATCCGCACCGCCGTGTGGCACCTGCGCTCGGTCGGCCAGTCCGAGCTGGCCCGTATGACGCTGATGAGCGATGGCGCGACCGTGTACGAGTGCACCTCGCCCGACGAGGTGGTCGACCTGCTCCAGGGCGGCCAGGGGATCTTCGGGATCGCGGTGGGCGTGGTCTGGCGTGACGTCGAGGCGTCGCTGTCCCAGATGCACGGCGAGCGGGTCGACACCGGCGAGACCCTGGTGGGCGACAACCCCTCCGACGAACTGGCCAGGCGGCGCAACCGGGCGGTGTGACCGGGTCCGGCGGATAGGGTCGATCGGACCCCACGCCGTACAGCTGTACGGCGACTGTCGGTGGCATGGGGCACGATCGGTGGTGTGAGAAGTTCGCCGACGATCCTGCACCTGGACATGGACGCGTTCTTCGCCGCGGTCGAGCAGGCCTCCAAGCCCAGCCTGCGGGGCAAGCCGGTGGTGGTCGGCGGCCTCGGCCCTCGCGGCGTCGTGTCGACCGCGTCCTACGAGGCACGTGTGCACGGCGTCCACTCGGCGATGGCGATGGCCCACGCCCGCAGGCTCTGCCCGAACGCCGCCTATCTGGTGCCGCGGTTCGGGATCTACCGCCAGATCAGTGACACCGTGATGGCGCTGCTCGGCGAGGTCTCGCCGCTGATAGAGCCGCTCAGCCTGGACGAGGCGTTCGTGGACCTGGAGGCGGGGGAGCTGGGCGGTGACCCGCGGGCGGTCGCCGAGCGGCTGCGCGCCGAGATCCGGGCCACCACCGGGCTGACCGCCTCGGTGGGCCTCGCCGGATCCAAGCTGCTGGCGAAGATCGCCTCCGAGCAGGCCAAGCCGGACGGGCTGGTGGTCGTCACACCGGGCAGCGAGCGGGCGCTGCTCGACCCGCTGCCGGTACGGACCCTGTGGGGTGTCGGTCCCGCCACCGCCGAACACCTGCGCAAGGCGGGCATCACCACCATCGCCGAGATCGTGCACGCGGGGGAGCCGGAGATGGTGCGGCTGCTCGGGAAGGCCCACGGCGCCTCGCTCCACGCCAGCGCGGCCGGGCTCGACAACCGCCCGGTCGTCGCCGACCGCGACGTGAAGTCGATCTCCGTCGAGGACACCTTCGACGCCGACCTGACCGACCGCGCCCATGTCCGGTACGAGATCGACCGGCTCGCCGAGCGCTGTGTGCAGCGGCTGCGCGGCGCGGGCCGGTCGGGGCGGACCGTGGTCGTCAAGGTCCGCCGGTACGACTTCTCCACCCTCACCCGCTCCGAGACGCTGCGCGCCCCCACCGACGACCCCGGAGTCGTCCGGGAGACCGCGCGGCGGCTGATCGAACCGGTCGACACCACCGGGGGCGTCCGGCTGCTCGGGGTGGGCGTGGCGGGGCTCGCGGACTTCACCCAGGAGGACCTGTTCGCGCAGGTCGCGGAGGAGCGGGCGGCCGGGGAGCGGGAGCCGGACGCGTACGCCCCGCCGGAGCTGCCCGCCACCGCGCCGCCGGCGCCCGAGCGGGCGAAGCTGTGGTGGCCGGGGCAGGACGTCGAGCACGAGGAGTTCGGCTCGGGGTGGGTGCAGGGCAGCGGGGTGGGGCGGGTGACCGTGCGCTTCGAGGTCCCCTCGGACAGCGTTCCCGGCCGGGTGCGGACCTTCGCCGTGGACGACCCGGCGCTGGCCCACCGCGACCCCCTGCCGCTGGTGCCCTACTCGTCGCCGGCCAGTGTGCCGAAGTCCCCCTCGGGGTGACGGGCGGGCTCGGCCGACGACCTGGGCACGTCCATGCCGTAGTGGTGGTAGAGCTGCAGCTCCTGCTCGGGCGACAGATGGCGGCCCACACCGAAGTCCGGCGCGTCCTTGATCAGCGCCTTCTTGAACGGCACCCGCAGTTCGTCGTCGACCAGCTCGCTCGGCTCCAGCGGGACGAACGCGTCACGGGTGAACAGGCCCGTCCGCACCGCCGCCCACTCGGGTACGCCGGTCGCGTCGTCGAGGTACACCTCGTCGACCGTGCCGATCCTCGTACCGTCCCGGTCGAGGGCGCGGCGGCCGATCAGGCTGCGCGGATCGATGTCGGTCTGCACGGTCCCTCCAACCAACGACGATTCATGACGACTGTTGATGAATACCACCCAAAGCCACATCGGGCCCCATGTCGACTCGGGGGCCGCCCCCGTACGGCCCGGCGTGAACCGGCGCACACGACCCACCGGACGGCGGTACCGCGCTGGTAGGCTGGTGATCGGCTGCAGACCCCATGCGGGAGAGCCTCCGAGAAGGTGTCGGAGGCGCCGAAGGAGCAAACCCTCCCCGGAATCTCTCAGGCATCCCGTACCGCATGGGCGAGGTCACTCTGGAAAGCAGGGCGCGGACCGGAAGCGTAATCTCCGGTACGAACCCTCACCGACGGTGAAAGCCGCCCCCACCAGGGCGGTGAAGCTCTCAGGTTCTGATGACAGAGGGGGAGGCCGTACGGGTGTCCGCGCCGCGGCACCCCCGAAGGTCGTGGCAGACCAGGAGGCCTCCGCAGATGACTTCCCCTCGCATTCCCCTCTCCGAGCTGGAAGCGGGCATTCCGTTCGCCAGGCGCCACATCGGCCCCGACGCCGAGGCGCAGGCCAAGATGCTCGCGCACGTCGGCTACGGATCGCTGGACGAACTCACCGACGCGGCAGTGCCCGGCACCATCCGCAGCGCCGAGGCGCTGGCACTGCCCCCCGCCCGCACCGAGGCCGAGGCGCTGCGCGAGCTGCGCGCCCTCGCGGACCGCAACCAGGTGCTGGCCCCGATGATCGGCCTCGGCTACTACGGCACCTTCACGCCGCCCGTCATCCTGCGCAACGTGATGGAGAACCCCGCCTGGTACACGGCCTACACCCCGTACCAGCCGGAGATCTCGCAGGGGCGCCTGGAGGCGCTGCTGAACTTCCAGACCGTGGTCGCCGACCTCACCGGGCTGCCCACCTCCGGCGCCTCGCTGCTGGACGAGAGCACCGCCGCCGCCGAGGCGATGGCGCTGTCCCGCCGGGTCGGCAAGGTCAAGAACGGCGTCTTCCTGGTCGACGCCGACACCTTCCCGCAGACCGTCGCGGTGATCGAGACCCGCGCCGAGCCCACCGGCGTCGAGGTGGTCGTCGCCGACCTGTCCGCCGGTATCCCGGACGAGATCGCCGAGCGCGGCGTCTTCGGTGTGCTGCTGCAGTACCCGGGCGCCTCCGGTGCGGTACGCGACCTGCGGCCGGTCATCGAGCGCGCGCACGAACTGGGCGCGGTCGTCACCGTCGCCGCCGACCTGCTGGCGCTCACCCTGCTCACCTCGCCCGGCGCCCTGGGCGCGGACATCGCGGTGGGCACCACCCAGCGCTTCGGTGTGCCGATGGGCTTCGGCGGCCCGCACGCCGGCTACATGGCCGTCCGCGACCAGTTCGCCCGCAGCCTGCCCGGCCGCCTGGTCGGCGTCTCCGTCGACGCGGACGGCAACAAGGCGTACCGCCTGGCGCTGCAGACCCGCGAGCAGCACATCCGTCGCGAGAAGGCCACCAGCAACATCTGCACCGCGCAGGTGCTGCTGGCCGTGATGGCCGGGATGTACGCGGTCTACCACGGTCCCGAGGGCCTGGCCCAGATCGCCCGCCGCACCCACCGCTACGCCGCGATCCTCGCCGCGGGCCTGCGCGCCGCCGGGGTCGAGATCGTGCACGACGGCTACTTCGACACCCTCACCGCCCGGGTGCCGGGCCGCGCCGCCGAGGTGGTGGCCGCCGCCCGTACCGTCGGCGTCAACCTGCGGCAGACCGACGCGGACCTGGTCGGCATCGCCTGTGACGAGACCACCGACCGCGCCCAGCTCGCCGCGGTGCTCGCCGCCTTCGGCGCGGACGGCGCCGCCGACATCGAGGCGCTGGACGCCGCCACCGCGGACGCGCTCCCCGACGGCCTGGCCCGCACCGAGTCGTATCTGACCCACCCGGTCTTCCACCAGCACCGCAGCGAGACCGCGATGCTGCGCTACCTGCGGCGGCTGGCCGACCGCGACTACGCGCTGGACCGCGGCATGATCCCGCTCGGCTCCTGCACGATGAAGCTCAACGCCACCACCGAGATGGAGCCGGTCACCTGGCCCGAGTTCGGCGCGCTGCACCCCTTCGCGCCGGTCGAGCAGGCCGAGGGCTACCTGGAGCTGATCCACGGCCTGGAGGACCAGCTCGCCGAGGTCACCGGCTACGACAAGGTCAGCATCCAGCCCAACGCGGGCTCGCAGGGCGAACTCGCCGGTCTGCTGGCGGTGCGCGCCTACCACCGCGCCAACGGCGACAGCCAGCGCACGGTCTGCCTCATCCCGTCCTCCGCGCACGGCACCAACGCCGCCAGCGCCGTGATGGCCGGCATGAAGGTCGTCGTGGTGCGCACAGGGCAGGACGGCGACGTGGACACCGCCGACCTGCACGCCAAGATCGATCAGCACCGCGACCAGCTCGCCGTGCTGATGGTGACCTACCCCTCCACGCACGGTGTGTTCGAGGACAACATCACCGACATCTGCGCGGCCGTGCACGACGCGGGCGGCCAGGTGTACGTGGACGGCGCCAACCTCAACGCGCTGGTGGGCCTGGCCCGTCCCGGCCGGTTCGGCGCGGACGTCTCGCACCTGAACCTGCACAAGACCTTCTGCATCCCGCACGGCGGCGGCGGCCCCGGCGTCGGCCCGGTCGCGGTCCGCGCGCACCTGGCCCCGTACCTGCCCAACCACCCGCTGCAGCCGACCGCGGGGCCCGCCACGGGTGTCGGGCCGATCTCGGGCGCTCCCTGGGGCTCGGCGGGCATCCTGCCGATCTCCTGGACGTACGTGCGGCTGATGGGCGGCGAGGGACTCAAGCGCGCCACGCAGATCGCCGTCCTCGGCGCCAACTACGTGGCCAAGCGGCTGGAGCCGCACTTCCCGGTGCTCTACACCGGCCCCGGCGGGCTGGTCGCGCACGAGTGCATCATCGACCTGCGGCCGGTCAGCAAGGAGACCGGGGTCAGCGTCGACGACATCGCCAAGCGCCTGATCGACTACGGCTTCCACGCGCCGACCATGTCGTTCCCGGTGGCGGGCACCTTGATGATCGAGCCCACCGAGAGCGAGGACCTCGCGGAGCTGGACCGCTTCTGCGAGGCGATGATCGCGATCCGCGGCGAGATCGACCGGGTCGGCTCGGGCGAGTGGCCCGCCGACGACAACCCGCTGCACCACGCCCCGCACACCGCGGCGGCGCTGGGCGGCGACTGGCAGCACCCGTACAGCCGCGAGGAGGCGGTCTTCCCGGCCGGCGTCTCCGCGGCCGACAAGTACTGGCCGCCGGTGCGGCGGATCGACGGCGCGTTCGGCGACCGCAACCTGGTCTGCTCCTGCCCGCCGCTGGACGCCTACGACGCCTGAGGGAGCTCGCAGCCAGGGCCTGGCGACGCTTGAGCGCCGCCGGGCATCTACATCGAAGCCGGTTCCGCTGGGGACAGTGGAACCGGCTGGGTGTGCGAGACGCGGCGCTGCTCCGGGCGGCTGCCCGGGGTCAGGCCGCGGTGGTGACGTGTTCCGTGCCGAACGGCCGGTGCGGTGCGATGATCTGCCCGTCCGGCAGCAGCTCCCCGGTGTCCTCGAAGAGCAGCACCCCGTTGCACAGCAGGCTCCAGCCCTGTTCCGGGTGGTGGGCCAGGGTGCACGCGGCCTCACGGTCGGAGCAGTCGGCGGTGGGGCACTGCGGCTGGTGCTGGCACATGGATGGAGTCTTTCGCTGCGAGAGATGAGTGGTGTGTACGGTCGCGCTGCCTGCCTGTTCCATTTCCAACCCCCGTTGGTACGGCAGATTCCAGTGTTGCCCCACCGACGTGAATCCGCAGGGATTTCACGCAGGCTCCCCCCACTAAGGGAAGACGTGTCACCCGGCCGGGCGGTTGCGCCCACCGTACGCCCCCGCTAAGACCGGGTGACGACCGCGCCCCCGCGACCGAGGTGCGGTCGCGGGGGCGGGTTGCCGTACAGGGAGGTCAGGCGGGCGAACCCATCAGCGGCGGCGGCGCGAGCCGCAGCGAGAGCACCGGCATCAGCTCCGCGATCCGGTGCACCCGGTGCGAGGTGATGCCGGGCGGCGCGGGGGCCAGCGGCACCAGCAGGTCGGCCGGGGTGGGCTGGGCGGTGGCGGCGTCCGCGCGCGCGTCGCAGTGCAGCCACAGCGCCAGCATGTACAGCCCCGGCACCGACAGCAGATGCGGCTGGTACGTGGCGGGCAGCGCGTCCGCCTGGCGCAGCGCCCGCTCGGTGGAGACCAGGTACGGCCCCTCGGAGAACCGCGAGAACACCCAGCCATCGGCCGTCGTGACGGTCTCACCCGCGGCGACGGTCTTCTGCGGCCACGCGCCGCCCAGGATGTGGAACCGCCATCCGGTCAGCCGCGCCTCCGGCAGGGCGCCGGGGACGGCCGACGGTTCGAACACATGGACAGGCAACGGGTGTTCGGCGGTGAGGGGCCCTTCGGCCGAGCGCAGCGCGGGTGTCCGGGCCTCCAGGACCGCGGTGGGCGAGCTGAGGGCGGCCAGGACGCTCCGGAGGGCAGGAGCGGGAGCTGGGGGGACAAGCAGCGGCATGATGTCGCCTCTCACTGGGAGACACAGTGGTGCGGGCGGGCGGGGATGCGGACGGCACTCCTGTGCGGGAAGGGGTCGGCTCAGGCACGTCCGGCGAGGGCGGATGCTTTGCCTTGTGCGCGGAGTTTATATGACGCGTGTTTGCTCCGTGTTTCGTCTAGTCGCAGCCAGTATTACGCGCAAGGTGAGAATTCGCCTTCTTCTGCGGCCGTGCCGGGAGCATTCCCGCAGGGTATGGGGGGCGCGCTGCATATTTCTGCGCGCCACGGACGGCCGGATCTCGACGGTGTATTCGCAAGTGTTTACGCAGGTCCCATGGCACCTGAATGTGCCACTGGTACGTGCTCCGATTGCCGCTAGTGCAAGCCTAGCGCCCGTCCGGGGTCTGTCGTGGCGTTATCGATCATTTGGGTGGGCATCCTCCCAGTGGGGACCATCCGACGAAGGGACGTGGCCGTGGGGGAGAAGGTCGTCGCCAACGGCTTCGAGCTGGCCGACCGCAGGCACTACCGGCGCAAGCTCCAGCAGTGTCTCCTGGGGCTGGAGCGGCTGTTGGAGGAGAAGCGATTCGACCGGCCGCGCAATCTCATGGGCCTCGAGATCGAATTGAATCTCGCGGATTCCGACGGGATGCCGCGCATGATGAACGAAGAGGTGCTGGAGCGCATCGCGAGCAGTGATTTCCAGACCGAGCTGGCCCAGTTCAACATTGAAGTAAACATCGCCCCGCACCGGCTTTCCGGACGTGTGCTCGACCGGCTCGCCGAGGAACTGCGGATCGGCCTCGGCTATGCCGACCGGATGGCCCGCGACGTCGGCGCGCACATCGTGATGGTCGGAATTCTGCCCACCCTCGAGGCGCAGGACCTCGTCTCCGCGAACCTCTCCCGGGCGGACCGCTACACGCTCCTCAACGACCGCATCCTCGCGATGCGCGGCGAGGACATCACCATCGACATCCAGGGCGTCGAGCATCTCCTCTACACCTCCGCGTCGATAGCCCCGGAGGCGGCCTGCACCTCCACCCAGATGCATCTGCAGGTGACCCCCGGCCGCTTCGCCGCCGTCTGGAACGCCGCCCAGGCGGTGTCGGGTCCGCAGGTCGCGGTGGGCGCCAACTCGCCGTTCCTTTTCGGCCGGGAGCTGTGGCGCGAGACCCGCCCGCTGCTCTTCCAGCAGGCCACCGACACCCGTCCCGAGGAGCTGCGCACCCAGGGCGTACGGCCGCTGACCTGGTTCGGCGAGCGCTGGATCGACTCGGCGGCCGACCTCTTCGCCGAGAACGTCCGCTACTTCCCCTCGCTACTGCCGATCTGCGACGACGAGGACCCGCTGCGCGTCCTGGACGACGGGGGAGTGCCGTCGCTGCGCGAGCTCACCCTGCACAACGGCACGATCTACCGCTGGAACCGGCCCGTCTACCAGGTGGTCGACGGCGTCCCGCACCTGCGCGTGGAGAACCGCGTGATGCCCGCCGGGCCCACGGTCGCCGACGTGATCGCCAACACCGCCTTCTACTACGGCCTGGTGCGCACCCTCGCCGAGGCGCCCCGCCCCGTCTGGCACCGGCTGCCCTTCGCCGCCGCCGCGGCCAACTTCGACGCGGCCTGCCGCGACGGCATCGGCGCGGTCCTGCGCTGGCCGCGGCCGCGCGGCAACGGCCTGGTGGAGGTCGCCGCGGCCGACCTGGTCCGGGACGAACTGCTCCCGCTGGCCGCGGCCGGCCTGGACGCCTGGGGTATAGAGGCCGTCGACCGCGACCACTACCTCGGCATCATCGAGGAGCGCTGCCGCCGCCGTACCAACGGCGCCGAATGGCAGGCCGAGGTGTTCCACCGGATGCTGGACCGCGGCCTGGACCGCCCCGCCGCCCTCGCCGCGATGACCCGCACCTACCGGGAGCACATGCTGGCGGGCGACCCGGTGCACGCCTGGCCGGTCGCGTAAGCCGCACCTTCACCGACGGCCCCCGCCCCGCGGCGGGGGCCGTCGTCCCGCGACCGCCCGCGGCGGCGGCGCCTTTCCCGGGGGTGGCTCCGAGAGCACGGCCCCGGCCTTCGTAATCTTGCCGGAGACCATGCCACGCGCGGACGGCGCTGAAGCGGGACGACGCAACTGGAGGGCCGCGTGCACGCACAGCCGTACGAGGGGGAGGCGGAACTCGCACCGCGCACGCTGCGCAGCGAGACACTGATCGTCCTGGCCCTGTCCCTGGGCGCCAGCGGTGTGTCCGCGCTGATCGACTTCATCGGGTCGGTCACCAAGCCGGGCGCCCTCAAGGACCAGGCGGCCACCCTCGTCAGCTCCTACGCCCCGCACCGCCCGTGGCTCGACCTGGCCTGGCAGGTCTTCGCCATCGCCAGCGCGCTGGCGCCCGTGGCGCTGGTCGCGCACCTGCTGGCCAGGGAACGGGTCGGCATGCCCGCCATCGGCTTCGACCTGAGCCGTCCGCGCAAGGACCTGGCCCGCGGCGTGGTCGTGGCCGCCGTGATCGGCGGCACGGGGCTGGGCTTCTACCTCGCGGTGCGGGCCGCGGGATTCAACCTCACGGTGGTGCCCGAGTCGCTGCCCGACGTGTGGTGGAAGATCCCCGTGCTGATCGCCTCGGCCGTGCAGAACGCGGTGCTGGAGGAGGTCATCGTGGTCGGCTACCTGCTGCGCAGACTCGGCCAGCTCGGCTGGACCCCGGCCGCCGCACTCGCCGCCAGCGCGCTGCTGCGCGGCTCGTACCACCTCTACCAGGGCGTCGGCGGCTTCGTCGGCAACATGGTGATGGGGGTCGTCTTCGTGCTGCTCTACCGGCGCTGGGGGCGGGTCGGGCCGCTGGTGGCCGCGCACGCGCTGATCGACACCGTGGCCTTCGTCGGATACGCGCTGCTGGCCGGGAAGGTGAGCTGGCTGCCGACCGGCTGACGTGCGTGCGCGGCCATGGGCCGACGGTTCAGGGCACCGCGTGCAGTTCACCGTCCACCACGGTGACCGCGGGCCCGCTGAGCAGTACGCGCTCGCCCTCCAGTCGGGTGCGGACAAGCCCGGTACGGGCGCTGGCCTGCAGACCGGTCAGCGCGGGGCGGCCGAGCCGCGGCGACCAGAACGCGGCGAGGGCGGTGTGCGCGCTTCCCGTCACCGGGTCCTCGTCGATGCCGACCGCGGGGAAGAAGCCGCGCGAGACGAAGTCGTAGCCGCCGGAGGGGTCCTGGGCCACGGCGGTCGCGATCACCCCGCGCCGCGAGAGCCGGGCGAGGGCGGCGAAGTCCGGGGCCAGACCCCGTACCGTCGCCTCGTCGGCGACCTCGATCAGCAGGTCGCCGAGGTCGGGCCCGGTGTCGAGCACCGTCAGCGGCGTCGCGCCCAGCGCCTCCGCGACGCCGTCCGGAGCCTCGGCGGGGGTGAGCGGGGCGACGGGGAAGTCCATGGTGATCGTGCCGTCCCCCTCGGTCCAGGCGCGCAGCACGCCCGAGAGGGTCCTGAACCGTATCGGGCCCTGCCAGGTGCCGGTGGTGCGCAGGACGTGCGCGGTCGCCAGCGTGGCGTGGCCGCACATCCGCACCTCGGTCGCCGGGGTGAACCAGCGCAGCGCCCAGTCCGCGTCGGCCGCGTCCCCCAGCGGGTGCGCGAACGCGGTCTCCGAGGCGTTGACCTCGGTGGCCACCTGCTGCAGCCACGGGTCCGCGGGGAACTCCTCGGCGTCGAGCAGCAGCACTCCGGCCGGGTTCCCGGCGAAAGGGCGGTCGGTGAAGGCGTCGACGATTCGGATCCGCATGACGCGAGCGTAACGGGGCGGTCCGGCGCGGTGACACGGCCGTGCGCGCGGTGGCGTGCCGGTCGCCGTCCCGGGAGCGGAACGGCGACGCTGGGCGGCACGGCTCAGGCGTGCTGCGGAACCTCGTCCTTGAGGCCGGACCGGATCTGATCGCGCAACTCGGCGGAGTCCTCGTGGCTGTGGACGGACACGGCGTGCTCCGCCGCGGCGCGCACCACTTCCTCTTCCTCACCGGAGATGGTGAGGCTGCAGTTCATCTCGCTCGGGTAATCCCGGCAGTCGGCTACCTTCCGCATGATGCACCTCCTCCACCTCATTTTAGTGCGCGGGCCCTTCGCCGCAGCCTCGCGCGCATGCCGCCCGGCAGTACGTGGAAGACCGTATTGCGCCCCGCCGACCTCGGCTGATGGGCTGATGCCATGGACGAGGACCGGATGGCGCAGTTCCTGGAACGGGTGATCACCGACGCCGGGGCCGCCGTGGCCGGCCTGTGCACCTCGCTGGGCGACCGCCTCGGGCTCTACACCGCGATGGCCTCCGCGGGGCCGCTCACCTCGCGGCAGCTCGCCATAAGAACCGGGCTGCACGAGCGGTACGTCAGGGAGTGGCTGGCCGCCCAGGTGGCGGGGGAGTACCTCACCTACGACGCGCGGACCGACAGCTATCTGCTGCCCGACGAGCACGCGGCGGTGCTCGCCGACCCGAGGGCCCCGACGTACGCGGCCGGGTTCTTCACCATGCTGCAGGCCCTCTACGACACCGAGGACACCTTGATGGAGGCGTTCAGGACCGGTGAGGGAGTGGGCTGGGCGGAACACAGCGCGGCCCTTTTCGAGGGCACCGCGAAATTCTTCCGCCCCGGATACAGCGCCCAGCTCGTCCCCGAGTGGATCACCGCGATAGACGGCCTGGAGGAGAAACTCCGGCACGGCGCCTCGGTCGCCGACATCGGCTGCGGATACGGCTACTCGACGATGCTGATGGCGCGGGCTTTCCCCGCCTCCACATTCCACGGGTACGACTTCCACGAACCGTCCATCGACAAGGCGCGCGGTATCGCGGAGGAGCAAGGACTGGCCGACCGGGTGGAATTCGACGTGGCGTCCGCGCAGGACTTCCCCGGTGACGGGTTCGACCTCATCACCTTCTTCGACTGCCTGCACGACATCGGCGACCCGGGCGGCGCGCTGCGGCAGGCCGCGCGCTCGCTGGCCGAGGGCGGCACCTGCATGATCGTCGAGCCGAACGCCTCGGCGGACGTCCTGGAGAACGTCAATCCCATCGGCCGCGCGGTGACGGCCTCGTCCGTCGCCGTCTGCCTGCCGTCCGCGCTCGCCCAGCACGGCCCCGAGGCGCTGGGCAACCACGCGGGCGAGGAGGCGGTGCGCCGCATCGCCGACCAGGCCGGGCTGCACCACTGGACGCTGGCCGCCGAGAGTCCCGTCAACCGGGTGTACGCCGCCGCCCACTGACACCCGGCCCGTTGTCTTGACCGGCCGGGGCCACCTGGTCAGGCTGGGAGTATGAGCACGGCCGGGGAGGCCGCCCTACGACGCGTGCTCGCCGTGGTGGACCTTCTGATCGACGCCGTCGACGAGGACGCACTCGTACCGGCGCTGCTTCCGCTGCTGCTCAAGGCGGTTCCGGGCGACAGCATCGTCTGGGCGCCGCATCCCGGCCCGGCGCGGGCGCACCGCACCCTTCCGGCCGACCTCCTGCGCCCGGAGACCGTGGACGCCTTCCTGCGCGGCGCGGCCGGCGACCCGCTGGTGACGCACACCGTCACGGGACCCGGCACCCCGGTCCGCCGCTCGGCGGTGCAGGACCGCGCCGACTTCCACGCGATGGCCCTCTACCAGGAGGTGTACCGGCCGCTCGGCGCCGAGTACCAGCTCGCGATGGCCTTCCCCGCGGGATACGCGCGGGGGCGGCCGCGCCGGATGTGCGTCGCCGTCAACCGCGGCGACCGCGACTTCACCGACACCGACGTGGCGACCGCCGTCCTGCTGCGCGCCCGGCTCAGCCGGGTCATGGACCGCCTCGCCCGGCCGCCCGCGGGCCGGGAACTCGTCACCTGCCGCGAGGCCGCGGTGCTCAGCCTGCTGGCGGACGGCCTCACCAACCAGCAGATCGCCCACCGCCTGGACATCAGCGCCCGCACGGTGGACAAGCACCTGGAGCACGCCTACCCCAAGCTCCATGTCTGCGGCCGGGTCGAGGCCGCGAACGCCTGGCTGTCCGCGCCGGGCGCCCGCTGAGGCCCGGTGCGCCGCACCCGGCGCGGCGCATCGCGGCAGGTCACACGCCAATCCTTCGGAAAGCTTGCTCTACGAACAGTTCCGATATATCGTTGACGCATCGCGAACGATCAACGATGAAAGGAGCGTCACCATGCGTTCCCAAGGACACGGACATGGACACCACGGCCCCGGACATCACGGATGGGGCGAGCGCGAGCAGGGGCGGCCGGCCTTCGGGCCGTTCGGACCGCCCTTCGGCGGCGGGCCCTTCGGCCCCGGCGGCCGAGGGCGGGGCGGGCCGCGCGGAAGGGCCCGGCGCGGCGACGTACGCGCGTCGATCCTGGCCCTGCTCAAGGACCGGCCGATGCACGGCTACGAGATGATCCAGGAGATCGCCGAGCGCAGCGGCGCGTGGAAGCCGAGCCCCGGCTCGGTCTACCCCACGCTGCAACTGCTGGAGGACGAGGGCCTGATCACCAGCGCGAGCGAGGGCGGCAAGAAGCTGTTCACCCTCACCGACGCGGGCAGGACGGAAGCCGACGCGGGCCCCGAGGCCCCGTGGGAGGACGCCGGCCGCGGCGTCGACTGGGATGCCATGAACGAGATCAGGAAGGCGGGCGGCGGTCTCGTCGAGGCGTTCCGCCAGGTGTGGGCGACCGGCACCCCGGAACAGCGCGACAAGGCGCTGACCGTGGTGAACGACGCCCGCAAGAAGCTCTACCTGATCCTCGCCGACGAGGACGTCACCGACCTCGGCAAGGGCTGACCCGCACCGTGGTGCGTTACTGACGAGCCGGCCCGGGGCCGCACGCCCCCGGCCCGCGCGATCCGCCTACCACCACCCCCCGGGGGCCACATAGGTAGAGGACACCTCTGAACAC
>NZ_JBFAXL010000097.1:0-20896 GCF_040680795.1 Streptomyces sp. NPDC051976
CCCTGAACGCCTTCCAGATCGCCTTCGAGGGCCGGCTCACCCCGGCCAACAACTGAACCCCAACAATCAAGATCAGCCGTTAACTGGACACACCCTAGGCGTAGGCTGCTGGGCAGTGGATCCCGGGGGTGGTTCGGGTGGCTGCGGGTGTGTCTGACTTATCGGGTCTCGGCTTGTTGACCTGGGTGTATCCGCCAGGCTTGGTGGACCGGGTGGTGGCCGCATGCGGGCGTTCTGAGCAGCGTCAGCGGCTGCTTCCCGCGCGGCTGGTGGTGTATTTCGTGCTGGGTCTGGCGCTGTTCTCGCCCGCCCCGTATCTGGAAGTGATGCGCCATCTCGTCGAGGGATTGCGGGGTTTGGGGCTGCTGGGCAACTGGCGTGTTCCGGCGAAGTCCTCACTGTTCAGGGCCCGGGATCGGCTGGGCTCGGAACCGCTGCGGGTGCTGTTCGCGACCACGGCGAAGCCGATGGCCACCGAGGCGACGCCCGGCGCGTTCTGGCGGGGTTTGCGGCTGCTGGCCGTGGATGGCACTTGCTGGGACGTTGCGGACAGCGAAGCCAACGAGGCCGCCTTCGGACGTCCGGGCAGTGGCCGCGGGTCGGGCAGGAGTGCGTTTCCGCAGGTGCGGATGGCAGCGTTGGTGGAGATCGGCAGTCACGCGGTGCTGGATGCGGAGCTGGCCGGCTGCCGCACCGGGGAAGTCACCCTGGTGGGCCGCCTGCCACGTTCTGCCGGCCCAGGTCAGCTCGTCCTGGCCGATCGGGAGTTCCTCGGGGTGCCGTTGTGGCAGGCGTTCACCGCCACCGGCGCCGACCTGCTGTGGAGAGTGCCCGCCAACCGTGTCCTGCCCGTCATCACCCGATTCCGCGACGGCTCATGGCTGTCCCACATCAGAGCCAGTAGCGGCCCTGCCCGCCATGAGCCGGTCGTGGTTCGTGTCCTGGCCTACCGGCTCAAGGACCGGGCCGGCGAGGGTGAAAGCGACGACTATCGCCTGGTCACCACGTTGTTGAACGCCCGCCGGTATCCAGCCCGGCAACTGGCCGCGCTCTACCGCGAGCGCTGGGAGATCGAGTCCGTCTTCGCCGAGATCAAGACGCACCAGCGAGGCCCACGCGTCGTACTCAGCAGCAAAACGCCCGAGGGCATCCGGCAGCAGATCTGGGCGCATCTTCTGGTCCACCATGCTCTGCGCGAACTCATGCTGAGAACGGCAGCCACCCGCGGCCTGGACCCCGACCGGGTCTCCTTCACCGAAACATTGCGCTCTGCCCGGCGCAGCGTGACCGTCACGCCGGGCAGCTTTTCCCCCTGAGCTCCTGGTCAGAGCCCTGGATATGCTCGAGCAGGACCTCATGGAACGGCTCCTGCCCGTCAGGCGACTCCGCAGCCAGGCCCGCGTCGTGAAACGCAAGATGTCCAACTACCACCTCAAGCGAACTGAACACCGTGACCGGCCACAGCCGACCCGCACCGGTACTCAAGCTGTCCTCATCACAAGACCCCAACCCACCTAACGCAACGGCATTGCCCCTAAACCCCCGTCACCACCCGCCCCCTTCTGCCGCAGGCTATTCCTCGGCATCTCACTCAAGCCAGCGCACCACTGCTCGGAGCGCCGCAGTACCCGGAGACACCTGAGACCGGACACCGTCGCCCCACACCCCGTCGCGGTCGCTGACGACACCAGCCCCCAAGCCCTGCCACACTGGCAACGTGAGCGGACACCGAGTAGGCCAAGCGATTGCAAAGTCCCCCGAAACCCGCAGGTGGTAGAGGGTTCTCCCCGCGCAGGCGGGGGTGGTCCGGCGCCGGATTCCACGGCCTTCCGTGCGGCGATGTTCTCCCCGCGCAGGCGGGGGTGGTCCGTGGTGCTTGGGCCAGAGCGCCACGCGCCCGTGGTTCTCCCCGCGCAGGCGGGGGTGGTCCGGTAGTTGACGCGCCGCGAGGGTGCGCCTACCGGTTCTCCCCGCGCAGGCGGGGGTGGTCCGCCTCGGGCATGGACAAGTTCAACGACGCGATGGTTCTCCCCGCGCAGGCGGGGGTGGTCCGCCTGCCCCGATCCCCAAGCCCATGCCGTTGCCGTTCTCCCCGCGCAGGCGGGGGTGGTCCGCCTGCTGGACCCCCTCCGCGCCTTCCGAAACCGTTCTCCCCGCGCAGGCGGGGGTGGTCCGCGGACCCCCTGGACGACATCCGCCGGGCGTTCGTTCTCCCCGCGCAGGCGGGGGTGGTCCGCCACTTCCTCAACCCCAAGCGGGGCGGGCTGGGTTCTCCCCGCGCAGGCGGGGGTGGTCCGCATGCCTCCGAGCACGCACTGCTCTGCGTCGAGTTCTCCCCGCGCAGGCGGGGGTGGTCCGGCGGCGACCGAGGGCCCGTGGGGCATCGACCCGTTCTCCCCGCGCAGGCGGGGGTGGTCCGTCACACGACAGGTCGGTCCATCCCTCCAGCGGGTTCTCCCCGCGCAGGCGGGGGTGGTCCGGGCCTGTACGAGCAGCACACCGGCGAGGTGTGGTTCTCCCCGCGCAGGCGGGGGTGGTCCGATGGCGCGCGGCGACATGGACGAGATGTCGTTGTTCTCCCCGCGCAGGCGGGGGTGGTCCGGTCGCTGTGAGGGAGCCGCTGTCCAGGTCGCAGTTCTCCCCGCGCAGGCGGGGGTGGTCCGCAGGAGAACATGCGTCGTCCCCGCCGATAGCCGTTCTCCCCGCGCAGGAGGGGGTGGTCCGTCCTTCCGACCCACGGTTCCTAGGCCCAGGACGTTCTCCCCGCGCAGGCGGGGGTGGTCCGGCGCAGGGCGAGATCGAGGCCGCACTGGCGGAGTTCTCCCCGCGCAGGCGGGGGTGGTCCGGGGTTTCGCCCGGCACTGCACAGCCCGGGAGAGTTCTCCCCGCGCAGGCGGGGGTGGTCCGATGCTGCGGCGCAACGCGGAGTCCAGCGGCGTGTTCTCCCCGCGCAGGCGGGGGTGGTCCGGGCATAGGCACCACGCGAGTCGAGGACGATCGGTTCTCCCCGCGCAGGCGGGGGTGGTCCGTGCATGCGGGGCGCGGGGTGCTGTCCCGATCCGTTCTCCCCGCGCAGGCGGGGGTGGTCCGGTTCAGGTCATCACGCAGCAGGACCCACAGCGGTTCTCCCCGCGCAGGCGGGGGTGGTCCCGCACCGCGTACCGCTTGGCCTCGCTGATGCCCGTTCTCCCCGCGCAGGCGGGGGTGGTCCGGCGGCGGTGGCCGTCGACCCGTCGGGCGACGGGTTCTCCCCGCGCAGGCGGGGGTGGTCCGCGCCGATGGACCTGCAACACCGCACCGCGCAAGTTCTCCCCGCGCAGGCGGGGGTGGTCCGACCCGGCTCTTCATCACCATCGAGGGCAGCGAGTTCTCCCCGCGCAGGCGGGGGTGGTCCACCGTCGAGCGGAGATGGCCGACGTGCATCTCCGTTCTCCCCGCGCAGGCGGGGGTGGTCCGGTGGCAGGCATTACCGCAGGGGCCGTCGTGGGGTTCTCCCCGCGCAGGCGGGGGTGGTCCGAGGCCGAGCGCGTGGCGATCCTCGGCGAGGACGTTCTCCCCGCGCAGGCGGGGGTGGTCCGGTCAGCGTGCCGCCGATCCGCAGCCATGACGGGTTCTCCCCGCGCAGGCGGGGGTGGTCCGGCACCACCGTACCGCCAGCCCGCCCCGCACGAGTTCTCCCCGCGCAGGCGGGGGTGGTCCGGCAACCGGCCGCGGCGACGACGGTCTGCAGCGGTTCTCCCCGCGCAGGCGGGGGTGGTCCAGCGGGAGTCGAGCAGCAGGCGGCCGTGGAACCGTTCTCCCCGCGCAGGCGGGGGTGGTCCGATCCGGTTCTGCTCGTCCGCCGACAGGCTGCGGTTCTCCCCGCGCAGGCGGGGGTGGTCCGTCCATGCCCCACACCAGGTGAACCCCGGGGAGGTTCTCCCCGCGCAGGCGGGGGTGGTCCGGTGACGTCCCAGAGCGCGCGCACGTCGTACCAGTTCTCCCCGCGCAGGCGGGGGTGGTCCGTACCGGTACCCGGGGCGGGAACGCAAGTACCTGTTCTCCCCGCGCAGGCGGGGGTGGTCCGGCGGCGTGACGCCATGAACTTCCGTACCGCGAGTTCTCCCCGCGCAGGCGGGGGTGGTCCGCGGCGGGGGTTCGGCATGTGGGCATCGGAGGCGTTCTCCCCGCGCAGGCGGGGGTGGTCCGGTCACCATCTGATGAGCGTCGTCGACACCATGGTTCTCCCCGCGCAGGCGGGGGTGGTCCGTGGGAGGCGACGGCCATGGCGAACCCGACGAGGTTCTCCCCGCGCAGGCGGGGGTGATCCGGAACTGCTGAAACGGTTCCGGAAGGAGCTGCGGTTCTCCCCGCGCAGGCGGGGGTGGTCCGCCGTCGCCGACACCACCACGGAGGACTGACCCGTTCTCCCCGCGCAGGCGGGGGTGGTCCGGCCCAGCAGTCGGCGGATGTTCGCCTTCGCACGTTCTCCCCGCGCAGGCGGGGGTGGTCCGTCCGACGTGAACAGGTACTGCCCGTCGGGCACGTTCTCCCCGCGCAGGCGGGGGTGGTCCGTGGAGATCGCAGGTGAGGCTCGTCCAGCCGTCGTTCTCCCCGCGCAGGCGGGGGGGTGGTCCCCTGGCGCTCCAACTCCGCCGCGCGCAGATTTCCCCGCGCAGGCGGGTGGTCCTCGTTGGGCCGATGAGCGGATGGGAGCTGAAGGGTTCTCCCCGCGCAGGCGGGGGTGGTTCGTACCCGGCGGAGGTGTCTGCGTGCGCTGCCGGCGTTCTCCCCGCGCAGGCGGGGGTGGTCCGCGTGAGTGCCTGATGTCCGAGACAACGGGGCCGTTCTCCCCGCGCAGGCGGGGGTGGTCCGCCGCTGGCCGTGATCGCTGGGGTGGTGATGCGCGGGCAGGCGGGGGTGGTCCGCGGGCACGCGGCGGCATGGTCACCGGGCCCGGGTTCTCCCCGCGCAGGCGGGGGTGGTCCGGCGCAGCGCACCGGAAGGAAGGTGCGCGGTAGGTTCTCCCCGCGCCCAGGCGGGGGTGGTCCGGATCTGCTGGATTTCGTGCCATCGCTGCCGGCGTTCTCCCCGCGCAGGCGGGGGTGGTCCGAGCTGTCAGCAGGCGCTGACGGAGCTGACCTGGTTCTCCCCGCGCCGGCGGGGGTGGTCCGTCCCTGGCCACCGGCGCCCCCAGCCGGTGTCGTTCTCCCCGCGCAGGCGGGGGTGGTCCGTCCCGCCCGTACGCGGCCCCGGCCGCGTCGGAGTTCTCCCCGCGCAGGCGGGGGTGGTCCGCCGTTCAGCAGGTGACCGGCCCTGATCTCGCCGTTCTCCCCGCGCAGGCGGGGGTAGTCCCATCCAGAACGCGTTCGGGTCGACCGTCCCCAGGTTCTCCCCGCGCAGGCGGGGGTGGTCCGCAGAACGGCTCCACCGGAACCGAGACCGCGCCGTTCTCCCCGCGCAGGCGGGGGTGGTCCGACGTCCAGCTTCTGACCGGCCACGTCGCCCTCGTTCTCCCCGCGCAGGCGGGGGTGGTCCGTCCAGGCCCTCACCGAACACCACCGCCTCGCCGTTCTCCTCGCGCAGGCGGGGGTGGTCCGTCGACCGAGGGCAAGGCGTCCACGGTCGCCAGATGCCCACCTGCGGCGACCACACCCAGCCCGTCCGGAACCTGCGGCTGGTGAGCAGACACGGCACGACGTCCTGATCCATCTCGGCACTGGCGCCTGACCGTCACAGACCGGTCACATCTCGTACCCGGCACCGCTCAGTACGCCACGCTGGCCCGATGCGTACCCTTATCGCCGCGGCCCTCACGACCACAGCCGCGCTCCTCGCCCTCGCCGCCTGCACGTCCAGCCACGACGACGCGAAGGCAACGCCCACAACGCCCGACGCGGGCACCACGGCTCCCCCCTCGCCGCTGCCAACCAGTACGCAGCAGGCCGACGCCTCCGCCCTGACCAAGGCCGTAACCGCGTACACCGCCGATCTGTTCAGCGGCAACGCCGACGGCTACCGCTACGTGTCCGCTCGGTGCAGGCAGCAGATGACCAAGTCCGCCTGGACCGAACTGGCTAAGGGGGCGCACCACCAGTACGGCTCCCAGACCGCCACCGGAATCCACGTCGACCAGCAAGCCGGAGACCTCGCCCGCGTCTCCTACGGCGCCGGGCGCATCCCCCAGTTCGACCGCAAGTCGCAGCCCTGGGCGCGCGAGTCCGGCACCTGGCGCTGGGACGCCTGCCCCTCGTCGAACTGACCAGAGCCGGAGGGGGTGGTATCCGACGACGAGGCAACCGCGCAACGCGGTCAACAACATGCTCGTGAGCCCCCACGGGCACCGCGCCCACGACGTATGGGCCGCGCGGCGTCAGGCCGTCAACGGCTGACAATACCGTGACATCGCCGCCGCCACGGGCGTCGGCCTTGCTCCGCACGGGTCCAACGGGGCTTCCGCGTCGTCGAAGCCCCGACACTCGCGCAGCCAAGTCCGCCCGCGCCGGGCACCGAGCCCGCCTCGAAGCCGCGCTCGAGGTCCCCACCGACATCCTCTACGTTCTCCCGCGCAAACGGGAGTGGTCCGCTGGAGCCTTCGGTGAATGCGGATCGGGCTCGGTTCTCTCCGCGCAGGCGGGGGTGGTCTGACCCAGGACATGGCCAAGAAGTTCCTGGTGGCGTTCTCCCCGCGCCCAGTGGCCCAGCACGAGTTTTCCTCGCCCAGACGGAGAGGGTTCGCCGTTCGCGGAAGAGGCCAATCACGTTGGCGTTGAGAGCTCCTCGTCCTGGGGTCGAAAGGCGATGAGGGTGAGGCCGTCGAAATCGATGGGGGTGCGACGGCGGTCGCCAGCGGTGTGGAGTGTGAACCCTTGTTCGTTGGCTTCGGGGTGGATGAGCACGGCGGCACCGGGGCCGATCGATGCGGAGACAACGGCCCAGAGTTCGGTGCGGACACGGCCGGAGAGCGTGCCGACGTACAGGCCAGGGGTGGGTTCGAGCATCCAGCGGGTGAGGGCGCCGCGGACGTGGTCTGGGACGGCGGTGACGGCCAGGACGGTCATGGTCGGCATGGTTGTCCCAGTGGTTCGGTGATGGAGTCGACGGGGGGCTCGGCCGGACAGACGACGACGGTGTGAGGGCTGGTTTCAGGGTGCATCGGGCACTTCCTGGGTGGCGTAGTTGACGCCGGCGGGGACAGATCCGGTGCTGGGGTCCCAGAGGTTGACCATGTCGACCGCGTGGTGATCGGGGAGGGGTTCGGCTTCGTCGGGTGCCAGGAGGGTTTGGACGTCGGAGACGATGCGGGGCAGCAGCTTGTACAGGCGCAGTCGCTCGCGGAAGCCACGCCGGGCCGCGCCTTCGGGGTTGGGGGCGTCGTGCAGGGAGAAGGCGAGCGGGACGGTGAGTTCGGCTTTGTAGAGGTCGGCGACGTCGTAGACGAAGGCAAGTTGGGCGCCCTGGTGGACAAAGCCGAGGGCCGGTGAGCAGCCGAGGGCGACCAGGGCGGAGTGGACGATTCCGTACAGGCAGGTATTGGCCGAGGACAGGGCCAGGTTGACGGGGTCCTGGGTGTCCCATGAGTCGGGGTCGTAGGCGCGGCGGAAACGGCCGATACGGTGCTGCTGGGCGAGCAGTTTGTAGAGGGCCTTCATCCGCTGGCCCTCCATCCCGCGCAACTGCTCCAGGGTCGTGCCGGCGGGGACGGTGATCTGGAAGCGGGCGCTGTACATCGCACGGGCGACGGCGAGTCGGCGTTCGGGGTCGCTCCACTGGTGGACCTGCTGCTCGAGCCAGCGGGTGGTCAGGGATGCGGGGACGGTGGCGGAGTAGCAGCGCACGCCGCCGGAGCCGGTGCAGACGACGGTGGTGCCGTGGCGTGCGAAGGTGGCCAGCGCGGGCTGGGTGATGGAAGTGCCGGGTCCCAGCAGGACGCAGCTGAGGGAGGCGGTCGGGAGGTAGACGCGGGTGATGTCACCTTCGTCGCTGGTGGTTTCGGCGCACACCCCGGTGTCGTCCTGGACGATGCGGACGATGTCGGCGTACAGGAAGGACAGAGAGTCGCCGACGCGGGGCAGCATGGCCAGGGTAGGTGCAGCGACGCGGCGGCGGGCGGAGTCCGGGTTGTGGGCGGAGCGGCGGGGAGCTGGCATGGCAGGTGTCAGGCTCCGGGGCCGGCGGGTGCGAGGCTGAGCAGGCCGCAGCCGTAGGACTTGCTGCGCCCGATGCCGTTCATGAGCGCGTTGGCCAGTGCCTCCGGGTCAATCACCGCGGCGGTCCCCTCGAAGAGGGTGACCGCACGGTCGATGCGCCGGCCGCCCTGGTTCGTAGGGGCTGGCTGAGCGGGCGGTGCGCTGGATGCCGTGTCTGTGGGCCGGGGGGTGTGCCACGTGGAGGCGTTGTCGGCTGCGCGGGACAGCACGGTCCGCGGAGCGAGTCCGGCGGGGGTGGCGCGTTCGATCCACCACTGGTCTGCTTCCGGCCCGCGCAGGGGGATGGCCTGTTTCCAGCGGCCAGCGGTGCTCTGGGGGCCGCAGCGGCGTACGGCGTTGGCGGCGATGCGGTAGCGGAGGAGGAGTCCGGGGCGCAGGGCGTTCAGCAAGGCGTCCATGGGGCGGACCGCGGCGTCCGCGTAACCCTCGGGCAGCCGGTCGGGGGTCGGGGGCATGCGGGTCTGGACCAGGACCACGGGGGCGCCCACGGTGTCGGTTTCGAGGCGGAAGAGGACTCCGGCTTGTGCGCGCGGATCCGGGCCGAGGCCGTCGGGAACGAGGTTCATGACGGTGCGGTGCAGGTCCGCGATGTTGCGCAGGTCTCGCTGGACGGTCCGGCTGCGGGGATTGAGCAGCAGCCGGGTCAGCCACGCGCGTGGTGTGCCGGATTCCGTGCCGGCGGCGGCCCCGACGCCCAGGGCGGTGGGTGTGGCGGTGTCGGTGGTGGTCACGGGGTGGCTCCTTGCGGGTGGAGGTATGCGGCTACGGCGTCGAGATACGCGGTGCCGTAGCCGGCGCACAGGGCCACCGGCAGCGGGCGTGTGATGCTGTGGGCGGGGCGGGTTCTGAAGACACGGTCGCGTGCGGTCAGTCGGACCGGTTCGTCGTTGAGCGTCGTGACAACGACAGGCGCGGAGGGCCTGTCGTCTGCGGGCCCGGCGCCCGGGATCGGGAAGGGCTGGTCGCTGACGAACCGTACGCCGACGGTGCCCGCCTGCGGCTCCCGGATCGGCATTCGGCGGGCCAGCGGGACGTTGTCCAGTTCAGCCGTAGGGTCTTCGAGGCCGGCCCGGAGCAGCAGGAGACCACCGGGCGGACACGAGCGTCTGCCGAGGTGCAGTGGCCAGCGCGGTGCGCGCACAGCGTCCGCGCAGAGCCGGGCCAGTTCGGGGTCGGTGAAGTCGGCTGCGACGGTGAAGGCCGCGTCGGTGAGGTAGTGGCGGTTGGAGACGATGGTCGCCGCGTCGGCGCCGCGACGGGCGCCCTTGGCTGTGGGTACGGTCAGGTGCTGGGGGTAGCCGCCGCCGACGGTGTGGAAGTCGCGCATGACGGTGCCGGCACGGTCCACCCTCACCGTGAAGCGGACGTCGGTCAGGCGCGTGAACAGCGCTTCCCTGTCAGTCCCGTCGACGACGGCCTCGGCGCGGGGGATGCCCAGGGCGGAGGCGAGCAGCCCGATCAGTCCCGAGCGGGTGGGATGCGCCGCGGTGTCGCGGTGGGCGAAAGCACTGTGCTCGCCCCAGGACTGCATCGGCGCGGCCAGGTGGAGGAGGAACCCCGTCATGCCGTGGCCGCCACAGCCGCCGGAGCGGGGAAGGCGATGTCGACGGCGGCGGCAATGAGTTCGGGATAGGAGACCACCAGGTGGCCCAGGCCGGGCAGGGGCTTCTCGTCGAGCCCGGCGTGAGCGGCGTAGGGGAGCTCGGCAGTGCCCAGCAGCCGGTTGATGCGGACTGCGTACTCGCCCAGTGCCTGTCGGGACGGCAGGCCCCAGCCGTGCTCCCTTGCCCGTACCGGCTCCTCGAACGCGGCGGCCATCGACAACGGACGGTCATGCCGGACGGCGACGTGAACGAGGTCGGGGTGGGTGTGCGGCGCGGTGGAGGTCTTCTTCGCGCCGGGGACGGTGCCCAGAAACGCGGTGGCGAAGGCGGTGGTGAGGTCGCGCAGCGTGTTGCGGTCCGTCAGCGCGCCTGTGTCCGAGGGGGCCGGCTGAGTGCCGGTGGAGTTCTGCGTGCCGTTCAGGGGCGCAATGTTCGAGGCCAGGTCACGAAGATCGACGGTGGCGTAGCGGTAGAAGACGCCGCTGGTGAACTCACCGGTGTTCATGTGGGCGCTGCCGGCGTCCTCGGCCCACTGGTTGACGTCGTCCACGGCGGTGAAGAAGTCCGCCTGCACCGAGGTGGCATGCGTGGTGAAGGCGTGCGCCACCTGCACCGCGCCGTCCACACCTGCCCCGGGGATCTCGGCGAGCATCCGCCCGAACAGCGCGATCGATCCATTGCGCGAGCGCAGGACCTCGTGAACAGCGTCTTTTGGCAGCAACGGCTTCCCCGCCGCAGCCTTGCCCAGAGCCTTGGCCAGCGTCTCGCGGTGCTCCTCGGCGAGGTCCGCCAGTGCCGGTGCGGCGCTGTCGGGGAGGAACAGCAGGGAAGCGGTGGTACGGTCCCCCTTCTCCAGGGCCAGCTTGGTCTCCGTCGAGCGGATCACCTGCGCCCCGGCCAGAGCGGCCAGGTCCTCGGGCCAGCCGCGTCCGACCAGCTCGCGGAAGACCTGCTCGGGCAGCCGCCGGGTGCGCAGCGCCTTGTCACCAATGGCCTCCTCCACCGCGAGCCGCACCGGGCGCTTCCACGCCTGGCTGGAGACCCGGGTGCGGGTGGTGCCGCCGAAGGTCAGCGACTTCGGCGAGCCGAGGTCGTCGCGGTTGACGTTGCTGTACGGCAGGGTCTGCACGACGTGCAGGTCCAGGAACCGCGGCACGACAGGGACGGTGTTCGGGGTTGTCATCACGAAGATCTTTCTGACGAGAACAGAAACGGGAGCATGCGGGTGGTCGCACGGCACATGAGGTGCCGGCGTACCGGTGGCCCGTGGCAGTCGCCAGCGGGGCACCATGGGCACGTGTGCGGCGACGGGAGCCGCCTCCGTGGCCGGGCAGGGGTCGGTCAGGTGTCCGAAAGGGCGGGACTCTTTTCCGCCGCTGCTTCCTGTGCCGCTTCCTGACGGCTCAAAGACCGGTAGAACGCCTGGAGCCATCGGGTCGTGACGACGTCGCGCCGGTAGCGCCACATGGTCACGTCACGCAGCAGGCAGGCGTAGTCCGGGGAGACGCCGGAGGATCCCAGCCAGCGCAACACGCCGGGCAGCATCCGGAGCACGCCGTCGAAGTCCTGGCGCACCAGCAGATGCAGCCGGGATTCGGCGGCCCCCGACTTCAACTGATCGGGGCTGCGGCGGCCCACTGCGTCCGCGAAGCTCTCACCGAGACTGGTGCCACGTGGGGCGAAAGCGACGCCAACGGCCGCGGGGCTCGATGCTGCCGTCCCCGGCCCGGTTTCCCCTCCCTGTGCAGGAATGGTGGGTGACATGGCGTCACCCTGCTGTGCGCCGCTTTCGTGGGCTGCGCTGGTTTGGGCATCGGGGGCGTCCGCGAGGCGCCGGGCACGGGGGCGGGCGGCGATGAGCGCGGCGACGGTGTAGTACGCCTGCTCCTTGTCCGACTGGCCTGGGTGGTGGATGTCGTGCCGGATCAGGCCGGGCCGCAGGAGTGCGGCGTGCATCCGGGCGGGAACTTCCAGCACAGTCTTGCCCAGGCCAGACCGCAGGGCGGCCTGAGCGGCGGGCGAGTCGCGGCACACCTTCCGTACGCGATCGACGAACTCGTCGTAGCCGGCAAGTTCCCCGTCTCGCTGTGTGGGCTTCTCAGTGGACTTGTCTGCCGCGTGCGCGGCAGTGGCGCCAGCCGGCTCGCCGACTGGAGAGTGGGTTGTCATGCTCATCGTTTCCGCCGTGGGTGGGTGGTCGGGAAAGCTGCCGGGATGGGCTGTCCTTGGCTCGGGTACGTCCCGGGGCTGTGGTCGTACCAGGTGCACAAAGCAGCAGCACTGCAGGCAGCCGGTGGGCTCAGGTAGGGCTCGGAGCGCGCAGGAGACTTCTCACCAGCCCGCGAGCTCCCTCGCGGGCTTTGGCCCCTCGCGGGGTGGCGGCGATCGACAAGGTGGCCGCGTCGTACTGCCGCAGGGCGATTCGCCCGAACGCCTGGGTGCTTCCGGTGAAGTCCTTTTCGTTCAGGGACGTCCAAAATTGCTTCTCGGCGGCTGGCCAGTAGGCGGCCAGCGCTAACGCGGGCCATGGGCCTCCCCGTTTGCGCCGGTCCTTGGCGCTGCCGCCGGGACGCTCGGTCTCGAACGGGCTGGTGTAGGCACGCCAGGCCACCTGCAGGGCGTACTCCAGCCGTGCGGCTCCCTTCTCCGCGGCGTCACGGCCATCACGCAGCCCGATCCGCAAGGCATTGTCCTCGGGCTCGTCCGACAGCCGCAGCAAAGTGAACAGTGGCGGGGTGGAAGCGGTGAAGTACGTGCGGTCGCGGGTCTGGCCGTCCTGGTCGAAGCCCAAGGACAGCACCCGCACGGCGTCCTCCACGCCCTGCGGCAGTTCGTTTCTCAGATCGCTCAGTACATAGGGGCGGTGACCGGAGTTGTCACGGGTCTCGTTGACAAGGGCGTCAAGGTCGCGCCACAGCGCCCGGTCGGCATCGGCTTCACGGGGCCGCTTGACGAGGTCCCGGCCCTCGTCCCACAGCAGATACGGGTCTTCGAAGGGGGGCCGGTTGACCCGAAGCGCCCAGGTGATGCGCGTATCGACCACGCTGCGGCCCCCCGCCCCGGCAGTGAGCAGGACCGCGTGCCGGTATTGCTCGGTGAGCGCCGACAGCGGGCCGGCAGGCGGCTGGGGTACGGCCAGCGGGTCAGGAAGGTCGTCGCGCTCCCACGGGCAGGCGTCCACTTCGGCGCCCTCCCCCGGGGTCCAGCGGTTCGGGTAGGGAAGGCCCAGCAGCAACGTCTCGAACAGGGAACGGCCGAGCGGATGGTAGGACAAGACCTTGCGTAGCGGGCCCGCGTACGCGTTTCCGAACCGCTGCCCTTTCACTGTCCGCGGCGTGCACTGCCCTGAAGGCCCGTAGTACAGCTGGGCCAGGAGATGCAACATCGCGTCGGCGGCCTGCAGTTGCACCTGCTCGCTGTCGGTGAAGTGCCCGAAGAACACCTGGTTACTGCCCGACGGGCGTGCCATGACCAGCTTGTTGACTCCGGAACTGGTCGGGCAGTCTTCCAGCAGCCTCGGGTCCTGCATCCAGGGCCGTGCAGTGTCGAACAACCGGAACCGGTCCGCGTAGCGGGCAAAATACCCTTCCACCGCCTCCGGGTCGAACCCTTCCCCAACGTCAAGAAGGTCGTACCGACGATCAGCCCACTCCCCCACGTCCTCTGCCTCGTGCAGACCGGTGACCCTGGCAGCGATCGCGTACAGCACTCTCATCAGTCCGGATGCTGCCGGGGGCAGACCCACAGCGAGGCCGCCGAGTCGATGCGCCTGACGGAAGAGTTCCAACAGCCCAACGCTACGGAAGCCGCCGTGGCTACTGTCGGTGTGCAAAGTCGTGACGGGAAGGCATGGCTCGGTGATGAGGTCGTAGCGGTCTGCGGTTGAGGATAATGCGGCCTGATCAGGTGGTGGTTCGGTAGACACGTGCTGATCACTTCCGGTTGTCGCGTCAAGCGGGAAGGGTGCGTTGGCCCAGGAAGCGGCGCTCAGAGGGGCTGCCGCATACTGTGAGTGCTTCTCCGCGCAGCGGAGGTGGACCGATCCTGATCGGCGGCCCGGTCAGCCGATGAGGTCACTCCCCACGCGAGTGGGGGTGCCGGGTGGTCCTGACCGGTTGTCAGGGCCACCCGACACGGGTGGTTTTGACCCGCATCGGATGTTCACGTTAGCGCCATCACGCCCTAGAAGAGGGCAAGTTGAGAAAAGTATCCGAAGATCCTTATCGGCGGGCCGCAACCTGGTAGTACCGCGTGGGGAGCGATCCGCCGCCCGTCAGATGACCACCTCCTTCACAAGCCCCAGCTCGTGGTGCAGCGTCAGCCGCTGCTTTCCCAGCAGCGGCCCGACCGGTCCGCGCGGTCCCGTGGTGTGCGGCAGCAGCACGACTGCGGCCAGCCTGGGCTCGTTCCGCCACGCGACTGGCGGTTCATGGGCCGGCGAGCACGCCCGGCGCCACGCGCCGTCAGCCATAGGCACCGTGTAGCCGAGGAGTTCGCGCACCAAAGCCCTCGAGAATCGTCCCGCCGGGGCATCGCCGGCTTCCGGGAACGGCACACTGCGCTCTTCGTCCAGCCACCGCCGCTGCTCGGAGTCATTGAAAACAGGCAGCACCAGGACGGTGTCCGCGCCCAACCGGGTGGCGATGAGCGCCTCATCGGCGTCGCTGCTAGTGAGCTGCTCCAGTGAGCGGACATCACTCGGCTTCGGGATGGCCACCAGCGTCGCAAGCCCCTCACGCGCCATGGTGTCCGTCAGCCGCTCGATGTCCTCGCTCAGCAGGAGTTCGGGAGTTTTGGACGCGAATTCCTCGTCATAGACGCCGTCAACGAGTTCCTGAACGTCACCAGGCACGTCCACCGGCGCTCCCATCCTGCCCTCCAGCCGTTCCAGGGTCCGGCGCAGTAGCGACGGGGCGTAGACGTCGCCCCACGATCTCGGAACGGCCAGCAGGCCCTCGCCATCAACCGGCACCAACACCGCCACGCGCGGGCCACGGCTCCACACGGGCCGGTACGCACGGGTGGACTGGTGCCGCCAGACGCGCCCGGCACGCTGCAACAGCAGCGCCATAGGCGCCATGTCGGAGACGATCAGATCGAAATCCAGGTCCATGGACTGCTCGATCACCTGGGTGGCGACAAGGATCGTGCCCTGCGGCGGTGCGGGCCGCCGCACACCCTCCTTGCCGACCCGCCCGAACCACCCCTCCGCCTCCATCGTGATCGCGCTCCTCCGACGGCCGGGGAACCGCGCGTGCAGCAGCCGCAACCTGGGGACCGAAGGCGTCCCGTGTCCCGGGGCATCTTCCGTTTCGCCGGCCGGTGCCACCCGGTCGTCCCAGCCTTGGTAGTCCGCCCCGAACTGCTTGCGGAAGTGGTCCCGCAACGCGTTGAAGGTCTGCTGGGCCTCACCCACCGTCGTACAGATCACCGCCGCACATCCGCCCGCCTCCCACACCGGGGTCAGCTCCCGCAACAACGCCGCCGCCCGGCCAGCTGCAACCGCAGGATCATAGGTGTGAGTAGCAGGCAGCAGATCAACGCTGAGACGGGACGCCCTGCGAGTTCCGATCGGCCCACGAGGCAGCCTGACCGCCGCTGTCTCACCGTCCGCATAGAGCCAGCCCGGATACGACGGCGCAGGCAACTCGAACGAGCCCGGCTTGTGCCCAGCGCCGGTCAGATACGCCCGCACCAGCCCCGTGGCCGTACGCCCGGTCAGCGTGGCCGACAGCAGCACCACCGGCACTCGCAGCGCCCCCAGCCACACCAGCAGGCGCAGCAGCAGGGCATGGGTGAACGCGTCGTAGGCGTGTGCCTCGTCGATCACGACCGTCTTGCCCGCCAGGCCCAGTTGGCGCAGCGCGTTGTGCCGAAGCGGGAGTACCGCCATGAGTGCCTGGTCGACCGTGCCCACCGACAGCGGCGCCAGCAGCCCCCGCCCGCGTGAACGCAACCACCCACCTACCGACAACGACACCCCGCCCTCCCGCGAGCCATGGACGTCGGTCAGGCTGCGAGGCTCCGGCTCCCGCCACTGCTCCGGCGTGTACAACTCATTGAGATCGGCAGCGCCATGCAGCAACGTCAGCGCAGCATCGTCCAGCAGATTCTCCTCACCGAACGCAGCCATGCGCGCATAGATCTGGTCGGCAGTCGCCCTGGTCGGCAGCAGAAACGCCACCCCCGGGCATCGCGCCGCTCGTCCCATCGCGGCCGCAGCCGCGAGAGCGACCTCGGTCTTCCCCTCCCCGGGCGGCGCTGTCACCAGCAAAACGCCCGGACCATTCCCGAATGCCCCTGCCCCCACCAACTCCGCGTCAACACTGGCCTGTAGCGGATGCGGTTCCTTGATCTCCGGGAACCGCTCCCGAAAACCCCGCACCGCGAACTGCGCCCGCCCCAAACCCGCACCGGCCAGCAGCCGCGGAGCCTGCTTCGCCGCACGAGCCGCGTGCGCACCCAGAGCTCCCATCGCCGACAAGCCGCCAGCCGCGGCAGCAGCCTGCTGCCGCACCACGAAATCGTCTTGGCTAGCCAGCCAGTCCGCCACCACGACCAGCCCCGCCACCACCACCGACGCCTGCACTGAGAGTCCCGCTCCCGCAGGCACGACCGGATGCCCCAGCACGGCCCGCAACGTGGCCGTGTGCTCGCGCCGCTGCGCTTCCCAGCCCCCGCCGCCCAACTCCGGAAGACTCCTCAGCGGATCGAACACATCCCGCGCCTCCGACAACTCCGGATATCGCCCGTGATGCCCACCGAGCACCTGCGCCACCCGCACCACCAGCCGGCTCGCCGGCCGCCCCCCGCCCTCCGGATACCCAAGCGCCGTGAGCAGCGACGGAACGACCCGCGCACCGGCCAACTGATGCCCCAGCAGCCTGACTCCGTTGTCCCCCGTACCAGAAGCGGCGAATTTGCCATCAGCAAGCAGGGAAGCGCAGGACGGGTGCTTGAGGGCGTCGCGCTGGAACTGAAACCCAGGTTGGATCTTCCCCACGTCATGAAGCCCCGCCCAGAACGCGACCAAAGACCGAGCCTCCTGCGGAGCCACCCCTAACTCCCCCGCGATCGCCACCTGCTGAGACTCCGCCAGAAACCCGTCCCAAAGCGCCCCCGCCACGACGCCCGTATCCACCAAATGCCCGATCAGCGGATACGGCTCCACAAGCCCGCGCTCCTTACCCCACACCCGAACTTCAACCATCTCTCCCCCTCCAAAGCCACCCTCGGGCCAGACCGAGACATTCCACCACCCGCCTCTGACACACTGACCCCGTGAGCCAAGAGCGCCTAGGTCAAGGGATTGCAAAGTCTCTCAAAACCCGCAGGTCGTGAAGGGTTCTTCCCGCGCGAGCGGGGGTGGTCCGCGGCCGCGGGCCGCCCGGAACGGCCCGAGGACGTTCTTCCCGCGCGAGCGGGGGTGGTCCGCCCTGAGCTGGGTTTCCATGTCACCCCTGAGTGTTCTTCCCGCGCGAGCGGGGGTGGTCCGTCATTGAGAGGTCCGGGCTTAGGCCCCCGGGCGTTCTTCCCGCGCGAGCGGGGGTGGTCCGCCAAGGTCGCCCGCGCCGCCGGCCGCGGTGGGGTTCTTCCCGCGCGAGCGGGGGTGGTCCGGGTCCCGATGATCCGCACCGCCATCACCTGCGGTTCTTCCCGCGCGAGCGGGGGTGGTCCGTCCGACAGCCACAGCTACGCCGTCTGCAGGAAGTTCTTCCCGCGCGAGCGGGGGTGGTCCGCGGATCGTCCGGTCGCCGACGCGAACGTCCTGGTTCTTCCCGCGCGAGCGGGGGTGGTCCGAACGGCCTGATCGGGCACAAGATCGTGGCCTAGTTCTTCCCGCGCGAGCGGGGGTGGTCCGGCACGTGACTGGCTGCTGGTCCACTCCTGCCGGTTCTTCCCGCGCGAGCGGGGGTGGTCCGTGCGTCAACGTCTCTTGGATGCCGATGACGATGTTCTTCCCGCGCGAGCGGGGGTGGTCCGCTGCCCCGCGACTGGGACCGGACCATCCTCGGGTTCTTCCCGCGCGAGCGGGGGTGGTCCGCACTCCCGGACCTCGGGGCCCCCGAGGGCCGCGTTCTTCCCGCGCGAGCGGGGGTGGTCCGCCCACGCTTGGTCCGGCGCAGAGGACAAGGTTGTTCTTCCCGCGCGAGCGGGGGTGGTCCGTTCACCGGACTCCCGCGTCTGCTCGGTGGTGCGTTCTTCCCGCGCGAGCGGGGGTGGTCCGTCGCCAGGGGTGCCCCAGGCGATCTCAGCGGCGTTCTTCCCGCGCGAGCGGGGGTGGTCCGGCCCGCGCCGCGGAGTCGGCCGCGAAGGAGGCGTTCTTCCCGCGCGAGCGGGGGTGGTCCGATGTTCCACTGGTGGCCGACACCGCAGCGGCCGTTCTTCCCGCGCGAGCGGGGGTGGTCCGCCCACGCTTGGTCCGGCGCAGAGGACAAGGTTGTTCTTCCCGCGCGAGCGGGGGTGGTCCGACGAGCTGGAGCCCGCCGGGCAGGTCCTGCGGGTTCTTCCCGCGCGAGCGGGGGTGGTCCGCGACCGGAGATCCACGTGAAGAGTACAAGCGCGTTCTTCCCGCGCGAGCGGGGGTGGTCCGCCGTGGCTGCAGCGCGGCACCACCCAGCTCGGGTTCTTCCCGCGCGAGCGGGGGTGGTCCGCCGCACTCCTCGGCAGGACCGAGGGCGGTGCCGTTCTTCCCGCGCGAGCGGGGGTGGTCCGCGCATCGCCCGCGCCCTGGTGTGGCCGAGGGTGTTCTTCCCGCGCGAGCGGGGGTGGTCCGTCCGGGAGTGGCATGACCGGTGCCACCTGTTGGTTCTTCCCGCGCGAGCGGGGGTGGTCCGACGCCCGGATCGGACCCGGCGCCGGCTGTGTTGTTCTTCCCGCGCGAGCGGGGGTGGTCCGGGGGTGCCGTCAGGGTGCCGGTAGCGGCCATTGTTCTTCCCGCGCGAGCGGGGGTGGTCCGATCACCCACTCACGATTCACTCCTGTCATGCGGTTCTTCCCGCGCGAGCGGGGGTGGTCCCGGCATCGTCGCAGCTCACCACGACACGTGGAAGTTCTTCCCGCGCGAGCGGGGGTGGTCCGTCGAGGATCTTGCCCGTGTTGGCGCGGATGGCGTTCTTCCCGCGCGAGCGGGGGTGGTCCGCCGCGCCCCTCTCCAGGGGCCGATCCGCGGGGGTTCTTCCCGCGCGAGCGGGGGTGGTCCGGTCCGCGTCACCCCGGCCACCGCCGCGGCCGCGTTCTTCCCGCGCGAGCGGGGGTGGTCCGCTGGAGGCGGAGCGGCGCGGCGTTCTGGGGGAGTTCTTCCCGCGCGAGCGGGGGTGGTCCCGAGCCGCCCGGAATCATGGCGGCAAGGCCGGGGTTCTTCCCGCGCGAGCGGGGGTGGTCCGTAGTGGCGTCCGCGGGCGTCCGTGTGCGCGGGGTTCTTCCCGCGCGAGCGGGGGTGGTCCGCCGCCGTGTGGCCGCCGCCGCGCGACGCGTTCGTTCTTCCCGCGCGAGCGGGGGTGGTCCGACCCCGGGGCGGGCGTCCGCCTGGCAGCTGTCGTTCTTCCCGCGCGAGCGGGGGTGGTCCGGTCTACCGGGGGGCGGTCCGCGCTTTCCTCGGGTTCTTCCCGCGCGAGCGGGGGTGGTCCGGAGGTCAGGTTCTCCTCGGTGGTGGGCGGTCCGTTCTTCCCGCGCGAGCGGGGGTGGTCCGCCGGCGTCAGGGTCGTGCTCGGGGGCGGGGGTGTTCTTCCCGCGCGAGCGGGGGTGGTCCGCCGTGTGTGAACACGATCTGGGCCCGGTCCACGTTCTTCCCGCGCGAGCGGGGGTGGTCCGCGGAACGAAGCGCTGATGGTGTCCTCGGTGACGTTCTTCCCGCGCGAGCGGGGGTGGTCCGCCGCCGGGCCCATCCGCAACAAGCAGATGGTCGTTCTTCCCGCGCGTGCGGGGTTGGTCCCCCTACCGGCCCCACAGCCTCGACGTTCTTCCCGCGCGAGCGGGGGTGGTCCGTGGCTGCTCAGCGGGGCGATGATCGAGTACGTGTTCTTCCCGCGCGAGCGGGGGTGGTCCGCAGCTCATGCAGCGCACCGGCACCGGCGGGCCGTTCTTCCGGTCCGCTTCAGGCTTACGCTGACGGCCGTCCTCCCCTGTTCTTCCCGCGCGAGCGGGGGTGGTCCGATGCCGCTGCCGGGCAAGAGCGGCCTGCGACTGTTCTTCCCGCGCGAGCGGGGGTGGTCCGCTCATCGGGTCGGTGTGGCGCCCGGGGCGGGCGTTCTTCCCGCGCGAGCGGGGGTGGTCCGGCCGTGGACTTCATCTTCGCCAACCGGAGCAAGTTCTTCCCGCGCGAGCGGGGGTGGTCCGGCATGACGACCCAGACTCCTGACCCAGCGCCGTTCTTCCCGCGCGAGCGGGGGTGGTCCGGCGTAGGGGTCGGCGGGCGCGTTCATGGGGTGGTTCTCCCCGCGCGAGCGGGGGTGGTCCACCTAGGTGCGGGCACTGACACGGGGCGTCGACGCAGGCCACACGGCAGTGCCACCTCCTTTGGGACCCCTGCCATAGGCTGCCTGGGTGAACATTCACACGGTGGCTTTCGACATCGGCGAGACTCTCGTCCGCGACGACCGGTACTGGGCGGGATGGGCCAACTGGTGCCAGGTGCCGCCTCACACGATGTCGGCGCTCGTCGGCGCGGTAGTCGCCCGCGGGCAGGACAACGCCGACGCCTTGCGGCTGATCTGCCCGGGCCTCGATATCGCCGCGGCATACGCGGAGCGGGAGGCGGCCGGGCTCGGCGAGCGGCTGGACGAGACCGACCTCTACGACGACGTCCGGCCGACGCTCGCCCGGCTGAGGGAGGCCGGGTTCCGGGTCGTCATTGCCGGGAACCAGACGGCGCCCATGGGCGAGTTGCTGCGCGCGCTCGGCCTGCCTGCGGATGTCGTCGCTACCTCTGGGGAGTGGGGCACCCACAAACCTTTGCCGAGCTTCTTCACCCGCGTCATCGAGGCCGCCGACTGCCCGGCCGACGAGATCCTGTACGTCGGCGACCACCCCGCCAACGACCTGGTCCCCGCGAAGGCCGCCGGGCTGCGCGCCGCGCACCTGCGCCGCGGGCCCTGGGGACAC
>NZ_JBFAXL010000098.1:0-20769 GCF_040680795.1 Streptomyces sp. NPDC051976
AACCGCGAACTCGGCGACGTCACCACCCTCACCGACTCCACCGTCATGGACCTCATCCAAAGCAAACTGCCCTCCGCACCCACCGAGGACTGACCGCAAGGCTGCAGGGCCGAGGGGCACCCGGGACTCCCGGGTGCCCCTCACTCGTCCGGGCTACGTCCGGGCCGCGTCGCGGCGGGATCGCGACAAGACTTGGGGGCGCCGGGACGTCGGTTCGGCACACAGGAGGTCGCCCCCCGTGACTGAGCAGCCGCGCCGCCGCGCCGCCGTACTGCTCGGGCGGCTGCCGCTGCCGGAGCGGAACTTCGTCGCGGACGCGCTGCGTGCGGAGACCGTCGGCGGCGTGCTGCTCCTGCTGGCCGCGGTGACCGCCCTCATCTGGGCCAACACCGCCGCGCACAGCTACGAGACGGTGAGCGACTTCCACTTCGGCCCGGCGGCGCTCGGCCTGGATCTGTCGGTGGAGCACTGGGCGGCGGACGGCCTGCTCGCGATCTTCTTCTTCGTGGCCGGGATCGAGCTGAAGCGGGAGCTGGTCGCGGGCGAACTGCGGACGCCGTCCGCCGCGGTGCTGCCGGTCGTGGCGGCCGTGTGCGGGATGGCGATGCCCGCGGTGCTCTACACGGTCGTCAGCGGCGCCGGAGGCGGCTCACTGAAGGGCTGGGCGGTGCCGACGGCCACCGACATCGCCTTCGCGCTCGGCGTCCTCGCCGTCATCGGCACCGCGCTGCCCGCCGCCCTGCGGGCCTTCCTGCTCACCCTGGCCGTCGTGGACGACCTCTTCGCGATCCTCATCATCGCGATCTTCTTCACCTCCACCATCCACTACGCCGCGCTGGCCGAAGCGGTCGCCGGACTCGCCCTCTTCTGGCTGCTGCTGCGCAGGGGGGTGCGCGGCTGGTACGTGTACGTGCCGCTCGCGGTGGTCATCTGGGCGCTGATGGTCAACAGCGGTGTGCACGCCACCATCGCGGGCGTGGCGATGGGTTTGATGCTGCGCTGCACCAGACACGAGGGTGAGGAGCAATCCCCGGGCGAGCACATCGAGCACCTGGTGCGGCCGATCTCCGCGGGCCTGGCCGTACCGCTGTTCGCGCTGTTCTCGGCGGGTGTGGCGTTCTCGGCGAGCGCGCTCAAGGACGTGTTCACCACTCCCGAGACCCTGGGTGTGGTGATCGGGCTGATCGCGGGCAAGACGATCGGTGTGTTCGGCGGCACCTGGCTGGCCGCCCGCTTCACCAGGGCCGAGCTCAACCCCGACCTGCGGTGGCCGGACGTCTTCGCCGTGTCGACGCTGGCCGGGATCGGCTTCACCGTGTCGCTGCTGATCGGTGAACTCGCCTTCGAGGACGACCCGGTGCTCACCTCCGAGGTGAAGGCGGCGGTCCTGGCGGGCTCGGTGATCGCGGCGGTGCTGGCGGCGGTGCTGCTGAAGATCCGCAACAACAAGTACCGCGCCCTGTGGGAGGACGAGGAGCGCGACGAGGACGGCGACGGCATCCCGGACGTGTACGAGCAGGACAAGCCCGCGTACCACCTGCGGATGGCGGAGATTCTCGAACAAAAGGCCGCGGAACACCGCAGGCTCGCCGAATCGGCCCGGGGCGGCGGCGATGAGGACGGGGCCTGAGGCATGATCTGCATGACAGCAACCGCCACAGTGATCGAACAGATGACGTATCGACGACGGAGGACGCGATGAGCGCAGCCCACAACGGTGACGGGCGCAGCATCGGGCAGTTGTTCGCCTCCGCCACGGCGGATGTCTCCGCCCTGGTGCACGACGAGATCGCCCTGGTCAAGGTGGAGCTGCGCCAGGACGCCAAGCGCGCGCTGTTCGGCAGTGGCGCGATCATCGTCGCCGTGGTGCTCGCGTTCTTCGCGATGCCGATGCTCAGCATGGCGGCGGCGTACGGCATCCACGCGCTGGGACTGGGTCTGGCCTGGTCGTTCCTCATCGTCGGCGGCGCCTATGTGCTGATCGCGGCGTTCCTCGGCCTGCTGGCGTACCTGAAGTTCAAGAAGGTGAAGAAGCCCGAGCGCTCGATCGCTTCGGCCAAGAAGACCGCCGCGGTGCTGCAGAACGTCAAGCCGCACCCGCGTGAGGTGGAGGCCGGTCCGGGCAGCGGCAGGGCGATCGAGGCGTCGTCCGCCAACGCGGTGGAAGTGAAGATGTGACACTCTCTGCAGCATGAGTGTCGCCGGTGGATCGGGAAGCACAGCGGGTTCTGGCGCGTCGGTCGCACGTCTCGACGGGCCGTGGACGCACCGTGATGTGGCGGCCAACGGCGCCCGGTTCCACATCGCCGAGATGGGTGACGGGCCGCTCGTGCTGCTGCTGCACGGCTTCCCGCAGTTCTGGTGGACGTGGCGGCACCAGCTTCCCGCGCTCGCCGAGGCGGGTTTCCGCGCGGTGGCGATGGACCTGCGCGGGGTGGGCGGCAGCGACCGTACGCCGCGCGGCTACGACGCGGGCAACCTCGCGCTGGACGTCACCGGGGTGATCCGCTCGCTCGGTGAGCCCGATGCCGCGCTCGTCGGCCACGACCTCGGCGGCTATCTGGCGTGGACGGCCGCCGCGATGCGGCCCAAGCTGGTGCGCCGCCTCGCGGTGGAGTCGATGCCGCATCCGCGGCGCTGGCGCAACGCGATGCTGACCGATCTGCGGCAGAGCCGGTCCGGCGCGTACATCTGGGGCTTCCAGTCGCCGTGGCTGCCGGAGCGTCAACTCGTCGCGGACGACGCCGCGCTGGTGGGGCGTCTGATCGAGGAGTGGTCGGGGCCGCGGCTGCCGGACGAGGGGGCCGTGGACGTCTACCGGCGGGCCATGCAGATCCCGTCGACGGCACATTGCGCGGTCGAGCCGTACCGCTGGATGGTGCGGTCCATGGCGCGTCCGGACGGCATCCAGTTCAACCGCCGTATGAAGCGGCCGGTACGGGTCCCGACGCTGCATCTGCACGGCTCGCTCGACCCGGCGATGCGCAGTCGCAGCGCGGCGGGCAGCGGGGAGTACGTCGAAGCCCCGTACCGCTGGCGGCTGTTCGACGGGCTGGGGCACTTCCCGCACGAGGAGGACCCGGCGGCGTTCTCCACCGAGCTCATCAACTGGCTGAAGGACCCCGAACCCGACCGCTGAGCGGGTTCGCGGCCACCCCGGATCCCCGGTGTGACTGTCGCATGATCGCCAAAATGCCGGGCGCATAAGCCAACCGGGCGAAGGAAGGGCGATTACCGACCAAGAGGCGCGGGCACGTTGCTCGGTATGGGTTGGACGCACGACTACCGTGACGTATCACGCAAACGCCGCAGCACCTCCGCCGCCGTCAACAACACGGCGACCGTGGCCGTACTCCCCCCGGGGGAGCGCCAGATCGGAATCCCGCGCATCCTCGGGCGACGCGCCCGGTGGGTCGGCGCCCGTCTCCGGCACACCCGGGCCGAGTAAGCCCCGCAGGGGGGCTCTCAGAGCGCGCAGCTCTCCGTGTCGACCTGGTGGTCGGCGCTGCGGCCGAGGCTCGCGTCAGGGGCGATCTCGTCGGCGGTGAGCGCGTAGCCGGTGTCGGCGTCGTCGAGGGACTTGGCGAAGACGACTCCCGCGACCTCGCCGTCGGGTGTGAGCAGCGGGCCGCCGGAGTTGCCCTGGCGGACGGTCGCGTACAGGGAGTAGACGTCGCGGTGGACCGTGCCGCGGTGGTAGATGTCCGGGCCGTTGGCCTGGATACGGCCGCGGATGCGGGCCGCCCGCACGTCGAAACCGCCGTTCTCGGGGAAGCCCGCCACAATGGCGTCGTCCCGGGACCGCGAGTCGTTGGTGGCGAAGTGCAGCGCGGGCGCGTCCAGGCCGGGCACGTCCAGGACGGCGATGTCGCGCTGCCAGTCGTAGAGCACCACGCGGGCGTCGTGCAGGCGGCCCTTGCCGCCGATCTGCACGGTGGGCTCCGAGACGCCGCCGACGACATGGGCGTTGGTCATCACCCTGTCCTTGGCGAAGACGAATCCCGAGCCCTCCAGGACCTTCCCGCAGCCCGACGCGGTGCCGACGACCTTCACGATGCTGCGGCGCGCGCCGGTGACCACGGCGCTGTGCACCAGGGCGGGGTCGGGGGCGGGCACCGAGGTGATCGGCTCGGAGCCGAAGGTGCCGAACACCTGCGGCAGGCCGTTCTGCGCGAGGGTGGAGCTGAAGTCGGTGAACCAGGTGTCGGCCTCCTGCGGCACCACCCGGGACACGCCCAGCAGCACCTTCGACGACCGCACCTCGCGGCCTATCGTCGGCAGCGTCGTGGTCGCCAGCGCGCTGCCGATCAGCCAGGCCACCAGCAGCATCGCCAGCACATTGACCAGCGCGCCGCCGCTCGCGTCCAGGGCGCGCGCCGGTGACCAGGTGATCCGCGTCCTGAGCTTGTTCCCCAGGTGCGTGGTGAACGCCTGTCCCACGGACGCGCACACGATGACGATCGCCACCGCGGTGATCACGGCCACCGAGCCGGGCGTGGCGTCGTCCGTCGCCTTGTCCCAGACGAGCGGCAGCAGGTAGATCGCCGCGAGGCCACCGCCGAGAAAGCCGATCACCGACATGACTCCGACGACGAAGCCCTGCCGGTAACCGACCACGGCGAACCAGACGGCGGCGAGGATGAGCAGAAAGTCCAGCACGTTCACGGGGAACACGGTCTCACGGCAATCTAGGAGAGCGGGACCTTACGCTGACGGTCCCAGGGCAACTCCCAGCCCGCGAAGTGCATGATCTTGTCGATGAGCCCGGCCGTGAAGCCCCACACCAGCGCGCCCTCCACGAGAAAGCCCGGCCCCTGGAAGCCGCTGGGGTGCGTGAGAGTGGCGCGGTTGTCCGGGTTGGTGAGATCCGCCACCGGAACCCGGAAGACCCGGGCGGTCTCCGCCGGGTCGACCACACCGACCGGAGTGGGCTTGCGCCACCAGCCGAGCACCGGGGCGACCACGAAGCCGCTCACCGGGATGTAGAGCCGGGGCAGCACGCCGAAGATCTGCACGCCGGACGGGTCGAGACCGGTCTCCTCCTCGGCCTCGCGCAGCGCCGCGCGCAGCGGACCGTCGCCCTCGGGATCGCCGTCCTCCGGGTCGAGCGCGCCGCCGGGGAACGACGGCTGCCCCGCGTGCGAACGCAGCGCCCTGGAGCGCTCGATGAGCAGCAGATCGGGGCCGTGCTCGCCCTCGCCGAAAAGGATCAGTACGGCGGACTGGCGGCCGCCGCGCGCGGGCGGCAGAAAGCGGCTCAACTGCTCCGGGCGTACGTGGGGCACCGCGTCGGCCACCGGCGTGAGCCACTGCGGCAGCCCGGCGGCGCTGACCTCGACGGGCGTCGCTATGGACCGGGGGTGGTCCGGCGCGCCCTGTGCCCCGGGCGCGTCCACCGCCTCGCCCGGCTCGATCGCTCCGTCCGCCCCCCGGGCCTGCGTCATCGGCCCGCCAGCGGGGGCGCCGGCTGCCCCGGATAATCCGGCGGCGGCTTCAGCCGCTGCCCGGGGGCGCCCCCCTTCTCGTACTTGAGCAGCTTCTTCGCCTTCTCCGGATCGGTCTCGCCCTCGCCGTACGCGGGGCAGAGCGGCGCGATCGGGCAGGCACCGCAGGCGGGCTTGCGGGCGTGGCAGATGCGGCGGCCGTGGAAGACGACGCGGTGCGACAGCATCGTCCACTCGGACTTGGGGAACAGGGCGGCGACGTCCTGCTCGACCTTCACCGGGTCCTCGGAGACCGTCCAGCCGAAACGGCGGGACAGGCGGCCGAAGTGGGTGTCGACGGTGATCCCGGGGACGCCGAAAGCGTTGCCCAGGACGACATTTGCCGTCTTGCGGCCCACGCCGGGAAGCGTGACCAGGTCGTCGAGTCGGCCGGGGACCTCGCCGTCGAAGCGGTCGCGTAGGGCGGCGGACAGCCCCAGCACCGACTTCGCCTTGGCGCGGAAGAAGCCCGTCGGCCGGAGGATCTCCTCCAGCTCCTCGGGCTTGGCCACCGCCATGTCCTCGGGCGTGGGGTACTTGGCGAACAGCGCCGGAGTCGTCTGGTTGACCCGGAGGTCCGTGGTCTGGGCGGAGAGCACCGTGGCGATCAGGAGCTGGAAGGGGTTCTCGAAGTCCAGCTCCGGATGGGCGTACGGGTACACCTCCGCCAGCTCGCGGTTGATGCGGCGGGCACGCCGCACCAGGGCGGTCCGCGAGGGTTGTTCGCTCATAGCGGAATCCCGTGACGGGGTCACCCGTTCGGCCGCTCCGGCCGCCCGTTTCCTCTGCACGCTCGGCGTATCTGACACCCGGCCAGCCTAAGCCTCGCCGCTGACATCCGTGCCGGGGCGCGAAGATCACACCCCCAATCGGACCCCCGGAGCACGACTGCGGGCATACATAAGACATCCTTGTGATTGATCGCACTGTTTGAGACGTCATGCATCATGGGGACAACCCGGCGATGTCGACAAGGAGAGAGCTCGTGGACGACGTTCTGCGCCGTGCCCCGCTTTTCGCGGCGCTCGACGACGAGCAGGCCGCTGAACTGCGCGCCTCCATGACGGAGGTCACGCTCGCGCGTGGCGACTCGCTGTTCCACGAGGGTGACCCCGGGGACCGGCTGTACGTCGTCACCGAAGGCAAGGTGAAGCTGCACCGCACCTCGCCCGACGGCCGGGAGAACATGCTGGCCGTGGTCGGGCCCGGTGAGCTGATCGGTGAGCTGTCGCTCTTCGATCCCGGGCCGCGCACCGCCACCGCCACCGCGCTGACCGAGCTGAAGCTGCTCGGCCTGGGCCACGGCGACCTGCAGCCGTGGCTGAACGTACGGCCCGAGGTGTCCACCGCGCTGCTGCGCGCGGTCGCGCGCCGGCTGCGCCGTACCAACGACGTCATGTCCGACCTGGTCTTCTCGGACGTGCCCGGCCGGGTCGCCAAGGCGCTGCTCGACCTCTCCCGCCGCTTCGGCGTGCAGTCGGAGGAGGGCATCCACGTGGTGCACGACCTGACCCAGGAAGAACTGGCCCAGCTCGTCGGCGCCTCACGCGAGACGGTCAACAAGGCCCTCGCGGACTTCGCCGGCCGCGGCTGGCTCCGGCTGGAGGCCCGCGCGGTCATCCTGCTCGACGTGGAGCGCCTCGCCAAGCGGTCCCGCTGACGCTCGGTCGCCTGTCGGCCCCGGGCCGCACCGGGGCGGGCGCGCGCCCGCACGCTGACGAAGCCCCCTGCCCTGCCCGGCGGGGGGCTTCGTGTTGTTCGGGGCGTCGACCCCGGCGGAAGAGGTCGAGCCCCGAAGGGGCGCGGGGAACTGCGCGACCAGCCCCCACCGGGCCGGTGGTCCGAAAACAACGCGTCTGCCCCATTGGGGCCGGTGGTGACCTGCAGCCACGCGACAGCTGGTCGCGCAGTTCCCCGCGCCCCTAACGGGGCACGATGGTGCCTGGCCCTCCGCAAGCGCGGCGAGGGTGGGGGGTTACCAGGCGAGTTGGGTGAGTTCGTCTGTGACGGTGGCGCAGGCGTCGGTGGTGGGGTCGATGAGGGGGAAGTGGCCGGTGGCGGGGAGCCAGGCGGTGACGACCTCCTCGCCGGCGACCGCGGCGGCGCGGACGAAAGCGTGGCTGACCTGCGGCGGGACCACGTTGTCAGTGGTGCCGTGCACGATGGTCGTGGCGATTCCGGTGGGGAGCAGCGCGGCGGGATCGGCGTGGGGCAGGCGTGCGGTGAGGTGGTCGGGGCCGCCGAGCAGGTCGAGGACCGCGCCGGAGCAGACGTGCAGCCGGATCGACGAGGTGAAGTCGGCGATCGGGGCGAGGGCCACGACACCGCGCAGACGGGGAGGTGAGGGGCGGTGCCAGGGGGATTCGGGGGGCAGCACATGGCGTGCGGCCGCCCACAGGACGAGGTGCCCGCCGGCGCTGTGGCCGGTGAGCACGGTACGGCGGGGGTCGACGGTGTCGTCGCCGAGCGCGCGCACGGCCAGCGCGGGCAGCGCGTCCACGGCCGCGGCCACGTCGTCGAGGGTGTCGGGCCAGCGCCCGGCGGGCGGCAGGGCCGTGTCCGGCACCTGCTGCGGCGCGTCGGTCATACCGCCGCGGCGGTATTCCACCGAGGCCACCGCGAAGCCGTGGGCGGCCAGGTGGGCGGCGAGCGGGGAGACGTGCGCGCGGTCGTAGGGGGCTCGCCAGGCGCCGCCGTGGAAGAGGCCGACCAGCGGTGCGGGGCCGACGGGCGAGCCCGCGGCGCGCCCTGTGGGGCGGGGCCGGTAGAAGTCGATCACCTGGTCGGGGTGGTCGCCGTAGGGCAGCGTGGCGTCGGCGGGCACCGGGTCGTGGCCGAAGGCCGACGCCTCCTCGGCCGCCGCCCGGTCGTCTGGGGCCGTGGCCCCGGCCGTGGGTGGGGACGTGGAGGAGTCGGCTGCGGACATCGGTTACGCGGTCCCTTCGGGTACGAGTACGTCGGCCAGCACGCGTGCGGCGCGCAGCGCGTCGGCGTAGCGGGTGTAGAGCGGGGTGAAGCCGAAGCGCAGCACGTCGGGGCGGCGGAAGTCCCCCACGATGCCGCGGGCGGTCAGCTCGCGCATGACCTCACCGGCCCCGGCGCAGCGCAGCGAGACCTGGCTGCCGCGCTCCGCGTGATCGGCGGGGGTGACGGACTCGACCAGTCCAGGCGGCAGCAGCGCGGCCACGCAGTCGAGGAAGAAGTCGGTCAGCGCGAGGCTCTTGGCGCGGACGTCGGCGATGTCCACGCCGTCCCAGGCGTCGAGCGCGGCGTCCAGCGCGAGCAGCGAGAGGATCTCCGGGGTACCGACCCGCCCGCGCGGGGCGCCGTCGGCGGGCTCGTAGCCGGGGGCCATGCCGAAGGGGTCGGCGTGCGAGTTCCAGCCTGGCAGCGGCGAGTCGAAGCGCGGCTGCAGGTCGCGCCGCACATAGAGGTACGCGGGGGCGCCGGGCCCGCCGTTGAGGTACTTGTAGGTGCAGCCGACCGCCAGGTCCACGCCGGACGCGTCGAGGGTGACCGGGAGCGCGCCCGCGCTGTGGCACAGGTCCCAGACGGCGAGGGCACCGGCCTGGTGCAGGGCGGCGGTGATGCCGGGCAGGTCGTGCAGCCGCCCGGTGCGGTAGTCGACGTGGTTGACCAGGGCCAGGGCGGTGCGGTCGTCGGCCGCGGCGGCCATCTCCCCGGCGGCGACGGCCCGTACGGTGTGGCCGGTCAGCCGGGCGGCGGAGGCGGCGACATAGCCGTCGGTGGGGAAGGTGGCGGCGTCCACCAGGATCTCGGTGCGGTCGGCGGGGGCCATCCGCACCGCGGCGACCACGGCCTTGAACACGTTGACGCTGGTCGAGTCGCCGACCACCACCTGGCCCGGCGCGGCGCCGACGAGCGGGGCGATGCGGTCACCGATCCGCTCGGGGGCGGTCCACCAGCCGCTCTCCTCCCAGGAGCGGATGCGCAGCTCGCCCCACTCCCGGGTGACCACGTCGGTCAGGCGGGGCAGCACCCCGGTGGAGAGCGCGCCGAGCGAGTTGCCGTCGAGATAGACGGTGTCGTCCAGCGCGAAGCGGTCGCGGACGGCGGCCAGCGGGTCGGCGGCGTCGAGCGCGGCCGCGCGGGCCGCCAGGGCCGCGGGAGCGGACTCCGGGGCTCCGGATACGGCCGCCGGGCCGCCGTCCCCGTACGCGGGCGTCTGGACGGCCGTGGCGGCCGCTCCGGCGGCGGCCGGGGCGGCGGCTGCGGGCTGCTCGGGGTGCGCGGTGGGGTCAGACATGGCTGCGGGCCGTCCAGAGCTCGGGGAAGACGTTCTTGGTGGCGCGCTTCTCCAGCCAGGCCACCCCCGCGGAGCCGCCGGTGCCGGCCTTGGCGCCCATCGCCCTGCGGGTCGCCACCAGGTGGTCGTTGCGCCAGCGCCAGACCAGTTCGGCGACGTCGGTGAGGGCCTCGCCGAGGCGGATCAGGTCGGAGTCCTGGTCGGGGTCGGCGTAGACGCTCTGCCAGGCGCGCTCGACCTCGGGGTGCGGCTCATAGCGGAGCGCCGGGTCGCGGTCGAGGACCTCGGCCGGTACGGCGTAGCCGCGGCGGCTCAGCAGCCGCAGGACCTCGTCGTAGAGGCTGGGCTCGGTCAGTGCCTTCTCCAGCTCCGCGTGGGCGCTGGGGGTGCCGCGGTGGGGCACCAGCATCGAGGCGGACTTGTCGCCGAGCAGGAACTCCAGCCGCCGGTACATCGCGGACTGGAATCCGGAGCCCTCGCCGAGGGCGGACCGGTAGGCGTTGAACTGCGCGGGGGTGAGATTGGCGATCGGCTTCCAGGAGGCGTTGAGGGACTCCAGCTCCGGCAGGCTGCGCTTGAGCGCGGCCATCGCGGTGCGCAGGTCGTCCTCGCGGATCGCGGCCGCCGCCGTGGTCCATTCGTGGACCAGCAGGGTGAACCACAGCTCCATGACCTGGGTGGTGACCAGGAAGGCCATCTCGCCGGGCTCGTCGGACAGCGGGTGCTGCAGGTGGGTGAGGACGGACGCCTGTACGTAGTCCTCGTACGGTGTGGTGCCCTCGAACGAGAGGTTCGGGGTCGCCGCCTCGTCGGTCGGTGCATCGGACATGGTGATACCTCCAGAACGGGGCCCGGGGTCACCGGGCTACGCCGCGATCATCTGCGGTGCGACCGGATCCGGCAAGGCCCGATGGAGGCGGCGGGGGCAGGTGTTGCCCCTGCCGGGCGGTCGTCAGCGTACGGGCGGGCCCTGTATGTAGCGGCCGCTGGAGTCGTAGGGCCACTCGTTGGCCTTGCAGCCGTCCAGACCCTTGATCTGCTGCATCATCACTGGGGCGAGTTTGCCGGGGCCGGGGCAGCCCTCGTGGCCGTGGCCGATGCGGTGCCCGACCTCGTGGTTGATGATCAGGGCGCGGTACCCCTCGATGGGCCCCTTGAACTCGGGGGAGCCGAGCATCCAGCGCTTGAGGTTGACCACCACGGTGGAGCCGACGTCGCAGTTGACCTCGCCGTGGGTGAGCAGACCGGCGGCGCCGCAGATGGCGTCGACGGTGTTCGGGGTGGCGATCTTGATGACGAAGTCGGCGGACCCGGAGGAGACGAGCTGGAAGCCGTCGTGCCCGTCGGCGGTCCAGCCGCGCGGGTTGGCCAGGATGTCCGAGATCTCGTGCGCCGCCACGCTGGGCGACAGGTCGATACCGCCCTCGACCTCGACCTTGTAGCGGCGGATGGTGCCGTGCCCGGAGGCGTCGCCCGTGGCGTCGGCGGTGTGGAAGGCGCCGCTGCCCGAGGACGGGACGTTGGCCGGCTTGTGGGTCTTCGGCGCTTGCTTCGAGGCCCTGGGGGTCGGCCGGGTGGTGGTCGGCCGGGCCGAGGGTGAGGCCGGGGTGGTGGCCGTGCCGGTGTCCGGCGGCGGAGTGGTGGGCGACATGCCGTCGTCGAGGGCGGCCGCCGAGGCGCCGCTCCTGCCGTGGGTCCAGGCGGCGTAGCCGGCACCGGCACCCAGGACGACGAGAACGGCGAGCACGAGCGGCCCGACTATCGCGCTGCGGCTCTTCGCCCGTCGGCGGTTGTGCTGACGTCGGCGGCGACGCTGTGCCAAAACTCCCCCTGCGCTGGCGCAGCGGGAGTCCTGGCCACCCCGGTCCTGGTCTCGGTCCCGGCCCCCGGTGACGCTCCTGTGCTGCGTGTGAACAACACGGATCAGAATCGCACACCGGTACGGAGAAGAGCGTGTCGGCTTCCCGTTGTGGCAAGACTGCGACATTCACCCGGGGCGCGGGTGGGAGCCGGGGCCGGGGGGCCGGGACCTGCGGACGAAGGGGTGCGGGCGTCAGCCCAAGGTCGTCAGCTCAGGGTGTCGGCGGCGGTCGGCGAGCTGTCGCGCAGGAAGACGGTGCAGCGCTCGTACTCGTCGTTCTCGCCGATCGCCTGGGCGGCGCGGCCGAGGGCGTGCAGGGCGCGCAGGAAGCCGCGGTTCGGCTCGTGCTCGAACGGCACGGGGCCGTGGCCCTTCCAGCCCGCGCGGCGCAGCGCGTCGAGGCCGCGGTGGTAGCCGGTCCTGGCGTACGCGTACGACTCCACGACACGGCCGCCCTCGAAGGCGTCGTCGGCGAGCTGGGCCCAGACCAGCGAAGAGGCCGGGTACTTGGCCGCGACCTCGGCGGGCGCCGTACCGGAGGCGAGCAGCTCACGCGGCTCCGGGTCGTCGGGCAGATGGGTGGGGGCGGGTCCCCCGAGCAGGTTTTCGTTGATGGCCATGGTTTCCAGTCTGCCCGAGCCGGTGCGCGGCGGGGCGACGCGAAGGGCCGTACGACGGAAAACAGCAGGCGGAAACCGGCCGGGGCAACCGGAACGCCCCGGGCCGAGCACGCCGCAGGCCCCCGGGGCGGACACCCGGGGGCCTGCGGAACAGCACGAGCCGCCCGCGCGGAACTGCCCGCGCGAGAGCCGCATGAACTACTTGCGCTTGTTGCCGGCGGACCGCAGGTTCTCGGCGGCGACCACGACGCGCGCGGCCATGCCCGCCTCGGCGGCCTTGCCCCACACGCGCGGGTCGTAGGTCTTCTTGTTGCCGACCTCGCCGTCGACCTTCAGGACGCCGTCGTAGTTGCTGAACATGTGGGCGGCGACCGGCCGGGTGAAGGCGTACTGCAGGTCGGTGTCGATGTTCATCTTCACGACGCCGTTCTCCAGCGCCTCGTTGATCTCGTCGACCGTGGAGCCGGAGCCGCCGTGGAAGACGAAGTCGAAGGCGTTGGCCTTGCCGTACTTCTGCGCCACCGCGTCCTGCAGCTCCTTGAGGATGGCGGGGCGCAGTACGACGTTGCCGGGCTTGTAGACGCCGTGCACGTTGCCGAAGGAGGCGGCGAGCAGGTAGCGGCCCTGGTCACCGAGGCCGACGGCCTCGACGGTACGGAAGGCGTCGTCGACGGTGGTGTAGAGGGAGTCGTTGATCTCGTGCGAGACGCCGTCCTCCTCACCGCCGGTGGGGGTGATCTCCATCTCCAGGATGATCTTGGCCTTGACGGCCTCGGCCAGCAGCTCCTTGGCGATGGCGAGGTTGTCGTCCAGGTTCTCGGCCGAGCCGTCCCACATGTGGGACTGGAACAGCGGGTCGCGGCCGGCGGCCACGCGCTCCTGGGAGATCTTCAGCAGCGGGCGGACGTATCCGTCCAGCTTGTCCTTGGGGCAGTGGTCGGTGTGCAGCGCGACCGTCACCGGGTACTTCTCGGCCACGATGTGCGCGAACTCGGCGAGCGCGACCGCGCCCGTCACCATGTCCTTGCTGTACTGGCCGCCCAGGAACTCCGCGCCGCCCGTGGAGATCTGGATGATGCCGTCGCTCTCCGCCTCGGCGAGGCCGCGCAGCGCGGCGTGCAGCGTCTGCGACGAGGTGACGTTGATGGCCGGGTAGGCGAACTTGCCTGCCTTCGCCCGGTCGAGCATCTCGCTGTAGACCTCGGGGGTTGCGATGGGCATCGTGTCCGCTCCTCATATCTGCGGGTGGTCCTGCTGGCGTGGCGACGTCATCGTCGCCCCCATCTTCCCAGACGCGAACGAATACACCACCTCGGTGTACGGGCAGTGCACAACGGCCTCCGGAGTGTTTCACGTGAAACATTCCGGAGGCCGCAACATCGCAGGTCAGAGTACCTGCGAGGAGTTTCTTGATCAGCTCAGACCGAGGTCCGTCAGCGAATAGGCGGCAAGATACGGCAGCCCGGCCGCGGCCACCGCCTCGGCCGCGCCGCGGTCCACGATGACGGCGACGGCGACGACCTCGCCACCCGCCTCCCGTACCGCCTCGACCGCGGTGAGCGGCGAGCCGCCGGTGGTCGAGGTGTCCTCGACGACCAGCACGCGGCGGCCCTTGACGTCGGTGCCCTCGATACGGCGCTGCATGCCGTGTGCCTTGGTCGCCTTGCGGACCACGAAGGCGTCGAGGCGCTGCCCGCGCGCGGCGGAGGCGTGCAGCATCGCGCCGGCCACCGGGTCGGCGCCCAGGGTCAGGCCGCCGACAGCGTCGAAGTCCAGGTCGGCGGTGAGGTCCAGCATCACCTGTCCGGTGAGCGGCGCGGCCTCGCCGTCCAGCGTGATCCGGCGCAGGTCGACATAGAAGTCGGCCTCAAGCCCGGACGAGAGGGTCACCTTGCCGTGCACCACGGCCTTGTCCTTGATCTGCCGCAGCAGGGCATCGCGTACGTCGTCGCTCATGGCGACGAGATTAGCCGAGCGGCTCAGCCGAGCTTCTGCCACGACCAGACGGTGCTGATCTCCAGCGGGTCGATGGGGGTGACCAGGCGGGGGTGGGTGTTCAGACCGTTGGGCGGGCCGGACTGCGGCTCGACGCAGATCGCCTCGGGCTGCTCGTCGTAGAGCACGACCCACTCGGTGGGGCTCTCCATCCGCAGCTTCATCTCGCCCGGCCAGGTCAGCGTCACATCGACGCCGCCGGGCATCCCGAAGCAGTCGTCCCAGGGGCCCGGCTTGGGGTCGATCCGGTTGCCGGTCGGCAGGTGGTTGCCACCGCGCTCCTCCTGCCAGGCCGCGGTGAACGCCACTTCGACGTCCTGCCCGCCCTGGCCGAGGTTGCGCAGCCACCAGGGGTGCCAGCCCGCCTGCGCGGGGAAGGACACGCCGGACGGCCCCACCTCGACGCCCATCGTGAGCTTCACGGAGTGCGCGGAGAGCTCGACGGTGTGGGTGACCCGGCCCGGGTACGGCCAGGGGTCGGTCAGCTCGAAGCTGTACGAGGCGGTGCTCGCGGTCGCCGGGGCGGCTTCCTGCCACGCGGTGTGCCGGCCGGTGCCGTGGATGGCGTGCGGGGGCGCGTCCACCGGGAGTTGGTGGGTCACCCCGCCGTTACGGAAGATGCCGTTCTCCGTACGGCCGCACCACGGCACCATCAGGAAGGCGCCGAATTTCTCTCCCTGACGCAGGAGTTCGGTCCCGCCGACGTTCAGTGAGGCGATCCGGCAGCCGTTGTCCGGCTGCAAGGTCAGTTCGGCGTCGCCCGCCGTCAGCTTCATCTCGTTGGACACGGGACGAGCGTAGCGGGGCGGGAGTTACTTCCGGCGACGCAGTACCCGGCCGACGACCACGGCGGATGCGACGAGCGCGGCCGCCGCGGGGGCCGCCCAGCGCAGGGTGGCCGCGGCCGACGACGCGTCGGGCGCCGGTACGGGGGCGTAGCGGCCGCGCGGCGGCGCGTGGTCGACCTCCTCCGCGCTGCGGCCGATCATCGTCCGGCGGGCGTGCGCGGCTTCGGCGGGCGGCTCCAGGTCGTCCAGCGCGGCGGCGCTCTCCGGCACCTCCACCTCGACCTCGACCAGCTCGAAGTCGTCGAGGTCGGAGGGCGGGACGGGCTCACCGTCGTCGTCGACGACGTCGTCCTCGGGCTCGTCGTCGGCGTGCGGTTCGTCCCGCGTTCCAGGCTCGTCCTGCGCGTCAGCCTCGTCCTGGACCTCAGCCTCGTCCTGGACCTCGGGCTCGTCCTGGACCTCGGGCTCGTCGGGCCCCTCGGCCAGGTCTTGCGCCTGCGGCGCCGCCTCGGTGTCCTCCTCCGGAGCGTGCGCGGCGAGCTCTGTGGAGAAACGGTCCAGCAGGCGCCGGACAGCGGCTTCCACCACCTCGGGTTCGTAGGTCGTCAGCCGCCCATCGGCCTCCGCGCTGCCGCGGAAGGTCAGCAGCGCGCCCGGCTCGGGGTGGGTCGCCTCGGCGACGCCGATCTCGAGTACGGCCTTGACCCCGCCGCTCCCCCGCACCTCGGTGCCGCTCGCCTCCACCGCGAACGGCGACGACTCGCCCGTGACGCGCACGCTGCCGCGGTACGTGATGGTCGAGCCCGCCACCCGCAGCCGCATCCGGCCGACGTCCGCGCCTTCCGGCGTCCCGTCGGTATCCGGGTCCGGCTGCCAGCCGGGCAGGCTTGCCGACACCACGGCCGGGGTGCGCAGGGCGCGGCTCAGACGGGCGGGGGTGACCGGGACGAAGAACTCGTGCTCCATGCGGCGGAGCCTACCCACCACCGCCCGCCACGTGCGGGGTGACGGCGGGACTTTTTCCGGCGCGGCCCTAGTCCGTGATCCGCGGCCGGAGCAGCGTGGAGGACGGCAGCCGGCCGGGCGGGCGGGTGCGGAGGGCGGCGGCCGTCGCCTGCCGCAGGGCCGCCGGGGTGAGCCCGAGGTGGGCCGGCGCGTCCGGGGGGAGGGCGACCCGGGGGGCCGTCCGGGTCGGGGCGGCCAGCACGAAACCCTCGTCGCCGCCGGGGCCGACCGCGTACGGGGTGGTCCGCAGCCCGACCGCCCGCAGCGTGGCGTCGACCGTCCACAGGGCGTGTGCGGAGGCGCGGACGTGGACCGCGAGCCGCCCCCCGCCGCCCAGCGCCCGCGCGGCGAGACCGTAGAACTCCTCCGAGTACAGCTTGGCGCTGCGCGAGGCGCCCGGGTCCGGCAGGTCGGCGAGGATCACGTCGTACGGCGCCGCCCCCGTCCCGCCGCCCGAGCCTGAGTCTGCGCTGCCCGAGCTCGAGCCCCCGCTGGCCGGGCCCGAGCTCGCACCGCCCGACCCCGCGCCCCCGCCCCCCGCCGCGTCCCGCCCGCTCGCCCCGCGCAGCCAGTCGAAGGCGTCGGCGGTGACGACGGCGACGCGCGGGTCGTCGTAGGCGTGGCCGTTGAGGGCGGTGAGGCCGGGGTCGGTGCGGCCGAGGCGCTGGAGCTCGCCGTCGGCGTCGACGACCGTCACCGAGCGGACCTGGCGGTAGCGCAGCACCTCCTTCAGGGCGAGGCCGTCGTCGCCGCCGAGCAGCAGGACCCGGCCGCGCGGGCCGTTCATGGCCGGGTGGGCGAGTGCCTGGGCGTACCGCCGGGAGGACGGGCCGTCGACCCGCAGCCGTCCGTCGAGGTAGAGCCGTAGCGGCGTGCCGGAGCCGACACCGCCGGTCAGCACGATCTCCTGGACGGCGGTCTGCTCGGCGACCCGCACCTGGCCGCCGTAGACCGCGCGGCGGGCGGCATGCTCGAAGGCCCCGGCGCTCGCCGCCGCGACGGCGAGCACGGCCAGCACCGCGACGTTGGCGGCCAGCAGCCAGCCGCGGGAGCGGGCGGACAGGTCGCCGCGGAAGAGCCACAGCACGGTGGCGCCGCCGGCCAGCGCGTTGACCACCCCGGTGGCCAGCGCCCCGGTCAGCTGGCCGAAGTGCGGCAGCAGCAGGAACGGGAAGGCGAGCCCGCCGACCAGCGCGCCCACGTAGTCGGCGGCGAAGAGATCGGCGACCGCGCCGCCCGCGTCCTGCCGTCTGATCCGCTGCACCAGCGTCATGAGCAGCGGCACCTCGGCGCCGATCAGCACCCCGATGGCGAAGGCGCAGCCGACCATGGCGAGCCGGGCCTGGCCCAGCCAGGCGAAGCAGCCGTAGAGCGCCATCACCGACAGCCCGCCGACCAGCGCGAGCGCGGTCTCGACGGCGGCGAAACCGGCCGCCGCCCGCCACCGCAGCCGTTTGGCGAGCAGCGAGCCGCAGCCCATCGCGAAGACCATCACGGACAGGATCACCGACGCCTGGGTGACCGAGTCGCCGACCAGGTAGGAGGCGAGGGCGACAAGTTCGAGCTCGTACACCAGGCCGCAGGCGGCGCACACGAAGACGGCGGCGAGGACCAGCGCACGGGCCGGGCCCGCGGGCACGGGTAGCCGCAGGCCGAGGGGCGGCGCTTGGCGGCCGGTCTGGTCGATCATGCTGTGCACGCTATGTCAGGGCCGCGTCGCAACCCGTCACCCACAAGGGTGCAATCGGCGGCGGTTGACGGCGCTTCGGGAGGCGTTCGGGGGCACGGCCGGAGCGTGCCCCCGGGGTGTCGGAGGTACCGGGAGCACGGCACGGGTCGGGCGTCCGCGGGCGCGTCAGGAGGCGCGCGGGGGCAGTGCGCTGACGCGCGTCCTGGTGGTCACCAACCGCCCCTCCTGCGGATACGCGTGCCAGGTGCGCCAGCGCACGCTCCCCTCGCTGTACTGCGCCAACATGGCCGTGAACGCGTGCGGATCGCCGGGGAAGGTCCCCGCCAGGCCGTTCGGATGGTCGGCCACGAGCGCCAGCAACTCCTGTGCCCGGCCCGCGAACGAGCCCACCGACAGCGTCTCGATCCTGGCCGCGAACTCGTAGTCCCACGACCCGACCCGGCGTGCCACGCCGAACGGCAGCGACGCCTGGTTGCCGGGCATGCACGCCACCGTCTCCGAGCAGCCGCCGCCGCGCCCGGCGTCCACCAGCACCTGGTGGGACGCGCCGAGCAGCCGTAACTCGACCTGGGCCCGCGGCCCTCGGGCGTCCCCGACCTCGACGTCGAGCACGGCGAGGGCGGGCAGCGCGTCTTTACCGAGACACCAGGCGAGGTCCCCGGCACGGGTGTCGGTATAGGCGGTCTGGAGAGTGGTGAGCATGGGTCGGCTCCGCAAGCACGCAGCAGTGGATTGATGGGCCGACCCGCATCTGGACGAGAGATTGCGTCGGCTCGTGCCCACGTGGGGTCCGGTAGATAGATCTGAGAACTACGGAAGCACGGATCACAGGCGGCTCTCAGCCTTTTTACCCATCTGTGCGTACTTTCCATCCCTTGGAGCGTTTAAGGGTTCAGGTGTTCAGGTACGTTCGCGCGCTCCCCTGCTGAGACGATCTCCCTCGTCATCGTTTGTCAGATCGGGAAGTGGGTGGGCGCACATGCCGGGCAGGCCGCTGCTGAACCGGGGTCTCGACGGCCTCGGGACGACGATCTTCGCCGAGATGTCCGCGCTCGCGGCGGCCACCGGGGCGATCAACCTGGGGCAGGGGTTCCCCGACACCGACGGTCCGGCCGAGATCGCCGAGGCGGCGGTGCGGGCGATCCGCGACGGCAGGGGCAACCAGTACCCGCCGGGGATCGGTGTGCCCGAGCTGCGCCAGGCGATCAGCGAGCACCAACAGCGCTTCTACGGGCTGGCCTTCGACCCCGACACCGAGATCATGGTCACCGCCGGCGCCACCGAGGGCATCGCCGCCACGATGCTGGCGCTGCTCGAACCCGGCGACGAGGTCATCGCGTTCGAGCCGTTCTACGACTCGTACGCCGCCTGCATCGCGATGGCGGGCGCGGTCCGCGTCCCGCTGACCCTGCGCGCCCCCGACTTCCGCCCCGACGTGGACGCCCTGCGGGACGCGGTCACCCCGCGCACCCGGCTGCTGCTGCTCAACTCCCCGCACAACCCCACGGGCATGGTCCTCACGCCCGACGAGCTGGCCGCCATCGCGGAACTGGCCGTCGAGCGCGACCTGCTGGTCGTCACCGACGAGGTCTACGAGCACCTCACCTTCGACGGCGCCGTCCACACCCCCCTCATCTCCCTGCCGGGCATGCGCGAGCGCACGGTCTCACTCTCCTCCGCGGGCAAGACGTTCTCGTTCACGGGCTGGAAGGTCGGCTGGGTGACGGCCTCCCCCGCGCTGGTCGCGGCCGTCCGCACCACCAAGCAGTTCCTCACCTACGTCGCCTCGGGCCCCTTCCAGTACGCCATCGCGCAGGCGCTCGCCCTGCCCGACTCGTACTACACCGCCTTCCGCGACGATCTGCGCCGCAAGCGCGACCTGCTCGCCGCCGGGCTCACGGACGCGGGCTTCACCGTCCACCGGCCGCAGGGCACCTACTTCATCACCACCGACATCGCCGCACTCGCCCCGGACGCCGACGCTCTCACTTTCTGCCGCGCACTCCCCGAACGCTGCGGTGTCGTCGCCGTCCCCAACTCCGTTTTCTACGACCACCCGACGGCCGGCCGCAGCCAGGTCCGCTTCGCCTTCTGCAAACGCGAAGACGTCCTCACAGAAGCAGCACAACGCCTGCGAAAAGCCTTCAACGGGTGAGTGCGGGACGCAAGTTGACTGCGTGTATAGTTACCAGCCGCCGTTAGCTGTTCGAGTGAACGGTGAGTTCCGGAAACGGCCTGGGAGTCCGTTTCGGAACTCGTTTTCGATTCCACGGGGGTTTTGCGCCATGCGCGTCCGTATACAGACCTGTCTTCCTGTCGTGGCGGCCGTTGTCGCCGGGAGCGCGCTGCTCACCGCGTGCAACAACGACTCGGGCGACTCGGCCGACACCAGCACCTCGCCGTCGCAGACGACATCCGCGACGCCTGGTGACACGGGGTCCGCGAGTGCCACGCCCAGCGCGTCGGCGTCGGCGACAGGCGGTGACAGCGGGTCGTCCGGCAAGCCGGTGGCGGTGAACAAGTCGTTCACCGATGACGTGATGGGAGACAAGGCGACCATCCTCAAGTACGTGACGGGGTACCAGCCTTCGGCGGCGGCGAAGGCCAAATACTCCGCGCTGGCGGATGAGGAGGTCGTGCTCGTGGAAGTGAAGGTGACGGCGAGCAGCAAGTACTACGACAATTTCGGCGCCGACTCGTTCTACCTGACGGGTATGCCCAATGGGATAGACCAGGCGAGTACCACGATCCTGGATGACGAGACCAAGGCCGCCGGATATCCGCCGCTGCCCGACGCGGAAACGGGTAAGACCACGACCGGCTGGGTCGTGTTCACCCCCGGCAATGACACGAAGAAGCTCGTGCTCCGGTACAAGCGGCTCGCCGCGAAGGCGTCCAACGGTACGAAGATCACGGCGAAGAACTTCGACACGCCGCTGAACTGACCGCACAGCGAAGCCCGACGGCCCGCCGGTGTCACCGGCGGGCCGTCGGGCTTCGCTTCGTGGGCAGGGGGGGGGTGGGGAGAGGACACCGCGGGTAAACACTGACCACCGGATG
>NZ_JBFAXL010000099.1:0-19879 GCF_040680795.1 Streptomyces sp. NPDC051976
GCTGAGTCGGCGACCGCGCAATTACTCGACGACGCGTCTGTCAGGACGTTGCCCACCGCTCACGGCCCGGTCCGGGTGCGCGAAGGGCGTCTGGGCGACGTCCAGACGTTCGTACTACCGCGCTCCGGTCCACGCCACCCGCTGCCCGCGGAGTCCGACAACACCACACTCAACCTGCCGAACAACCAGGACTCGCTGATCTCCGCGGTCGCCGCGGCCAATCCGCACACGATCGTGGTGCTCAGCGACAACTCGGCGATCATGATGCCGTGGCTGAACCAGGTCGCGGGCGTGTTCGAGACCTTCTACCAGGGACAGGAGTTCGGCCAGGCGATCGCGGCGCTGCTGTTCGGCGACGTGAACCCGTCCGGGCACCTGCCGATGACCTTCCCGGCCTCGCTCGCGCAGGTGCCGGCGAACACGGCCGCGCAGTGGCCCGGCGTCAACGGCACCGTGCAGTACTCCGAAGGGCTCGACATCGGGTACCGCTGGTACGACGCGAACAACGTCACGCCGCTGTTCCCGTTCGGCTTCGGCCTGTCCTACACCAGCTTCTCGCTCAGCAACCTGCAGGTCGGGGCGCTGAACAACGGTCAGGCGACGGTGACGGCCACCGTCACCAACACCGGAAGCCGGGCCGGGACCGAGGTGCCCCAGCTGTACGTCGGCGATCCGGCCTCGGCCGGCGAGCCGCCGCACCAGCTCAAGGGCTTCCAGCGGATCACGCTGAACCCCGGCGCGTCCGGCACGGTCACGTTCACGGTGACCGCGCACGACCTCGCGCACTGGGACACCACGTCGAGCAACTGGTTCGCCTCGGCGGGCAACTACCAGATCCTGGTCGGTGACAGCTCGCGCAACCTACCGCTGACCGGCAACCTCAACAACCCCAGCGACGTCACGGCCAACGCCATGGACTGACCCGGGATCGCACCCCGAGGGGCGTGAGGCTCTGCTGCCCGGCCATGGCAGCACCCCCTCACGCCCCTCTCACGTGTCACGGCGCTACGCGCTCTCGCGCATGACGAGCGTCGGCTGGAACACCCGGGACTGCAAGGTCTGTTCCGGCACGGCGATCTGCTCCCGCAGCAGCTCGACCATCTGCGCCGCCATCGACTCGACCGGTTGCCGCACCGTCGTCAGCGGCGGGTCGCAGCTCAGGGCCGCGCTGCTGTCGTCGAAGCCGACGACGGCCATCCGCTCGGGGATCGCGATCCCGGCGCGGTGCAGGACGGCGACCGCGCCGAGGGCCATCAGGTCCGAGGCGACGAACACCGCATCGGCGTCCGGCGCGGTCGCCAGCAACTCGCGCATCGCCGTCGCTCCGCCCGCCTGGGTGAAGTCGCCTTCGACGCAGCCCGCCTCGGTGAGGCCGTGGTAGGCGAGCCGCTCGCGGAACGTGATGAGGCGTTCGCGGCCCGCCGGGGTGTCGAGCGGGCCGGAGGCGGTGGCGATGCGGCGGCGGCCGAGTCCCACGAGGTGGTCAACGGCGACGTAGACACCGGCCCGCTGGTCCAGTTCCACGAAGCTGATCGGCAGCGGCTCGCTGGGACGGGCGAACAGGACCGCCGGGACCTTGGCCTCCGCCAAGGCGGCCGGGAGCGGGTCGTCGGTGTGGGTAGAGACGAGGAGGACGCCGTCGACGTGACCCTGGCCCAGGAAGTTGATCAGTTGGTGTCGCGAGGGGTCGTCGTCGACCATCGTCAGTACCAGTTGCACGCCGCGCGGGCGGACGGCCTGGGTGACGCCGATGACGACGCGGCCGAAGAACGGGTCGGCGAAGATCTGGCCGGCGCTCATGTCGGAGACCGCGAGCGCGATCGAGCCCGTGGTGCGGGTCACCAGCGAGCGCGCGGCAAGGTTGGGCGTGTATCCGGTCGCGGCGATGGCCTTCTCCACGGCCTCCCGCAGCGCCGGCGCGACCGAGGCCTTACGGTTCACGACCCGCGACACCGTCGCCCGGGACACCCCGGCGACCTGCGCGACATCGACGAGCGTGACCACGGCCGTCGCGGGCTTCTTCGGCATGAATGAGTTATACACGCTGTGCGATTCGGTTCCGCACCGTCTCCGGCAGGCTGTCGGGGGCGTCGATGCCATCCCTGATCTTGCGTGGGTATCCCCGGCTTCAGCCGGGGAGGGCAAGGCATTCCGGCCGCGGCCGAGCACCTGGAGGCCGCCCGCGAGGACCTACTGGCATCCGCGTGTGGTCTGGAAGTCGATCTGGTCCGACAACCCGCAGGAACGGCTGAACAAGGAGATCCGCCGGCGCATTGACGTCGGCGGGATCTTCCCCGACCGTACCTCGGTCATCCGCCTGATCGGCGCCGTCCTGGCCGAGCAGACCGATGAGTGGATCGAAGCCCGCCGCTACATCGGCAGCGACATCCTCGCCCGCTGCCGCCTACACCCGATTCGAAGGACAGGCCCCCGAACCAGCCACCGCCACAGCCCTGACCGCCTAACCTGCAAAAGGATCGCCGAGTGGCCGTCGATACACCACTCCAGCGGACGTGACCCGCCTTACCTCCGCTCGCGCTGTCCGTCGTGGTTCACCGTGCGCTCGAAGTTCGGCTCGCCTCCGCTCGCGCCGCGGAGAGGACTGCTTGCCTTGGACGTACTTGATCCAGGAGTCCGGCTCACCTCCGCTCGCGCGGAGATGAGTCGTCGGCGGGGTCGAAACGGTTGGTGAGTTCGCCTGTCGCCGACATTCCTTGCTCGCGCTCGCCGGGGAGAGGGCTGCCGGGGATTCGCCTCCGCAGAGTTCATTCCGCACGGTTTTCCGCAGCGGTGCCGAGAAACAGGTGCGCCGGGTTGGTGCATCCCGCTTCGTCGCACCGATGACACAGAACCGCGTCGTTGCTGTCGCTCCAGCCCAGCCGCGGTATGACGCCGTACGCCAACTGGTACGCGAACAGGTGCGCGGGTACTGTCCCCTTCCTGGATACGCCCGGCAGGCTGGCGGCGCGGAAGACTGGTGGAGAGCACTTATTTCCGATGTGTGCTATTCCTTGCCGTCCCTGTCGCTTGGGGGGTTTGCGTCCCCCGTTCGGACTCTTCCACGTGGCTGGGGCGTGCGGCGCTTTCTAGGGTCGGCGTGTACCTGCCACCGATCGCGGGTTCGTGTCCTGCGCTGGAGGATCCCTGTGCGTTCCAGAGTGATCGTGTCCGCCGCTGCCACCGTGCTGGGCGTGCTGCTGGCGATCCCGGCGGCCCCGGCCGGCGCCGGCACCGCGGTGCCGGGTGCCCCCGGCATCGGCGACCCGTACTACCCCACCTACGGCAACGGCGGCTACGACGTCTCCCACTACGACCTGAACCTGAACTACCAGCCCGCCACCGACACCCTCCACGGCACGGCCCGGATCACCGCCACCGCTACCCAGGGCCTGACCCGCTTCGACCTGGACTTCGCCCTGACCGTCTCCACCGTCACCGTCGACGGCCGGCCCGCCCACTTCGCCACCAGCGGCGAACAGGAACTGGTCGTCACCCCCGCCCGCACCTTCCCGAAGGGCCACCGCTTCACCGTCGCCGTCACCTACAGCGGCGCCCCCTCCAGCGTGAAGCGGTACGGCTTCACCTCCTGGCAGCGCACCCCCGACGGCGGTGTCGCCGCCAACGAACCGGAGTCGGCGTGGTGGTGGTTCCCCAGCAACGATCACCCCCTGGACAAGGCCACCTACGACGTACGCGTCCAGGTGCCCGACGGCGAGCAGGCGATCAGCAACGGCCTCCTGGTCGACCAGCGGTCCGCGGGCGGCTGGACGACCTACCACTGGCGCGAGAGCGAACCGGAGGCCACCTACTTGGCCACCCTCGCCGTCGGCCACTTCGACATCACCCGCAGCCGCACCCGCACCGGCATCCCCGTCATCAACGCCTACAGCCCCGACCTGCCCGCCCCCACCGCCGCCAACGCCCGCGCCGCCGTCGAACGTACCGCCGAGATCGTGGACTTCCTCAGCGGTTACTTCGGCCCCTACCCCTTCGCATCCGCCGGCGGCTACGTACCCAACGTCACGTCCAAGGTCGCCCAGGAAACCCAGACCCGCGCCTTCTACGGATCCCACTGGTTCGCCGACGACGCCAACACCGGCGTCGTCGCTCACGAGTTGACCCACCAGTGGTACGGGGACAGCGTCTCCCTGACCCGCTGGGCCGATATCTGGCTGAACGAGGGCTTCGCCACCTACGGCTCCTGGCTGTGGGAGGCACACGAGGGCGTCGCCACCGTGCAGCAGATCGCCCAGTACATCTACGACATCCACCCCGCCGACGACCCCTTCTGGACCGTCGAACCCGGCGACCCCGGCCCCCTCCACCTCTTCGACCACGCCGTCGACGACCGCGGTGCCCTCACCCTCCAGGCGCTCCGCGACACCATCGGCGACCATGCCTTCCTGACCCTCCTCAAGGCGTGGCCCGCCCAGCACCGCTACGGCAACGCCACCACCGCCGACTTCCAGCGCCTCGCCGAACGCCTCTCCGGCAAGAACCTGACCTCCTTCTTCCGGGTCTGGCTCTACACCCCTGCCAAGCCCCCCACCCCCAAACGTCCAAGGACTTCATTCACGCGACACTAGTAGGACTCCGTTAGGTTGCTGTGGATCTTGGATTTGGTCTGGTGGCGGGCGTTCTTGGCAGGGGGCGGTGGCAGGTGGTGCAGGTGCCGGTCCAGCAGTTCAGCAGGTCCTGGAGGGCGTCGAGGGTCTGGTAAAGGGTGAGTCCGCTGTATCGGCTTTTGGGGCCAGGCGCTGTTCGGTGAGGAAGGCGTGGGCGGCGGTGACCAGGGTGACGTGGTGATGCCAGCCCGCCCAGGAGCGCCCTTCGAAGTGGTCCAGGCCGAGGCCGTGCTTGAGTTCGCGGTAGTCGTGCTCGATGCGCCAGCGGATCTTGGCAAGGCGGACCAGTTCGGCGATCGGTGTGTCGGCGGGCAGGTTGGACAGCCAGTAGTCGGTGGGTGCTTCGGCTCCGGCCGGCCATTCGGCCAGCAGTGTGACGTCGGGCAGGACGCCGTCCCAGCAGCCGTATCGCGTGGCAGCGGCCTGGGCCAGGCGGCGGGCCCGGACCCCGGCCGGCCGCACCCGAACGGCCAGGAAGCGTGACCGCATCGGCCCGCGGGAGCCTTCCCGCCAGGTCACCTCGGTGAACGCCTGCCGCCCATGGCCGGCCGCCAGCGCCGCCACCGAGGACGGCTTGTCGCGGTAGCGGGGCTGCGGCCTGCGGCCGTTTCCGGACCACGCCGGGGCGGTGGGCCGCGCGTCGTGGGGGTGGACGGTCACGTCCGACCGGACCGCCACGACATAGCCGATGCCCCGGCTGTCCAGGCCGTCGCGGAAGTCGGCGTTCTGCCCGTAGCCGGCATCGGCCACCACCGCCGGCGGCACCAGACCCCACCCGGCCAGCTCATCGATGGTGTCCAGGGCCAGGCGCCACTTCTCCCGGTGCCCGACCTCTGGCGGCATCCCCGTCTTCCGCCGCCGCGGCGCATCGTGCGCCCACTCCTTGGGCACGAACAACCGCCACTGCAGCGGACAGGAAGCCGTGTCGGAGACCGCGTGCACACTCATCGCGACCTGGCAGTTCGCCTGCTTGCCCAAGGCGCCGCAGTACTGGTGCGCGACCGACACCGACATCTTCCCGTCCTTCGGGAACGACACGTCATCGACCGCCCAGGCATCCGGGCCGATTCTCGGCACCATCCGCTCCGCGATCCGCCGCCGTACCGGCACCGGATCCCACGGAGACTGGTTCACGAACTGCTGCAGATTCTGCTCGTTGCCATCCGGCAGCCGCTCCGCCATCGGCTGGATCGACTTGCGCCGCCCGTCCAGCATCAGTCCCCGCAGATAGCAGTCACCCTTGGCCCGCTGGTCCTTGCGCGGCACCGACGCGAACACGTCCGCTACGAATAACGCCAGCTTCGCCCGAGCACGGTTCACTTCATGTGCGTCCACACCCCCAACATGCCCCCAAACAGGACCGCGAGACAGACCTAACGGAGTCCTACTAGGTGAGTGGTGTTAAGCGGGCTCCTCTGAGTTGCCGGTTCAGGGCCGAGGGCGTCACATCGCCTCTGTCTGTCTGCGGGATTGGGCCGTCGCCTGATGGCCAGGATTCGTTGCGGGGCGGTCAGGGGCGCTCTTCGGCGGGGCTAAAGCCCGCCCGGGTGTCTCCTGAGGCGTCCCGGGTAGCCCACCAGGACGGTCATCCGGTGGCGGTCGCCCAGGTTCCATCGGCTGTGGACATGATTCCGAGCACGCCGAGCCGCGCGATGTTGGCAGCGGCGGCGAGCAGGGAGAAGTCGGCGGCGATCTTGGCCCGCCCCCGCACCCGGGCCCGGCGTCCGCCGTGTCGCCGCCGCATCAGGTGAGCGATCTTGCGTTCGACCTTGGGCCGGGTGGCCCGGTAGGCGGCCAGCCAGGCCGGGTCGGCACTGCGTGCCCGGCCGCGGGCCAGATGCTCCTCGTGCGGGCCGATGGTGATGACGCGTCCGTCCCTGGCGGTCGTGCACCGGGCCGCGAGTGGGCAGCCGTCGCAGGCGGCCTTGAAGCAGGCCGCCCCACGGCCGTCAGACTTCGGGCGGATCGGGACGGTCACCTGGTTCGGGCAGGTGACCTGCCCCGCCTGAAGGTCAATGACGAAGGCGTCCTTGGAGAACCGTCCGCCGGGCGCGTTGGCCGCCTGCACCTTGACCATCACCCGGGCGCCGGCCCCGTCCAGCTCGGCCAGCAGCGGTCCGGTCCCGTAGGCGGCGTCGCCGTAGACCTCGGCCCGCCCACCCGCGGCCCCTTCGCCCGGGGCGGGCGCGTTCAGGACGTCGGCCAGCAAGCCGGCGGCCGGCACGGCGTCGCCGGCGTTGCCCGCCGTGACCGCGGTCGCGGTGATGACCTCGCTGTCGGGGTCCTCGGCCACATGCCCCTTGTAGCCGTCGAAGGACCGGTTCACGGTCTTGTGCCCGTGCCGGGCCTCGGGATCGACCGTGGAGATCACCCGGTCCGCGGCCACCTTCCGGGCGATCCGGAACACTCCGTCACCGTCCAGGTCCAGGTCCTGGCCCAGCACAGTGGCCAGCAACCCCGCAGCCTGGTCCACCTCCTGCACCAGGTCCCGGCCGTCCAGCACGGCCAAAAGCGCGTACCCGTCCCGGGCCCGCGAATCGATCAGCGCCTCCCGCTCACCGGCGTCCGTCCAGTCGATGACCGGCTTGGCCGTGTCGGTGTAGGCATCGCCGCTGCGCAATTGCGCCCGCAACTCAGCCCGCAGCACATGACCGGCCGCCCGCAGCAGACCGCGAACGGCCGAACGGATCAGCGTGATCGTGTCCTGCGTAGCCACCGCGTCATAGACCGGCGCCGAGTCCAGCACCCGGCGGCGGCCGACCAACCCGGCCTGCGCGGCGACCTCCACGGTCCGCTCGAAGATCCTGTTCGGCCGGGCCGAAGCAGCCAGCCGCGCACGCATGTCGACCAGCACGGTGTGCACGAACCCCGGATGGTCGAAATCCAGCCCGCCGGCGGCGTACTTCCAGCGCACATCGAAGCCGAACCGGTCCACCGCTTCACGATCGGACAAGCCCTCCAGACGCTGCAGGACCATCACCACCGCCACGACCACCGGCGGCACCGACCTGCGGCCGTCCTCGGCGAACAGATCCGCGAACATCTCATCGGGGAACAACGCACGGCACTCGCGGTGCAGCACCGCGTAGACCGAGTTCGGCGCCAGCCGACCCTCGCAGAAACCCGCCGTGGAGGAGAGCAACCCCGGCTGCATCGGAGTCCGGCCCACTGCCATCGCTCAATCTCTCCCCACACCCAGCGACCAACACCCGGCAGCCTGGCACACGCCGAAGACCCAACGCGAGCCCACACGATTAACACCAGTCACCTAGAGCCGCTGCAGGCGCCGGAAAGCGAGAGCGGCACGCAGGGGGATTGCGGTCTCGGTGCACCTCCTTGGGCGGGACGCGAGCGCGACCGGTACGGCCCTGGCGGTCCTCCTCGAACGCTGTAATGCCCCACGGGCTGCGTGTCAACTGAGCCATCCCAGTGCTACCGCGGCGGTCCAGGACTGATGTGAACTTCCTAGTGCCTCGCCGGTGAATGGCTCGTAGTATTCGCCGAACGCCAGGTCGCCGAGCTGCGCCAATGATTGGGCTCGGATCGAGTCGGCGAATTCGCTGGCTCCGTGGCGGTTCAGAGCCCAGTACAAGAGCCAGCTGATGACTGGCCATTGGGGGCCGCGCCAGTAGGACCGCGGATTGAAGGCGTCGCTGGTGGGTGAGGTGGAGGGAGGGACTGCGTAGCGGAGTCGGGGATGTCCACACCATTCCTCGCCTGCCAGCAGGTCGAGTTGGCGCTTCATGATGTGGTCGCTGCCGCCGCTGAGCAGCGGAGCGAAGCCTGCAACGGTCTTGGTTTCCACCCACGTGCCGGTCAGTGTGTTTCGGTCACGGGCGAGTCCGGTCTCAGCGGCCACCGTCGACAGGACTCCCTGCCGGAACCTGTCGGCGAGAAGGCGCAGTTCGGCTGTATCATCGGCTCGATTCAGCGTGTCGCCGATGTCTGCGAGGACGTCGCTGGCGACTGCCATGATGGCGGACATGAACACATCGGCCATGCGGAATGGGACGACTTCGGGTACCTGTGTGTCATCGTAGCTGGCTTCTCGCATCTGTTTCAGCAGTTGCAGATAGCGGTGGTATTCGGTGTCCGTAGGGCGCTGGGTGGGGTCGGTGACGTGGTTCAGGTCGTGTCGGCGTAGTTTCAGCAGCGCGTGATCTGGTTGGACGGCGGCGTAGGCCGTGTCCCATCGCGGTGAGTTGTCCATGCCGGATTCCCAGCCGTGGTAGATCTGCAACAGTCCGCGCTGGTGTGGATCGCGTGCCTGAGCGAGCCAGCGATGCCATGCCAGCCATTGGTCGAACGTGCGTGCCACGAACTCCTCGGCCTGCGCGCGGGCTGTTCCGCCTGTGTGTCGTGCTGTGGCCAGCAACTGCTGGAGGGCGATGGCGTGTACGGGTGGTTGGCAGATGCCGGATGTTTGCACGTTCTTGGGCGCGGCTGGTGAGACGTGCGAGTTCCACACGTCGGCACCCGGAAAGTAGTCGGTGCCGGGAGCGAACACGATGTGCGGCAGCATGCCGGTGCTCCACTGGGCGGTGAGCAGCACGTCGAGTTCGGCGATGGCTCTTGGCACGGAGACGGTGGCCAGCCCCACGGCGATGAATGCGGCGTCCCAGCTCCACTGGTGCGGGTACAGTTTCGGGGCCGCGGTGGTGAGTGTTCCGGTGTCGTTGGCGCGCAGCACGTAGGCGGCGTGTGCGGCCAGCCGGGTCTCGGACGCGGTCGGGGTTGCCATGTCAGGCGTCCTCCAGCAGGAGCGCGGTCTCTGGGTCGTAGAAGCGCAGTTGGGGTTCGGAGAGGTTGAGCCGCACCTTCGTGCCGGGTTCGGCGCGGAAGGTGGCAGGTGCTTGGACTTTCACGTCGTGGTCGGCGAAGCGCACGGTGAGCAGGACTGCGGATCCTGTCGGCTCCACCACGTCGACCTTGGCGGGCAGGCCGCCGGAGTCGAAGGCGTCGGCTGTGACGCCGATGTTCTCGGCCCGTACGCCCATGAGGACGGGCCGGCCGGCGAAGGAGGCCAGGTGAGGGGGTGCCTGCCAGCGCATCTCACCTGCGCTTAGCAGGACCTGCCCGCTGCTCGATGTCACGTCCACGGGGATGAAGTTCATCGGCGGCGAGCCGAGGAAGCCGCCTACGAAGCTGTCGGCGGGATGATCGTAGACGTCGATGGGATTGCCGAGTTGGGTGATGCGGCCCTCCCGGACGACGGCGACGCGGTCGCCGAGGGACAGGGCCTCGGCCTGGTCGTGGGTGACGTAGATGGTGGTCGTGCCGATCTGCTGCACGATCTTCTTGAACTCGGTGCGGAACTGCAGCCGAAGCAGGGCGTCGAGGTTGGACAGCGGCTCGTCCATCAGCAGGACGTCGGCGTCGACGACGATGGCCCGCGCGACGGCGACCCGCTGGCGCTGGCCGCCGGAGAGCTGGGACGGGTAGCGGTCCAGGTAGTCACGGAGGTTGAGCAGGTCGGCAGCGCGCTGGACGCGCTCGGCGATTTCGGCTTTGGGCCGTTTGGCGAGCATCAGGCCGAAGCCGATGTTCTGCCGGACCTTCATATGGGGGAAGACCGCGTAGGACTGGAAGACCATCGAGACATTGCGCCGGCGGGCGGGCAGGTAGGTCACGTCCTTGCCGTTGATGCTGATCGTGCCTGAGTCGGGAGTCTCCAGCCCGGCGATCATCCGAAGCAGGGTGGTCTTGCCGCAGCCGCTCGGCCCGACCAGGACGAGCAGTTCGCCGTCGACCACGTCGAGTGAGATGCCGTCGGTGGCGGGCTTGGACGTGCCGGGGTGGGTCTTGGTGATGGTGCGGATGGATATGTCGGCCATTTTCGTCCTTACCGGAGAGTCGTTCCCCACATGTTCAGCAGATACCGGCGCATCAGCGCGATGAACAGCAGTGCCGGCACGACGAGGGCGAACCCGCCTGCATAGCGGTAGGTGAGGGGTGAGTAGTTGAGCGCGCTGAGGACCTGAGCCGGCAGTGTGCGATGGCCGAGGGTGAGGATGGAGGCGCCGAGGACCTCATTCCAAGAGGTGACGAAGGCGAACAGTGCGGCGGCGACGATTCCAGGGAGGGCCTGCGGCAGCACCACGCGGACGAAGGCCGCCTGGGGTGAGGCGCCGAAGACAGCCGCGGCCTCCTCGTGATCGCGGGGGACTGCGACGAAGACCGAGGTGGTGATCAGCACGGTGGTGGGCAGTGCCAGGGCTGTGTGCAGCAGCGTCACGCCGTACGTCGAGTCGTACAGGCCCGTGGACAGGAAGATCTGGGTCAGGGGGACGGAGAGCACAACGATCGGCAGCGCCCTGGTCAAGACCATGAACAGCTGGTATGAGCTGCGTCCTCGGAAGGTGTAGCGCGACAGCGCGTAGCCGGCCGGGACGCCCAGCAGCAGCGACAGGACGACGGTGAACACCCCGACCTGGACCGAGTTGACCAGCCCGGGCATGACGCCGCTCGCGTTCAGGAACGACCGCATGGTGGTCGCGGACAGGTGGGTGGGCAGCAAAGGCAGAGGGAAGTGATTGAGTGAGTCGGGAGTGGAGAACGCGGCCAGTGCGATCAGGTACAGCGGCATCATCATGGCCAACGAGACGGCGACGCAGACCACGTGCAGGCCGATCCGTCGGCTGCGCACGGGGCGGCTGCGTGTGGCGGTGGGCGTGTCGGCAACGGGGCTGGGCATGTCATCGGCCCCCTTCCTGGGTCCGGTCACGCATGGTCCGCAAGTAGACCACCGAGGTCACCAGGGCCAGCGCTAGTACCACCAGGGCGAAGGAGGCAGCGACCTCGGGATTTTGCAGCGTGGCGTACCACTGGTAGGTCTGGCCGACCAGCAGCGTGAAGTTCTGCCCCGTCAGCGCCTGCGCGACGGCGAAGGTCTGCAGGGCGAGGATGGTGCGAAGGATCAAGGCCACCTGAAGGCTGGGCCGCAGTTGCGGCAGCAGCACATGGCGCAGCCGCTGCCAGTACGTTGCGCCGAACACCTCGGCCGCTTCCTCGTAATCCCGCGGGATGCCCTGCATGCCGGAGACCACGATCACCAGGACGAGTGAGGTCGCCCTCCACACCTCGGCCACCAGGATGCACACGAAGACGGTGACCGGATGCTGGTAGGACAGCCATGAATAGCCAGGCAGACCCACATCGTTCAGTATCGAGTTGAGGTAGCCGCGATCGGTGAAGACCGACAGCCAGACCAGGCCGGCCGCCAGATCGCTGATGGCCAGGGGGATGACCCAGGTGTAGAACCATAGTTGGGCGAACCGCGGTCGGGCGCGCAGCAGCAGTGCCATGGCGATGGCGAAGGCGAACTGGAACGGGATCACCACGGCGATGAGCACGATCGTGTTGCGCAGGGACGGCCAGAACTGCGGGTCGCCGGTCATCTTGTGCAGGTTGGCCAGGGTGAAGCCGTGCGACCCGTAGACCGCCTGTCCGACGCCGACCACCAGCGGCCAGATGAAGAGCGCCAGCATGAACAGGGTTGAGGGGGCCAGCAGGACGGCCACTGTTCCACCGGGCCCGGAGCCAGATCGTCTTCTCACAAGCGGCGTCACCTTACGCCACCCGGCAAGTCTCGCCGGCGATCGCTTTGTCCGGCATCCAGCATGCGGCCTTGATCTCGGACAGCAGGTCGTTGAGCTTCTTGGCTTGTGAGTCGAGCACCGGCTGGATGGACTTGCTCTGAAGGCAGATCAGGGTGAAGGTATCCTTGAACACCTGGGAGATCTCGCCGTCCTTCGCTCCGACGCCGACCGGCGGAAGACACGTGATGGCGTCTTTGGCGTGCTGCTGGCGGGTCACGGCATCCGACTCCATCGACACCGCGGCGGGCAGTTCGCTGGGAAGTCGGCCGCCGATCGTGGGGAGGAAGCCGTTCTCCTTCAGCACGTCGTCCTGCGCGCCGGGGGTGCACAAGGCCTTGATCACCTTGCGGGCGTCGTCCTGGCGCGGAGCGCCCTTGGGGATGCCAAGGCCTGCCAGTACCAGCATGTAGCCCAGGCCCTTCGGGCCGCGCGGTGCCGGAACAATCATCCAGTCCCCTGGATTCTTCGCCGGGGCGTCTTTGAGACGGGTGACGTGGTCCCAGGCGACCAGCACCTCACCGCTCTGCAGCGGCTCCTGCATGTCGTTGTAGTTGGTGGAGGCGGGAGCCGACACCGACCACAGATCCTTCATGTACTGCCATGCCGTCACAGCGTCGGCGCTGCGGAACGGGACGATCTGCCCGCCTGTGAAACTGGGCAGCAGGTACCCCTGGAAGAACCGGTGGTAGAGACCGGTCGGACCGGCCGGTATGCCGAAGATGGGATGTCCGGCACCGCGCTTGGCGGCAGTCATCCAGTCCAGGAGCTGACCATACGTCAGATTCTTTACGTCGACACCGTGCGGCAGCCACTGCAGTGCCTTCTTGTTGACCGCCATTACGTACGACGCCTGCATCCACGGCACGTACTTCGGCGTCGCGCCGCCAAACTTCGCCACGTCGATGAGTGCCTGGGGGATGTGCTGGCCGGCAAGCTCCGCCAGCAGCCCCTCGGCGTCGAGGAGCTGGTCCGCATAGGGGGAGAGGTCGCCGTGCAGCCCACCCACCATCCCCACCGAGAGCTTTCCGGCCTTGATCTGCGCGGTGAGGGTGGTGGCGAAGACGCTCGCGGTGACGGAGTTGAACGCCACACTCGTGCCCGTCACCCGGTTCTTCAGGATCGAGTCGAAGTTCTGTGTCTCTTGGATCGGGTTGAACTGCGTGGACAGGAAACTGAGCGCCCCGCTGGGCGCACCTGTGGTGGACGCTCCGCTGCACGCGCCGAGCACAGCGGCGGCAGCGCCGCCGAGGCCCGCACCGAGAACGGAGCGCCGGGAGATGCCTACAGCCATCGTCAACTCCTGCTTGGGTGGTGGAGGGGCGCACGCTCACCCCTTTGTGTAAGATGGACTTACGTAAATCAATGTTTCGTAAGTAACGCGCACAGGCTTCGGGCGTGTCAAGAGGAAGGACTGAAGTTGGATAAATTGGGGCGCTATGGGCGATTTGCCGAGGAGTCCGGTCGCATGTCGAGCGCGAGTCCTGGTCGGCTTCTGGCGCTGATCCGATCCGGTGACCAGTGGACCCGGCAGCAGCTTCTTGAGGAGACGGGAATGTCGCGGCCCACCTTGCTGGCACGGCTGGCGCCCTTGATCACCGGCGGCCTCGTGTATGAAACCGGCCCGCTCGCCTCTCCCCGCGGACGTCCCGCGCAACTCATCCGCTTTGACGACCGCAGCCTGCGGACGCTGGCCATCGACGTCGGCCACACCCGCGCCCAGGTCAGCGTCACCGACATCTATGGGAGGGCACTGCGGACCCGGCAGACCCTGGTGGACATGTACGAGGCAGACGCGGGAGACCTACTGCCACCGCTTCTCGGCATCGGCGCCGACCTTCTGGACGCGGGAGATCCCCACGAACGGTTGGTCGGCGTCGGAATCGGCCTGCCCGCACCGATCGACCCCAGGACCGGGGCACCCGGGCGGAAATGGATCATGCCAACCTGGCAGAAGTACCCCATCAAGGAGCGCATCCAGGAACGCTGGGCGGTTCCGGTGGTGCTGGAGAACGACGCCCGGGCACTGGCCCTGGGGGAGTCGGGCATGCACGAGGCCCGCACCGTGCTGGGGGTCAAATGGTCCAGTGGCCTCGGCGCCGGCCTCGTGGTCGACGGGCGCCTGCTCGACGGCGAAGACGGGTCCGCCGGCGACATCGGCCACATCCGAGTCGTCCCTTCTGGACCTGAACCCCAATGCCGCTGCGGTTTGTACGGCTGCGTAGCGGCATACGCCTCCGGCCACGCCCTCCTCGAACAGCTAAACCTGCACAGCCTGGGAGAGATCGTGCAGCGCAACCAGGCCGGGGACACAGCGGTTGACCAAGCCCTCACCGCCGCCGGAGAACATGTCGGCGCAGTCCTGGCCAGCCTCATCTCCATGCTCAACCCAGGCGTACTGATACTCAGCGGCATCATCGGCCGCATCCCCCACGTGGTTGACGCAGTCAGCCGACAAGTCCGCGCCACCGCCTTGAGCCACAGCACTGCCGGCCTGCGCATCGTCTCCGGCGGCCTCGGCGAACAGGCCGCGTCCGCCGGCCTGGCCCGCCTGGTCGCCGAGCACGTTCTAGACCCGGCCGTGGTGGACGCAGCCATCGTCGCGAGTCGGTGATTCAGCACCGCAAGCGTGAGTACTCCGGCAGCGCGCGGATCGTGTAGGGGCGGACGGATCTTTCCAAGTGGGTGTGCAGATGGGCTTTCGGCAGCAAGCGAAGATCTCTTCCCTGCGCGCTGTCGTCTGGAAGGCTCCCGGAGAGGCCGGATAGGGGCACTGCACCTCCCGTTCTGGGCGATGGAGTGGTTGACCTGCAGCGTAGCGAGCACCGGAATCGCTCGCGGCACCGTACGTGTGCCGGTCCGGCGGTGAGGGTCCCGTTCGTGGGACTGGAGCACCGAGCGACGTCCCCGCAGGTGAGAGCCCGCGGCAGCACCGCCTCGCAGGGACATCGGCAGATCATGTGACGGGGGTCACATTCCCCGAGGTTGTTTGAATTTGAACTAACGAGGTAGTGTTCCGTCCCGTCAGGAAGTTCCAATTCAAAACAACCTTGTCCCAGGGGAGCCGTCATGACCCGCAAGAGCCTCACCGTCACCGCCGCCCTCGTCGCAGCCGGCGCCGTGACCTCCGTGCTGACCATCCTGCCCAGCGCCTCCGCCACCCCGCACACGGCTCCGGCCCGGGACTCCGTCAGCAGCACCCGGCTCGGCACCGCCCCCTACCTCACGCTGTCGGCGGCCAAGAAGATCTCGGACATCGCGATGCAGGAGGGCATCAAGAAGGGGTACCCGGTCTCGGTCACCGTCGTGGACCGCGACGGCGTGGTCATCAACCAGCAGCGCGCCGACACCGCCACCGGCGCCACCGTCCAGGTCAGCTTCGAGAAGGCCTACGCGGCTGGCGGCTTCCAGACCCCCACCGCCGATCTGCAGAACGCCGCGAAGACCTCGCCCGGGTTCACCTACATCCCCGGCTTCAGCGTCCTGCCTGGCGGCGTCCCCATCACCGTGGACGGTCACATCGTCGGCGGCATCGGCGTCTCCGGCGCCCCCACCGGCGAACTCGACGCCGACTTCGCCAACACCGCCCTCAAGGCCCTGTCCTGACCATCACCACCGCACAGGCGCATGCCGCCCGGCCACACGGCCCGGGCGGCACACGCCTACCTACGCCCGGCAGGGCCGGTCGGCCCCGCGGACCGGCGGCCGTCCTCCGCCCCGGTGGGGCCGCGACCATCAACCTGAGGCGCCGCGGACCGACTCTGTGCGGGCCGGAGGCCCTTCAGGAAGCCGGCTTCCCCGAATCGGACAGGCGGTCGACCAGGGTCGTGAGCCCCTTGCGGAGTCCTTCGAACTCCTCCTCCGACAGGCCCTCGACGAACAGTTCGCGGACCACGGTGGCGTGGCCGGGGGCCGCGGCGCGGACCTTCTCCAGGCCCGCGTCCGTCAAGGAGGCGACGACTCCGCGATCGTCGCCGGTGCAGGAGCGGCGTCGCACCAGCCCGCCCTTCTCCAACTGCGTCACCTGGTACGTCAGACCGCTTTTCGAGGTGAGGGCCACATCGGCCAGCACGGTCATCCGCAGTTCGCCGTCCGGCGCGTCGGCCAGGCGGCTGAGAACCTCGTACTGCTGATGCGAGAGCTTCGCGTCATCCTTCAGCTGCTGCTCGATCTGCCGCTCCAAGAGTGAGCCGACCAGCAGGAACGCCCGCCACGCCTCCAGCTGGCGCTCGTCGAGCCACACCGTGTCGGCCACCTGATCCTCCGATCCCGCCCGCCTTGAGCTCCCTACTGCTTCTAATTTTAACCACCTGGCCGGCGAGGGCTGCATGCGGCGGTCGGGCACGGGGGCGGCTCCGGCTATTGGAGGACGACGCGGCGGACGGCGACGACGCGGTTCTCCGCCGGCACAGCGTTGCGGGTGCCTGAGTAGGGGGTCAGGCGGACCCCCGCGCCGCTGTGGGGGGCTTCGAGGAGGAGGCCGTCACTGGGAGTGCCGTCGGCCCCCGAGGCGAAGACCAGGTCACCGGGGAGTGGGGTGTCGACGGACACGGGTTGGCCGATGACGACCTGGGCGTAGGTGGTGCGCGGAAGTTCTAGGTCGGCTGCCCGGTACCCCTCCTGGATGAGGCTGGAGCAGTCGCACCAGTGGGAGGGGGCGGCGCCGTGGGCGTCGGTGCCTGTGTAGTTCGGAGAAGGAACGGCCGGTGCCGAGGGACCGCCGCAACTCCTGTGGTCCCGGCGCCATCGCCGGGCGGGCGCGCCTACGGCCCTGAGAACCCCGTCGCGCGGCACGTGGTGGACGTGGTGCTGCGCATCCTGGGGCAGCATTGGTTCGCGGTGACATATGCCGGTCGGTGTGGAACACCGCTCTTGAGCAGCGCCGGGAGTACCGGCGGCGTGGGGCGTGGAGGAACTACGTGCCGCAGGCTGCCGAGCTGGCCGATGCGAAGCGTGAGTTCCCGTGGTTGAAGGACGCACCGTCGCACGTGTTGCAGCAGACCCTGCGGGATCTGGATCGGGCATGCCGTGAGCACGGCACGTTCAAGGTCCGGTGGCGTTCCAAGGCCCGCTGGTCGCCGTCGTTCCGCTTCCCGGCCGGAAACCTGATCACGGTGGAGTGTACCGGCCGCAAGTGGGGACGGGCGAAGCTCCAGAAGCTCGGATGGGTGAAGTTCTGCTGGTCACCTCCCCTCGGGGTGAAGTGCGGTCGGCGACCGTCACCCGGAAGGGACAGCGCTGGTTCGTCTCCTTCCTGGTAGAAGACGGCAGCACCACACCCAGCCAGCACGCGATGCCGGACACCGCCGTCGTCGTGGGGACCCAGGCGTCAAGGTCGCCGCGACCACCAGCAACGGAGACTTCCACGACCGCCCGTACGTCACCGAGGGCGAGACGAAGCGGCTTCGCCGCCTGCAACAGCGGCTCTCCCGCTGCAAGCGCGGCAGCAACCGCCGCCGGGCCGTGAGGGCGAAGATCAACGCCATCACCGGCCGAGTCCGCAACCGGCGCGCGGACTTCTGCGCGCAGACCGCCCACACACTGACCACCCGTAACGCGGTGGTGGCGCTGGAAGACCTCCGCACCCAGAACATGACCGCCTCGGCGAGCGGCACCGCCAGCAGCCCGGCCGAGGAGTGCGCGCCAAAGCCGGACTGAACCGGGCCGTCCTGGACAAGGGATGGCACCTGCTCGACCTCGCCCTTCGCAACGCGGCGCGCACCACCGGGACGACGATCACGCTCGTCCCGGCCGCGCACACGTCGCAGACGTGCAACGCCTGCGGACATGTGGACCCGAACAACCGCGAGAGCCAAGCGGCCTTCGAGTGCACCGCCTGCGGACACCAGGACCACGCCGACGTGAACGCCGCGAAGAACATCCTCATCGCCGCAGGGCATGCGGTATCAGGGCGTGGAGACCTCGGGGTTACCCGGTCTACGAAGCGCCAACCACCGGCAACACGCACACGCACGGGGCGCAACCCCCGCGCGGCACGCGCGGCCGGAATCCCCGTGCTTCAGCACGGGGAGGAAGTCAAGAGTACTGATATCGAGCGCGGGCGGGGTGACGGGGCGGCGGCCGGGTCGTTGGGCCGGTCATGCACCCGTGGACCGGTTATCCGATGATGTCCGGCTCGGGGGTGCCGACTGAGTGGTTCCCGCCCGAGTCGGTGGACGAGGTGCTGGCCGAGTACGGTCGGCAGGACAAGCACCCAGACGCACTCACGGCCAGGCTCATGGTCTGCTACGTGCTCGCCTCCGCCCTGTTCCAACAGCACTCCTATGACGACGTCGCGGAGCGCCTGGTCGGTGCCTTGGGCTCGATGGACGAGGCGATCCTGAACAAGTCCTCGATCACGCTGGCCCGGCAGCGGCTGGACGCCGCGCCGCTGGAGGCAGTCTTCCATCGCCAGGCCGGGACGGTGGCCCCGCCGGGCCTGGCCCGGTCGTCTTACCGCGGGATGCGGCTCGCAGCCGTCGACGGCATGGTGTTCGATGCCTCCGACACGGCGGCCAACCGGGCAGTGTTCGGCGGACTGCTGGGATGCAAGAGGCAAGCCGTCTGGATTCCCGATGGCCAGGGTGGTGACCTCGGCGGAGACCGGGACGCATGCCTCGATCGACGCGGCCCTGGGCGCGTTCAGCGGCGAGGACGGTCGATATTCATCGATGTGCGGCCCGATTTTCGGGCACTGTTCGTTTGCGCCTGATCTCCCTGACTTGCAGCAAGCCTCCTGGATGCCGATCCAGCGACACACCCTGGTCAAGGATGATGCGTCGCCCGATGATCCGGAGCTGGAAGAGTACTGGGGGAACCGTCGGCGCAGGCGGGTGCAGGCGGTGGGAGAGCCCAGGGACATCCTCTCCCTCGCCTACCGTCAGCGGGGGCTGTGTCCCAGGTGCGGCCTGGATCTGATCGACGGAGCCGGGTTCGACCCGGACGACGTTCAGGACTGGGTCAAGTGGTTCACGGGGAGCCTCCGGGCGATCCACGTGCACCACCTGACCTACCGCAGCAAGGGCGGCAGTGATCACCGAGCAACCTGGAGCTGATCCACACGACCTGTCATCGCCAGGTACACGCTGGCGACCGGAAGCTTGACACCCACCGGCAGCCACAGGAGCTTGAGCCGGATGCGGGGATGACTCGCACGTCCGGTTCTGAGGGGGCCGGGGCAGCAATGCGTCCCGGCTACCCGACTGCTCAGCGTAGTCACTGCCGACGGCACCACCGAGACTGGTTCCCTGATTGACGAGATCGTCCGCGAGGGCGCCCGCCGGATGCTGGCCGCCGCACTGGAAGCGGAGGTCAACCAGTACATAGCCGAGTTGGCGGCCGAGACCGACGAGCGAGGCCGTCGCCTGGCTGGTCGAGGTCACGGCCCCGCGCGTCAACGACCGGCGTGTGGACGCGGCCACCGGCGAGCGCAAGCGGTTCTCCTCCAAGATTCTTGCGCCGTGGTGCCGCAAGTCCCCGAAGATCTCGGAGGTGTTGCCGCTGCTGGTCCTGCTCGGCGTCCGCCTGGACGGCACCAAGGAGCTGATTGCCCTGGCCGAGGGGTTGCGGGAGTCCACCGAGTCGTGGGCGGACCTGCTGCGCGACTGCCGCCACCGGGGCATGCGCGACCCGGAGCTGGTGGTCGGCGACGGCGCGATG
>NZ_JBFAXL010000100.1:0-19708 GCF_040680795.1 Streptomyces sp. NPDC051976
ACGTTGCCATCGAGGATGAGGCCTACAAACCCAGCACGCGAGCATCGCCCGGAGAGTCACCCGCACCCCGGCAACGTTCGTGGCCAACGCACTAGGTGTAGACATAGCAGCGGCAGGAGCCCCGCTTCCGGTGACGCTTGATGCTGTCACCGAGGAGGTTCAGCCCCTCATCGATGGGTGATCAGGGTCTTCTCCACGGGCAGGCGCAATCCATAGTGGATGCCACCCCCCGCGATCTCTTCACGCAGAGCCTCGGCATCGGCCGTGGTCCCGTGGGCCATCAGTCGCCTGTTACCCCTGTACCTGGAAAGCCCGTGGGGGGACCTTGACGCCGCCTCCTGGCGCGAGCCTAGGCCGTGGCCCAGAGACCCACCAACTCTCGGGGGCAGCCTGAGCGCCCTCGAAATTTGTCGGCGCATTGCCCGTGGACAGCCGCCGCAGGCCGGAGACAGCGGTACACAGTCGGCCCGCACCCCCTGTTTCGGGGAGGCGGGTCCGACTGCGTACGGGGCCTTACGTGCCGGGCCGTGAGTGTGGTCCCACGACACATCAAGGGGCCGGCATGCGGCTCTCCTGGTCCGCCCAGGCACGGGCTCACTGGACCGGAGTGACGTCCCGCGCCCCGATGAACTCTGGCTGGCGACGCCGACATTGGCCGCGGAGTCCGGTGCGCTGAGGGAGGAGGAAGGCGCGGGGCTGAGGGAGCGTACGAGCACCTGCAAAGCGATCAACGACGCAGCACCCGCTACCGTCGCGGATCAGTGACCTGAGGATCGACTGCTTTTCCCGTCATGATCCTGAATTGCATGTGCCGAAAATCGAGTTCAGATTCTTCGGGTGAACTAACGCTACCGAACCACCCGAGGACGAAGGCCGCAGGCACGGAAACCAGGCCAGGGGTCTGGAACGGATACCAGTTGAAATTCACTTCCGGCCACAGCGCGAACTCGGTTCCCGAGACGACTGGTGAGAAGGCCGTGAGTACGAGGCAGATCAGCAGTCCCCCGTAGACCGACCACAGCAGTCCTCTGCGGTTGAACCGGTGCCAGAAGAACGTGTAGATCAACACGGGGAAGACACATGACGCCGCAACGCTAATCGAGAAGGCGACCAGGAAATCAGCTGGATACTGGTGGATGGCGGCGGCCAGCGAAAGGCCCACCGCGCACACGGTGATGGCGGCCACGCGCAGCGCCCGCACCTCTGCGGTCTCGGTGGGGCGGCGTTTGCCTCGCGCGAACACATCGTGGGCGAATGAGACCGCGGTTGCGAAGGTCACACTGGTCACGGTTGTGAGCACGGTGAGGAAGATGACGCAGGCTATGAGGGTGATGAGCACGACGCGTCCTGTCGAGCCGTGACGAAGTACGTTCGAGGCCAGCAAGATCGCGGACGACTGCCCAGTGGCATCGACCGCGCCGATGTCGGCAGCGCCCACTACCGCAGATGCTGCGAAGCCCGTGGTGACCAGGAGGAGGATGAAGGCGCCGACCAGCCCCGTGGCGATACTGATGGATCGGCGCGCCGCGTGCCCGGTCCGAGAAGCACCGACCCGTAGGATCAGGTGTGGCATCACCGCCGAACCGAGGATGAAGACTACGTGGTTGCCGTATGTGTTGAGTGGCCCGAAGTTCGCCGTGTACGGCGAGAGCCCCGGACGCAGATAGTCGTCCGGCGCAATGCTCTTATCCACCGCGGAGGAGAGCAAAGAACCGGGATCCCACTCGAATTGCCTGAACGCCAGCAGCGTGACAACTGCGAGCGTCACCAAGGCGATCGGCACCTTGGCGACGTGCATGAAACTGTTGCCTCTCAGACCCGCCACTGCCGCGAAGCAGGAGACGAGGCAGCCCATCAGCACAGTACAAAGCACCTGGGCCCCATCGGTCGACTCGCCGATCAGGAGAGCCACGATGGTGCCGCCAGCACGGAGTTCGATTATGAGAACGGGAATCGTGATGGCCAGCGTCACCGCGGTCGCGGCGATTCGGGGGCTCCAACCTGGGGCCCGCAATGAGAAAAGGTCGCCGAGAGTGTAGCAACCGCTGTTGCGTATCTTCTGCGCGAGGAGCAACAACACACCGAGCATGACCAGAGCGTCGAGAGCGAAAGCGAAGCCGTCATAACCGAACAGGGCGACGCTCCCGGAGACCGTCAACAGAGTGACGACCGAGATATGTTCGCCGGCCATGGCGAATCCGTTGAAGACGGGGGAGAGGGCCCGGTCGGCGACATAGAGCCTTTCGGGCTTGTCCTGCTCTGCTGTGGCCAGCGTGAAGAGCCACAGCAGAGATACCCCGATGAAGATCAGGAAGGCGAGGATCACGGGGCGTCTCGTGTCCGAACCGATGGGATCGAGTACGCCCGAACTGAGAATGTCCATGGTCACCGCTTCACCGCCAAGACCCGTTGAAGGGGGCGACACTCGACATCTCGTCGAGCAGGCCGGACGTCAGGGACTGTTCGATGGGGTCGGACGACCGCCTACTTCGATGCTCGTACAGCCAGGCGGTGGTCACGAAGAGTCCGCTTTGCAGGAAGCCCCACACCAGGCCCAGAGTGAGCTCCCCGTGCACCGGCACTGCGGGAACGTCCGTGAAGCAGGACAGCAGGCTGCCGACGGCGAGGGGAACCCCGTTGACGACAAGGAAGGCGCGCTGCGCGCGATGTGCGGTCTCAAGGAGGTCGTCCAAGCGCCGCAATTGCGTGGCATCGAGCGGGGAGTGAGGTGTCGCCGGATGACCAGCGGGAGGGACGGGGACGTGAGAATACACGGAACCTCCAGAGGATGAAGGTGGGTAGCGGCGCCAGGGGCGCAGGGTTCCGGCGCCGGGGCGGGATCCGGCCGATGCCGGAATGGATGACGAGCAAGGTACAACCGGCGTGGGCACCCTAGCGGGGTGATGTGTGTGCCGTTCGCCTGACGGCGGTTGGTCGAGTCAGGTAGCCCTGGAGTCCTGAGGTACACGCACGTCGGCGGGCTGAAGGACGCCGAGAGGGCCGCGGGGGAGCGGATGCGGCTGCAGGCCGTGGAACGCTTCGAGAGCAGGGACAGCGCCGGTGCAGTGCGAGTGAGTGAGCGGCCGATGAAGCGGTGGCGCCGGGCCTGACACGAGCCTTGAATTCCGATGGGGCGTTCTAAAATGTGATTCACAACCTTGGACGGGTGTCCCGGGTTCCCGGTTCGCGGAGACACGAGCGTGATCGTTGAGGCGTACTCTCGCCTTCTGCATGTGCCTGACCGCCTTGGTCCGGTGAGCGGCGGAGCTGGCTGTCCAGAGCATGGCGCAGATCACCGCGTACCTTCACTGCGCCGCCTTCCAGGAGCAGCCGGGCCCAGCACCGGGCCAGCTCAACGCCCAATATGCGCCTGGCAGGTAGTACTGCAGCCATCCGTCAGTAGTGAGGAGCCGAGGAGATAGTTCCGCGCTTGAAGGGGTGCGGCGGATTCTCAGCGATGCCCGTACTTCGGCGATCTTCGCCTGGGCCCTGGCGGAGGCGGCCTCGTCCACTCCAATCTCCCGGTAGATCCGGGACGGTTCGCGCCTGCTGCGCAGCAGGGCCAGTCGTATCGCGGGCTAGACCACCGCCCAAGGTGGCACCCCAACATCCTCACAGTCGTATCTCAGCCGGTCACGGATCGTCGCTGCTCGTGACTGCGCCGTCGGCGATCGCGCGACGGATGTCGGCCGCGGGTCAGATCTGGTTCTCGCCGCCGTCGACGTACCAGTTGGCGCCGAGGACGAAACTGCTCTGCTCGGAGGCGAGAAATGCGACTACCGCGGCGACCTCCTCAGGTCGCCCCATCCGCCCTATCGCAGCAGTCGTGGCGAGGTGCGCCTTGACGCTGGGCGCATTCTCCTCGCCGAAGAGGTCCGTGATCCCGGTGGTGTCGATCGGGCCCGGCGAGATGGCATTGACGCGGATGCCGCGGCCCTTGAGTTCGTTGGCCCAGCCCCGTGCGAAGGACCGGACGGCGGCCTTCGAAGCCGCATACAAGCTGAACGCCTCCGTGCCGTTGCCTGCTGCGGTGGAGGCGTTCAGTATCACCGAGGCGCCGTCGTTGAGCAGAGGCAGTGCCTTCTGCACGGTGAACAGCGTGCCCCGCACATTGACGCCGAAGGTCTGGTCGATCTGCTCCTCAGTGATCTGCTCCAGTGGCGCGAGCGAGGCGGTCGCCGCGTTCGCGAAGACCACGTCCAGACCCCGACCCCGGGCGCGGACCGCGTCGTACAGCCGGTCCAGGTCGGCCAGGTTCGTGACATCGCCCGCCATAGCGGTGGCGCTCTCCGAGCCGATGGTCTCCACAGCCGCGTCCAGCTCGGCCTTGCGCCGGCCGATGATGAACACGTGCGCACCCTCGGCCGCCAGCCGGATAGAGGTGGCAAGGCCGATCCCGGTGTGGCCGCCGGTGATGACGGCAGTCTTACCTTCAAGCTGCCCCATACAAATGACCTCCACAAATTTCAGTACCGTTCGATACTGAACTGGAGACTAGCACATCTGCACCGTCCGGTACGGAAGAGATATGGTTGTTCACATGGACACCCATCAGAAGGCGCCGATCGGCCGACCGAGGGGCTTCGACGCCGACGAGGCCCTCGAGCAGGCCATGAGGGTCTTCTGGGAACAGGGCTACGAAGGCGCCAGCCTCACCGACCTGACTAACGCGATGGGCATCACCCGCACCAGCATGTACGCGGCCTTCGGCAACAAGGAGGAACTGTTCCGCAAGGCCCTGGAGCGCTACGCCGAGGGCCCCGCCTCCTACGCAGCTCGGGCCCTGCAGGAAGCGACCGCCCGGCAGGTGGCCACCGCGTTCCTAGGTGGCTCCGTCCAGGCCACCACCCGCCCCGACCACCCCACCGGATGCCTCGGCGTCCAAGCCTCCCTCGCCGCCGGCAGCCCTGGACGCAACACTCGCGCTGCCCTCATCGCCTGGCGAAACGAGAGCACTTCCCGCCTCCGCGACCGGTTCCAGCAAGCTGTCGACGAAGGCGACCTGCCCCCCGACACCGATCCCGGACTACTCGCCCGCTACATCATGACCGTGGCGAACGGCATCGCCGTCCAAGCCGCCAGCGGCGCCACCCGCGATGACCTTCAGCGCGTGGCCGACATGGCCCTGCGGAACTGGCCGCCCGCCTGACAGCACTTACGCCCAAGGACGCGGGCGAAAAGATACGCAAAGCTGAAGTGGAGTGCCTGGCAAGCGTCGATGCCTGTGCACAGCTACAGCCAGCCTCACCAGGCTCTCGCCTGCATCTGATCGGTCAAGGTGCGCTACTACTTCAAGACGACCGATATCGCGCCTTGGACACCCCAGGTGCGACCAGTGGCCTGGGTCCAAGCGGATCCCGACACGCCGGTGCGGGCGGAAACCGGATCGTTTCGCTCGTACTGGTGGCAGACATGTCAGGCTTCCTCGGCTGGGGCGGTTCAGCTTGGACGAGGACAAGGGCCGAGAGATGCGTTCTTGGCCCAGCCGCTCTTGAGGGCGACGACCAGCACCGTCTCCCCGTACGGATGACGGGCTTGTCACGTCCCAGTTCATTACGGAGCGTCGCCGCTCGTGTCCGCGCCGCCGCCAAACGCGCGACGGCTTTCGCTCGCGGACGGGTTAGATCTGGTTCTCACCTCCGTCGACGTACCAGTTGGCGCCAAGTACGAAGCTGCTCTGTTCGGAGGCGAGGAACGCCACTACTGCGGCGACCTCCTCAGGGCGTCCCATCCGACCCATCGCGGCTGTGGTGGCAAGGTGCGCTTTGACGCTGGGCGCATTCTCCTCGCCGAAGAGGTCCGTGATCCCGGTGGTGTCGATTGGGCCCGGCGAGATGGCATTGACCCGGATGCCTCGACCCTTGAGTTCGTTAGCCCACCCCCGTGCGAAGGACCGTACGGCGGCCTTCGAAGCCGCAAACAAGCTGAACGCCTCCGCGCCGTTTTCGGCAGCCGTGGAGGCATTCAGTATCACCGAGGCGCCGTTGTTGAGCAGCGGAAGTGCCTTTTGGACGGTGAACAGCGTGCCCCGCACGTTCACGCCGAAGGTCTGATCGATCTGCTGCTCCGTGATGTCTTCCAGTGGCGCGACCGAAGCAGTTGCCGCGTTAGCGAAGACCACGTCCAGACCCATGCCCCGCGCGCGGACGGCGTCGTAGAGCCGGTCCAGGTCGGCCAGGCTCGTAATGTCACCCGCGACGGCAGTGACCCGCGCCGGGCCGATGGTCTCCACGGCCGCCTCCAGCTCGGCCTTGCGCCGGCCGATGATGAACACGTGCGCGCCTTCGGCCGCCAGCCGGATAGAGGTGGCCAGCCCGATTCCGGTGTGGCCACCAGTGATGACTGCGGTCTTGCCTTCAAGCTGCCCCATGCGAATACCCTCCATAGACTTCAGTACCGATCGGCACAGAAGAGGACCGTAGCACATCTGCACCGTTCAGTACGGAAGGGGTTGGTTGATCGCATGGATCAAAAGAAGACGATCGGCCGACCGAGGGGGTTCGACGCCGACGAGGCCCTCGAAGAGGCCATGCGGCTCTTCTGGCGGCAGGGCTACCACGGTGCCAGTCTCACTGATCTGACCAGCGCCATGGGCATCAGCCGGACGAGCATGTACGCGGCCTTCGGTAACAAGGAGGACCTGCTCCGCAAGGCGCTGGAGCGCTACGCCGAGGGTCCAGCTTCGTATGGCGCCCGGGCTCTACAGGAGCCGTCCGCGCGGCAGGTGGCTACCGCTTCCTTGGGGGCTCCATCCAAGCCAGTTACGGCCGCCACACCGGGTAGGCGCGGCGGCCGTGGGTGGGATCGGCTCGCGGTTCGAGTCAGCCAGCCCGGAACAGGGCGCGCAGCTCCGTGGTGTCGATGATGTGGGCCCGTGAGGGGAAGACCCGGTGGAGCAGGACGTTGTGGACTTCGGTGTCTGGGTCGGCGACGCCGTCGGACAGTACGTAGAGCTGGTAGTCACGGTCGGCCGCGTCGATGACGGTGGACAGGACGACGCCGCTGGTACTGATGCCGGAGACGACCAGAGTAGTTATACCGCGCTCGCGTAGCTGCTGGTCGAGGTCGGTGGTGGACATGCTGCCGTAGCGAATCTTGCGCACGATGATGTCGCCGTCCTGGGGAGCCAGGCGTTCGTGGATAGCAGCGGCAGGGTCCTCGTGGTGCATGACGTGGTGTTGGGCCAGCGGGGCGAAGGACTTGTTGGAGATCGGGATCGCGTCCCAGTCGGCCTCGGTGAAGCCGACGCGTACGTAGGCAATGGTGCCGCCGTTTGCGCGAACGTCGGCGATGGCCCCTTCCACGCGACCGAGCAGGGCGTTGCGGTCCTCGCCTTCGGGCACAAAGGCCAGGATCGCGGGCTGGTAGTCCATGACGAGAAGCGCGGTGTGGGTGGGGTCAAGTACGGGGTCAATGCTCACGCGAGTGTTCTCCTTGCTAGTGGTGTGCCTCGTCGACGCGGACGCGCACCGGCGCACCGGCGGACCGGCTGCGGGCTGCGGGCTGATGAGTCGCGGTGTCTCAAGAGTGGCTGCGGGACAGTTCCGGCTCGTGCTGCGACGTCTGGTCCTTTGGGGGAAGCAGGAGCGGAGTGGTCAGGATGAGCAGTCCCGCGACCGTGAGAGCGGTGCGTGGGCTGGTGACGTCGGCGAGCAGCCCGGCGAGCGCGGTGAGGATGGCGATGGACGCCTGCTGGCCGATCGACCACGCCGTCAGGGTGCGGGCGACGAGATGATTGGGTGTGTGTTCGAGCCGGTAGGTGGCGAGCACCGGGCTGTACAGGCTCATGTTGATGATGATTGCCAGCTCGACGGCCATCACGGTGACGAGGCCGGCGATGCCGGGACGGACAAAGGCCAGGCCGATCAGCCAGATGGCGCGCAGGGTGCCGACGGTCCGGAAGACCCGGTGCCGGCCGTAGCGGGCCACGACACGGCGGGCCAGCCGTGAGCCGATGAGTCCGCCGAGGCAGGGGGCGGCGAAGGCGAGGGCGTACTGCCAGGGTGGAAACCCGAGTTGGCGAAGCAGGAGCACAGCCAGCAGCGGCTCGGTGGCCATGATCAGACCGGCGACGAGCATTTGGTTGAGGTAGAGAGGCCGCAGACCGGGGTGGCCCATGATGTGTCGCCAGCCGTCGAGCAGTGCGCCCGCCCGGAGCGGGCTCTTGTCGGTCGTTCGCGGTGCTTCTTCCTTGTCGCGGATCGCGGTGATGCCCAGCGCGGAGAGCAGGTAGCTGAGCGCGTCGGCCACCACGGTGGTGACCGGCCCGAACAGGCCGATCGCCGCCCCGCCGAGCGGTGGTCCGACCGCGATGGAGCTCCAGTTCGTGGACTCGAACCGCGCGTTGGCGACGAGCAGGTCGTCCGGCCGGACGAGGGCCTTGAGGTAGGCGCCGCTGGCCGCGTTGAAGGCGATCTTGGCTGCGGCGACCACGACCGAGACCACGAGCAGTTGGACGAAACTGAGCCGTCCGAAGGCGTAGGCGATGGGGATCGTCGCCATTGCCGTGAACCGGGTCAGGTCCATCATGATCATGACCGGGCGCTTGCGCCGGAACTCCACCCACGGCGCGAGCGGCACCGCGATCAGCGCGCCCACCGCGGGCCCTACTGCGGACAGCGCGGACACCTCAGCGGGGCCGGCGTGCAGCACCAGCACGGCGATCAGCGGCAACGCCCCGAACCCCAGCCCGGACCCGTACGCGCTCACCGCATATGCCGCCCACAGCCAGCCGAACTGCTGGCCCAACCGTCTCCTGCCCATCATGCTCAGCGCACTCCCCTTGAGGTCCCACCCGAACAAACTAACGTTGACCGATGAGAGGTAAGCGGGCAGGACAACAGCAGGTCAAACAACTGGCCTGCCAGTAATCCACAACTAATCGTTGTTCACTAAGGTGGGTCGGTGTGGATCTCGAAGCAGTACGTACCTTCGTCACCGTCGCGGAAGCAGGCCAGTTCCAGAAAGCCGCCGTCGACCTGTCGATCACCCAGCAGGCCGTCTCCAAACGCATCGCCGCGCTGGAGCGCACCCTCGGCGTGCGGCTGTTCACCCGCACGCCGCGCGGCGCCGAGCCGACCATCGACGGGCAGGCGTTCCTACCCCATGCGCGCGAGCTGCTGCGTGTCAGAGAGCGCGCGGTCGCCTCCGTGCGCACCGGCCGCCGCCGGCTGCGCGTCGACGTGATCGCCTCGCGCGTCGCACCATCGGGCCTGATGCGCGGCTTCCACCACGCGCACCTCGAGATCGACCTCGACGTGGTGATGCTGGTCAACGTCGACACGGCCATCGCCGCCATCCGGTCCGGTGCGATCGATGCCTCCTTCCGCGCCGTCGCCATGCCCGGCCGGCCCCTTCCCGAGGGCATCGAGTGCATCCGGGTGCTCGACGAGCCGCACCAGCTCCTCACCGGCCCCGCCCACGCGCTGGCCCGCGCCCGGTCAGTGACCGTCACCCAGCTCGCCGGGCACCGGATCTGGATGCCCGGCATCGTTCCTGGAACCGAATGGGCCGCCTATTACGACGACCTCGTCGCCGAGTTCGGCCTCACCATCGAGGCAACTGGCCCCAACTTCGGCTCCGACACGCTCCTCGACACCATCGCCGACACCCCGGCCCTAGCCACCTTCACGACCGAGCAGACCCGCCTCGTCTGGCCCGCCAGCCACGACCTGCGCCGCATCCCGGTGACTGACCCAACACCCGTCTACCCGCACTCGCTCCTCTGGCACCGCGACAACCCCCACCCAGCGCTGGCCACCCTCCGCGCCCACCTCGCCGCCACAGCGGCCGGCCACGACGACACCGGGACCTGGGCGCCGAGCTGGGTGATTCCGCGCTGAACGGCCTCACCCGCGCGGTCGGCTTGCCTGGCGCAGGCGGTCAACGGCGGGCGTCCCCGGGGGCGAGCAGGCTGGTCAGCTCGGACATGGCATCGGGGGAGGGCGGGTCGGGCTGCGTCTGCACTCGGCCAAGACCCCGATCGTGTACCCCCAGGACGGATTGCGGCGTGGCTCGTACGAGCACACGTCCTTCACGTTCCTGGGATTCACGTTCCAGCAGCGCCAGATGCGGGACAGTGACAGGACAGGAACGGTCGTATCAGATGGTCGTTCCGCCCCGCGGTCAGCAGGGACGCCCTCAAACGACTTGGCAAGGAGGTCCGCTCCTGGCGGCTCCACCGGCGAGTCAACCTCACCGTGGAAGAACTCGCGCAGCGGATCAATCCGATCGTCGCGGGCTGGATGCAGTACTACGGCCGGTTCTACCGATCGGCCTTGTATCCGCTTCTGATGTGCATCAACGCCTACCTGGTGCGCTGGCTCCGCAACACGTACAGACGGTTTCGCGCGATGAGGAAGGCCATCGCGGCATTACGGCACCCCTTGTCAGCACGAACACGCCTGCATTCGCTGCCGATGCTCCAAATCAACCCGAAGGTTCTTGGCCGCCTCGAAGAACTCGAAAACCGACCTACTCGCCCGCCTCCGGCGGTCTGAGGATGAGAACTGGCTCGGCGAGGCCGAAGGCATCGACCTCACGCTCACCTTTCTGCGTTCCAAACGCGAAGAGACCCAACGTCGAGCCCGCCGTCCAGCCGTCGACCTCGGCATCCCCAAACCCCGAAACGCGCCCTCCACCCCGGAGCCCCTTTGATGAGTCACATAGCCCGGCTCACTCGTGAGGGTGAAGTGCAGACGAGCGCTTGCGGACTCGACCATCGCCTTCACCGCGGGCTTCCACAGTCGAGGTGCTGTTCACCCGGCGAGCTCACTGCGTACCTCGGCGACCAGCCGGTCAGCGTCATCAAGCGCGGTGGCGAGCGTCTCGGGAGTAGTACCGAGCGCGGAGAACAACTCGTGGGCCCGTCCGGCGAAGTCCGCAGGGGCGGCGGGGAGTTCTCCCGTGGCCTGCACGGCGCCCTTTTCGTTGAGCACCCAGCACCTGGCATGGGCGTGGAGCGCATGCACGAGAAGTCCGACCGCGCGGAAGAGGCAACCGGCGACATAGAAGGCGTCACCGCGGGCCGCTCCCTTGCGAGCGCCGGCCAGGATGAACGGTGCCTCCCATTGCGCGTTGCCGATGAGTGCTTCGCGCAGAGGCTCCGGATAGAGACGCGTCTGCTCCTGCAGGGTCTGAAGCTCGCCGCTGGGGTCGGCGAGGATACGGCCCAGGGCCACCTCACCTGCATAGGCGTGGGAGTACACCCCAAGGGGGTGACCGGGCTGGGCGCCGATCTCGAACTGTCCAGCCCGGCACTGTTGCCAGACGCGGTGCACCCGGTCCATGTCGCGATAGATCCAGTCGACGCGATGGCTGTCGACGGTCAGCCAGCCACCACCGTCCACCCATGGTCCCCAGCCGCCCGGCTCGGTGACCTCCACCGGCCCGCCGGTCAGCTCGGCCGCCAGCAGACGCAGAGCAGCAGTATCCAACGGCGGCCGGTAGTACAGGCCCAGGTCGTAGTCGGAATCGGGGCTGTGCACACCCCTCGCCCGGCTGCCTCCCAGACACACACCAACGACGCCGCTGACCTCTACCAGCCGATCCGCAATCTCCACCAAACGATCCACGGGCCACAGTCTGCAATGGCAGATCACCCGCCGCGACCGATTTACCTGGCGCCCGCACCCCGAGTGTTCGCCCTTGCGGGTGAAGCGCAGAGAAGCACGAGCGACACGAAGACCGCGGCCGGGCGAGCCTACGTGGACGAGGTCGGCGCCGAGCTGCGGCTCGGCCGCCCGGTTCATGCCGGGTACGCGATGGGCATGCGGGCGGAAGGGGTAGGGACCCTCAAGCGGCTCGCGGCGGTGCGGCCAGGCTGCCCCGGGCGGGAGCGTCGTAGACGAGGCTGTAACGCCAGAACAGGCGACGCCGGATCCGGGCGCCGGGCAGCTCTTGCGCAGCCGCAGCCCGGATATCGCCGAGGGTCTCCTGCGGATCGGCGGTAGGCGCAGTCATGTGCAAGGGCAGCGCAGCAGCGCGAGCCGGATGCTTGACCAGCCCCATGATCGGATTCATGAGGACGGACAACAGGGAGACCAGCAGGTCGACACGCCCGTTCTCCCGGAAGCAGCCCACGACCACCAGCCGCCCGCCCGGGGCGAGACAGTCGCGCAACTCCCGCAAAGTGGGCACCAGGGGCAGGTGGTGCAGAACAGCGACCAGGGTGATCGCGTCGAAGCGCCGCTCCACGTCGCGCCTGGCGAAAATGGCTTCCACGATGGTCACCGCAGGATCGTCAGCGAAGCGCTCCGCCGCAGCGCGAGCCATCTGAGGGTTGGGTTCGAGCCCGGTGACCGTGACGGCCCGGCGGCGAAGAAGCGCGACAAGATTCCCCGCGCCACACCCGACATCGAGGACGTGTCGAGCCCCGGATCCGGCGACCCGGCCGGCGATCCAGGGGCCGTAGTGGTCGTTGTGACTCCATGGGTGCCGCTGATTGACACGGTGGAGGTAAGCACGTAGCGCCATGGGGACACGGTAGACAGACATCCGATGCGGTTGATCAGTCAAGCGGTGTTGGGGAAGGCGGTCTGTTCGTCGTAGGGGATGCGGTGGCTGAGGCAGTGGTGCAGGCATCCGAGTAGGCGGTTGAAGAGGTTGCGTTGGGCTGCGACGTGTCGTTCTTCGGTTGCGCGGCGGCGGTCGTAGTGGGCTCGGGCGCCGGGGGACGCGGTCAGGGAGGCGAAGGCCCAGATGTAGCCGGTTGAGGCGAGGCGCTGGTTCTTGATGTGCCTGGCCAGGACGGTGGTCTTGCGTCCGGAGGCTCTGGTGATGGGGGCGGATCCGGCGTAGGCCTTGAGCGCGCGGGCGGTGGGGAAGCGCTCGCGGTCGTCGCCGAGCTCGGCCAGGACGCGTGCGCCGGTGAGATTGCCGAGCCCGGGGAAGCTGGTGATGATCTCGGCGTCTGGGTGAGCGGCGAAGGCGGCAACGGTGGCTGTTTCCAGTTCGTCGGCGCTGGTGCAGGCCGCGTCGAACTGGCGCAGCAGTGCCAGGGATTTGACGCCCATGGCCTCTTCGACGACCGGTGGTTGCTGCATCTGGGGTTGGCGCAGCAGGGTGTGGAGGCGTTCGACTTCGCCGGTGATCTCCCGTTGGCGTCCGGCCTTCTTCAGGATCGAGCGTAGTTGGGCGCGGGTGAGCTGGGCGGCCTGTCTGGGGGTAGGGGCCGCGGCGAGCAGGGTGCGGGTGACGGGCGATGCAAGGCCTTCGCGGAAGTGCTCGAAGACGGTGAGGAAGCCGGGGAAGTACTCACGCAGGTGTGAGCGCAGCCGGTTGCCGGTTTGGACGCGGTCCCGGACGGCGTCCTGCTGGGCTCGGGCCAGGACGGTGATGGCCTGGGCGAGGTGGCTGTCTGCGGGCAGGGGCCGGTGTTCGGCGGGGTCGGTGCGCAGGATGTTGGCCAGGACCTTGGCGTCGAGGTGGTCGGACTTCTTGCGGCTGAGCGCGTAGCGATCGCGGTAGCGGGCGGCGGTGAGCGGGTTGATCACGTAGATCGGTCGGCCGGCGGCGCGTAAGCAGGCGACGAGAAGGCCGTGGGAGGTCTCGATGGCGATCGGGATCGGGTGCTGTGGGCTGTCGCCGTGCTGGGCGAGCAGGTCCAGGAGCTGGGTCAGGCCGGCTGGCGTGTCGTCGATGCGGAGCTTGCCCAGGAGAGAACCGGCCTCGTCCAGTAGTGCCACGTCGTGATGGTCGGTGGCCCAGTCGATGCCGCAGAACACGCTGTTCATGGTGGTGTCCTTGGGTCGGTGTCGTGTGCTGTGGTCGCCGAGCGGGGTTGCGCGTCTCCCTAATGGCAGGGCTCCATGGCCCGTCATCCGATTAGCCGTTCGCAATCCCAGCGGTCGTCAGGGCCTCGGTCAGCTGCGGAACTGAAGGCGTTCGTCGAGCGGTGAGAGGTGTTCCCTGCCGACGGCTTGGACCACGACGTCACTGTGCCGCTGATGTTGTGCGAGCGGGGGCCGGGCCCGGTCCGCGCGGGACGAAGGCATGAGCGCGGGGGCGGGCCCGCCGCCCCCGCGATGCTTCACTGCGCGGGCAGGCACATGGACCCGACTCTGTCTAGAGAGGTCAAGCCTCAGGAGCGGCCACGGATCACCACATGCCGACCCGCCCAAGACGCTCGGCCATGAGAGATCGCCAACCGTCTTACAGCGCCATTAGGAGCGGCACCTCACCGGCGCACGGGCACCGGCCTGCGCGGGGCACCTCGACGGCAGCAGCGCACCCACGGTCGTGTTGCAATTCCCTGGCTGAACATCACAGATGGGATCAACGACTGTCTCCCGCAGCCACGTCGAAGGGACTTCCGATCCCAGTTACAAAGCCACCGTTCGTTGGGGCGGCAGGCGGGCCACCACGCCTTCACCTCGTGCACGGCGGCCCGCGACGTCCTCCCGCATGAGGTCGTCGGTGTGTCAACGGCCACTCAGTTCTGGCTCTTCGGCACTTTCCGTGAAACCGTTGATCTTGGGGTAGCTCTTCCCGGTGGGGGATCATGCTTCTGATCTGCTGAGTGTCCTTTTCCCGCACCTGGCACAGGTGGTGGTCAACAGCGTTGTCCGGATCGGGAAGTCCGTACGAATCGCCGCCAGATGCACCGCGCCGACTGCCCGGTGTCCGGCATGCCGCGCCGTGTCGTCGCGGGTCCACAGCCGCTACGAGCGAAGGCTCGCCGACACTGCGGTCTCCGGGCAGGAGACGGCGATCGACCTTGAGGTCCGGCGCTTCTTCTGCGCCAACCCCGACTGCGTCAAGAAGACCTTCGCCGAGCAGGTCGACCAGCTCACCTTCCGCTACGGCCGACGAACACTGTCGCTCCAAACAGGTGGCGTTGGTGCTTGGCGGACAGGCTGGTGAACGGCTCGCCGAGCGACTGGCCACGCCCGTGAGCGGGCCCACGCTGCTGCGGCTGATCCGCGCCATGGACCTCCCGGAAGTACCCGAGCTGTCCGTACTTGGCGTTGACGAGTTCGCCTTCCGCCGGGGCCGGCGCTTCGGCGCCATCCTCATCGACATGGACCAGCCACCGTCCCGTCGATGTCCTGCCCGACCACACGGCCGACACCTTCGCCGACTGGCTTCGCCGGCACCCGCACATCGGCACGATCTGCCGTGATCGCGGTGGGGCCTTCGCAGAGGGTGCCGAACGCGGCCAACCCGGAATCCCGCAGGTCGCAGATCGGTGGCACTTGCTCCACAACCTCGCCACCGGGTTGGAGAAGGCGGTCACCCGGCACCGCTCCTGCCTCAAAGCCCCCGAGCCCCAGGCAACTCCTGCTCCGGCCACAGAACCGGCGCACGAGACCTCCTACGAGGGCAAGATCCGGGAACGGCACCACGACATCCAAACCCTCTTCCAACAGGGCCTCACCATCGACGCGATCAGCGCACGGCTCGGACTGGACCGCAAAACAGTACGGCGGTACGTTCGGGCCGCCACCGCCCAGTCGCTGATGCGTGAGCGTCCCAGCCGCACCAGTGCACTGACCCCGCACAAGCCCTATCTCGCACGACGGTGGGCCGAGGGATGCAACAACGCGCAGACCCTGCGCGACGAGATCGCTGCCCGCGGCTACCTCGGAGGCCGCAAGAGCGTCCGGCGATTCCTCAATACCCTGGCCCGGCACAACGGCCCGCGAGCCGTTCCTCCGCCACCGCCAGCCGTCGCCGATGTCGTCCGGTGGATCATCGGCCGGCCGGAGAACCAGAGCGACCAGACCCGCCAGGACCTCAAGGATGTCTGCGGCCGATGCCCGGAGATCGCCGAAGCCTGCCGCCTGGCCCGCGGCTTCGCCACCATCCTGCGCCGCCGCGACGGTCACCGGCTCGGCGACTGGCTCGCCAAGGCCGACAACTCCCAGGTCAAGGAGATCCGCACCTTCGCCAACGGACTCCGCAGGGATCTCTCCGCCGTCACCGCCGGGCTCACGCTCCCGCTGAACTCCGGCGCCGTCGAGGGCAACGTCACGAGAATCAAACTCCTCAAGCGCCAGCACTACGGCCGCGCCAGCTTCGACCTCTTACGACGCATCCTCCTGGCACGCTGACCAACCCGCCTCACGGAAAGTGCCGAAGAGCCTCAGTTCTCCCCAGATGTGTGGTCCGGGGAGGTGCTTGACAGCTCGGTCCTGGGACTTGCTTGACGGTGTCTCTCGTGATGCTTGGCGGTCCCAGATGATGGTTGACGGTCAGCGGGGATCGGCGATGTAGCGGGTGACAGGGCCGCCCTTGAGCGGATGGGTGGAGATCTCGACCTCGCCGTCGAGGACGCGGAAGCAGGTCTCCTCGATGACCACGGTGAAGGTCTTGCCGGCGTGCGCGATGCCAAGGCGGAGCTTCTGCCGGGCGACGACGAAGGTGCCGTCGGCTCCGACGCGCCGGACGGCCCGCCGCGGCTGGGACGGCGGCGGTGGCAGCGGAGTGGTGGCGACCCGGGCGCCGGTGAGTTTTGCGCGGCGCTGGTGCGGGATCGGGGCGGCGAGGGTCTTGACCAGGAGCCCGGTATGGATCACATACATCAGGCTGCCGTCGAAACGCAGTGTGACGTGCTTGCCGATCAGGTCGGTGCCAAGGGCGACGGGCGTTTGTCCGAGCGAGACCACGCCGTCCTTGGTGGCCTTGCGATCGACTTCGACGACGGTCGCGGGCGCCAGGGGCTTGTCCGCGCTGACGCCACCCTGGGGTTCGGGTCCGCCGAGCCGTCCGCCCCGCATGACCAGCCCTTGCAGGTCGGCGTCGGTGATGGCCATCGAACGAGTCCTGATCAGTTGCCCGTCGAGGACGACGTGGACAGTGCGGTGGCTGACCCAGACGGTGACGGTCCGGCCGACCAGGGTCGGGCTGAACTTCAAGCTCCGTGCCTGCGGCAGCATCACGTGCCGGCCGGGGCTGATCACGGCCTCGAACTCCACGGCCTGGAGCGGGATGTTGTCCTCGGACGACCTCGGCGGCGGGAGTACCGGCAGTCGCATCGGTTCGGACGGCCTCGGCTCGGCTGCCGCGGCTTCCGTGGTCTCCGGCCTATCGGCCGGGAGGGTGTGCGGGCGGAAGACCTGGGCTGGAGTGGCCATCTCCAGCGACTGATGGGGCCGGGTGTGGTTGTTACGTGCGGTGCTCCGCCGTGCCGATCGTGGGAGGCCCCCGTAGAGCGCGGCGAAGGCAGTGCAAGCTGGCGAGCTGCGGATGGACCGCACCGCTCGGCGGGCGTGGCTGAAGGACCGGGAGTTGGTGCTCACGCCGAAGGCTGGTGCCCTCCTGGACAATCTGGTCACTCACCCAGATGAGCTGCTCTCCAGGGAGAGGCTGCTGGAGGAGCTGTGGGGCTGGGAGACCGCCAGTACCACGCGCGCCGTGGACAACCGAATCGCCGAACTCCGGCGCGTACTCGGCGACGATCCGGCTAGGCCCCGGTGGATCGACACCGTCACGGGACAGGGATACCGCTTCGTCGCACCGGTCGAGGCTGGAGCGTGAAGAGAGCCGTACGCCCCTGGTCGCTCGTCGCGGCAGTGCTGACGGCCGGAGGGGCGGCGACCGTGGTCACTGCACTGGTGCTGGGCCATGCGACGGTCACCGTGCGGTTCGCGCCGGCCCTGGGCGTCGCAGTGCTCTCCGCGTGCGCCGCGGCAATGTCTGCGGTCGTCCTCCTGGTGCGGCGGCGCACGCAGCGGCTTATCGACGCGGCCAGGAAAAATGCCAGGGAGGAGCACCGCCGCTTTTTGGGGCGGCTGGACCACGAGCTGAAGAATCCACTCACTGCGATCCGGCTCGGGGTCGCCAATCTCCGAGCGGCCGAACTGGACGAGTCCGCCAGTGGCACTGCCGCACGGGTGGAGGAGCAAGTCCTTCGGATGGCGCGGATCATCAGGGATCTACGCAAGCTGGTGACTGTGGAAGACCAGGCAATGGAACGTCTCCCGATACCTCTGGCAGAACTGCTGGAGGCGGCCGGGGAAGCCGCTGGGGAACTGCCGGGCGGCGAAGATCGGAAGATCACCGTAACCGTCCCGGACGTGCCCTGGCCCCTGCCGCAGCCGCTTGGCGATGCCGATCTGTAGGAGCTGGCGCTGCATAATCTGGTCGCCAACGCGGTGAAATACAGCGAGCCCGGCTGTTCCATCGCCCTGCGGGCCTTCGAGGAGAACACGCACGTGGTAGTCGAGGTGGCCGACACCGGCCGGGGTATCGAGGCCGACGAGCTGTCTCACGTCTTGGGCGAGTTGGTGCGCGGCAGCGGGGCGCGCGACACTCCCGGCAGCGGGGTGGGACTGGCCCTGGTGCAGGCCGTGGTCGCCCGGCACGGCGGAGAATGCGCAATCCGCAGCTCCCTCGGTTCCGGCACTGTGGTACGGATATGCCTGCCGCTGGCCTGACACCCGGGCCCATGTCCGGACTGGTACAGCACGTCGCAGGTCTGGCACACGGGTGCCACTTCGGTGCGACAGCGCACTTCTAGGCTTCTGGATCACAAGGGTCTTACGGAGACTGGCAAGCCGTTATCCCCAGACATAAGGAAGTTCTGCTGTGCGCATACAGAAATTGCTGCCCATCACTCTTGTCGTTCTCGCGCTCTCGACAACAGTGGGTTGCTCGGTCGACCTGTCCCAGCCCGCAAAGAGCGAGCCGACCCAGACATCGACTCCCCAGTTGGTGGTCAGTGACAGCAACTCCCCCTCCGCCACCGCCAGAAACCCATCCTCCCCCACCGCGGACGCCGCGCTTACGTTCAGCGGCAACGACGTCACTCAGACCATCGACTGCTCGGGGCGCGATGTGGTCATCGACGGCAGCGAGAACACCCTCATGTTCAAGGGGACGTGCGGAACGGTCACCGTCGACGGTACGGACAACAGCGTCGCGGTGAATTCCGTCGACACCATTCAGGTCCGGGGAAAGGTCAACGCCGTGTACCTGAAGACTGTCGGCACCATCCAGACGACCGACGCCACAAACGCCACAGTGGACTGGGTCGGCGGAGTGGGCGGCAACAGCCCTAAGATGTCCGGCGGCGGCAGGCTGAACACCGTCGAGCAGATCAGTGAGCAGGAGTACCAGGGCGACCTCACTTGAGGAGGCACCGGCTTGGGAAACCGCGCCTACTGCGTGGCGGCCTGGTTCAGGCCGCCAGAACACAGGGCCTGCGTAGTGAACCCAGTCGGCGGCTGGGCCCGCATCAATCCTCATCAGTCTGAGTTGAGGCGCCGTGGGCGCGGCCCTGTGCCCTCGGCGCTTCGCCTGGCCAAGCGTTGCTCGTTCTGGGGGCGTTGGCCCCGCACGGTAGCGTCGCTCATCGTGCAGTGCGTCAGTCCAGGGCCGGCTGGCATTCGTGTGCGGTTTACGCGCGGTCGCGGGCGCGGGCCGCGTCGGCCGGGCATCTCGCGGACGGGACAGGGAGAGGCTGCTCAACTGCTCCGCAAGGCGGTTGAGATCGACCACGTCGCTACACGCCGAGGGCGGTTCACCTCCGCTCGCGCGGGGGCGAACCGGCCCCGGTTGAGGCGGTCCTCCCGCGGGACCTGTGCTCTCCGCGTGAGCGGAAGTGAACCGCACGGCCGCCGCAGCCGGCGTGAATGTGCGGCAGCCCCAACGTTGTTCACGTTCTCGCACGCCAGGCGGGCGACGCGCGTTCGACCGGTGCCCGTGCCGCAGCCAGGGCCCGGTTGACGGTCTTCTCTGTGGATGTGAGCTCCTGCAGGGGCCTGCG
>NZ_JBFAXL010000101.1:0-19081 GCF_040680795.1 Streptomyces sp. NPDC051976
ACCGCAAGGACGGCAAGGCGACCGCGCACATCGGCCGGCAGTGGCTGGGCCGGCTGGGCAAGACCGACAACGGCATCGTCACCGTGACCACCTGCTGGGCCGACGAGAGCCTCTACTACCCGCTGCACGCCGTGCCCTACAGCCCCGCTCACCACTTCCCCAAGGGCAAGAGCGACCCCGGCTTCCGCACGAAACTGCAGATCGCCGCCGAACTCGCCCGCACCGCGAAGGCCGCCGGGCTGGCTTTCCGGGCCGTGGCCGCCGACTGCGCCTACGGCGACCAGGACGGCTTCCGCAGAGACCTCTACGCGGCGGGACTGCCGTTCGTCATGGCCCTCAAACCGAGCCACGGCACCTGGGCCTACGGCAAGGACGCCTACACCCCCGTCCATGCCGCCCGCGCCCTGACCTGGACGGACGTGGAGCATCCCGGCGACTGGACCGCCGTCGAGCGGACCTTCCGCGACAGGCACACCGAGACCTGGTGGGCCGCCGACGCGACCCTCGGCTGGTGGGGACCCGACGGCAACGTCCGCCTGGTCGTGGCCACCACAAACCCGGCCACATTACCCGCACAGTCCACCTGGTACCTGGCCACCGACCTGCCCCGCCCCGGCAGCCCCCACGAGGCCGACAGCCCCGAACCAGCCGCCGACCTGCGCGAAGTCGTCCGGATCTACGGCATCCGGCACTGGATCGAGCAGAGCTACAAGCAGATCAAGGACGAACTCGGCTGGGCCGACTTCCAGGTCCGCTCCGACGCCGCTATTCGCCGCCACCAGACCCTGGTCGCCTGCGCGTTCTCGTTCTGCTGGGACACCTGGCTCGCCCAACCCCTGGAGCGGGAGCCCGCCGACGCCCCCGCGGTCCCGCCGACGGCCACGCCGGCGGGACCCGCTGAGAGGGGGACCAAGCAGACCCCACCAGCCCCAACCGGCCAGCTGGCCGCAGGCGATCCGCGCCGTCCGGGCCTGGCTCACCCCCTGGACCACCCTCCAACGCTGCTGGCGAGCCTGGACCAACGCACCCCCGCCACCCGAACTCCAAGCCCTGATCAACGCCGTCGGCGCAGGCTACCCACTTGTATCTCTACTCCCCGGATTAACAAACCACCGCCAATAGCGTGTCGCTGCTTAGCTCTGGTGTGTCGGGTCGGGAGGTTGGTATCTGGCAGATTTCCTTTCGCTCTGGCTGATAGGACGACTCTCATGCCTTCGCAGAAGAAGCGTCCGGTCACGTTGACGGCGGCAGATCGTGATGAGTTGGTCCGGGTGACCACGACGGGGGTGCATCCGGCCTCGATGATCCGGCGGGCCCGGGTGCTGCTGGCGCTGGACACTTCGGTGGGTGCGGTCGATCCGAAAGAGGTGATCGCGGCTCGGCTCGAAGTCTCGGGGGAGACGATCCGGCTGGTGGCCAAGCGGTTCGCTGAGACCGGTGGTGACATCGGGGCGACGATCGGACGGAAGAAGCGCGACCTGCCGCCGGTGCCCTCCCCGGTGACCGGTGAGGTCGAGGCGAGGCTGATCGCCCTGGCATGCTCACAGCCACCCCAGGGCCATGCCCGGTGGTCGCTGCGGCTGCTGGAGAAGCATGTCGCGCTGGTCGAGGACATCCCGAACCTGGATCACTCCACCATCGGGCGGGTCTTAAAAAAACGGAACTGCGTCCTCATCTGAGGAAGTGCTGGACCGTCCCGCCACGGGCGAACGCGCAGTTCGCGGCCCGGATGGAAGACGTCCTGGCCGTCTATGCCCGGCCCTATGATCCGGCACGCCCGGTGGTGTGCATGGACGAGAAGCCCTACCAGCTCCTGGCCCATGCCCGCGACTCGCTCCCGGCCCGCCCCGGCCGCGACGCCTGCCAGGACAGTGAGTACATCCGCTGCGGCACGTGCTCGATCTTCGTGTGGGTTGAACCCTTACGCGGGTGGCGCCGAGTGGACGCCCAGCCTCGTCGCACCAGGATCGACTGGGCCGAGCAGGTCAAACAGCTGCTGACCGTGGACTACCCCGACGCCGAGACCGTCGTGTTGGTGATGGACAACCTCAACACCCACACCATCGCCTCACTGTACGAAGCATTCGAACCAGCCGAGGCCTTCGCCCTGGCCCAGCGCCTTGAGATCCACCACACCCCCAAGCACGGGTCATGGCTCAACATCGCCGAGATCGAACTCTCCGCACTGACCCGGCAATGCCTCGACCGCCGCATCGCAGACCTCGACATCCTGAACACCGAACTCACCGCCTGGCAGAACGCCACCAACACCGACCAGCGTCAGGTGAACTGGCAGTTCACCACCCACGACGCACGCATCAAACTACGACGCCTATATCCCACAAATTAGCTGCGACAGTCTACTAGAGTGCACGACATGGCAACTCCCGCTCGACAGCGACTGCGGCGAAGGCACCTTGCTGCCGGTCTGCTGCTGGGCTCCGCCGTCACCCTGACCGCCTGCGGTCAGCAGCACCTCCCGGCAGGCACGACGCCGACCACGACCTCGGCTTCCCCTTCCTCGAGCAGCAGCCCCTACGTGGAACCGGGCGCGAACGACGGCGCTCCGCACTACCAGGAGAACAACGCCGGCCGACTCCCCGGCACCATGTCCGCCGCCGACGCGACGGAAGCCGAGGCGCAGGCCACCCGCATCCGGCCCGTCCTCAAACACCTTTGGCAGCAGGGGACATGGGACCCCGCCAGCGTCCGCACGGCGATGCTCGCGCTGGGCTACCAGGAGCGGCACGGTCACGCGTCCACCGGCCGGCCCGGCGTCACGCTCGAAGTACGCGCCATGGACCAGCGGTTCGAGGGCGACCACTACGTCACCCCCGCAGGTGCCCAGGTCGGCCTGAGCGTGCACGGCGACGCCTGCGTCACCGCCTTCGTGCAGAAGGCCGACTACGACGTCCAGGTCAACGGCCCGTATCCGGAGTCGGGCTGCTTCGCGCCGCCCTTCGCCCACTGAGAGGTCTTACACCCCCATGATCGATGTGACGGCCACCGGCCGGCGACCTGGCCGCCTCAGGCCCTCTTTCCGCAGGTGCACAGCCGTGGCCGCGGGGCTGGCGGTCGCGCTCGCGCTGCTCGCGGGCTGCTCGTCCGGCAACGGCAAGGACCACAACGACGCGGCCCCGGTGCGCACGACCTCCCCCGCGGTCGTGACCCCTGACAGCACCACGTCCGCGTCCTCCCCCGGCCCGACCGGGACGACATCGGTCTTCCCGACCACCGAATCCGCGCCGTGGGCCGCCGTCCCGCAGGTCCGGGACGCCTTCGCGGTCCTCCAGGCGACCTACAACGACGGTTGCACGACGCCGGGGAACTGCGCGTACTTCCTCAACCGCCTCCTCACGAACCTCGACGACCTCGACCGCTCCATGGCGGCCAGCCCGAAGGGCAGCGGGCACTTCGCGCAGCCCCGGGCGTGGATCCGGCAGATGCAGCACGCGCTCGGCTCGGACGTGTCCGACGCCAACCTCAAGCGCCATCAGGCCCAACTGGTCCGAACCCGCGACGAGATCAACACCTGGATGCAGTCCCACCCCAGCGACTACCGCTGACCTCGCGGGACGGCCGTGCGGGGGCGGAATGGGGTCCGCCTGCCTCCGGCTCCCACACCGCGCTTCAGCCGCGACGAGCAGAACGTGGAAGCAGTCAACTGTGGCCTGGAGATACGGGACAAGACTTCGCCCAGTTCGAGGAGCCGAACAATGAGAATGAGGGGGAACGGGTCTTCGGAGAGCCTCACGGCCACGGAACACTTGAGCCTGCCACCGTGGAGGACGAAAGCCTGTACCGAACATCCGCGCCTTGGTGTTGCGCGTCAGCGGTGGTCGATGTAGGCGACGAGTCCGCCGGCGGTCAGGCCCAGCGCGCATCCGCGGCGGAAGGATTCGTGGCGCATGCCCGGGGTGTACTGCGCGTCGGTCATCCCGTACGGAAAGCGGATCCCCAGTTTCACCCCGCACAGGCATACGACGTATTCGTGACACTGGGCGGCGGCCGCCCACTCGGGGTCGTGCGGGACCCAGGTGCGGGAGTAGATCTCACCGTCGGGCGTCCGCAGTTCCAGCCGGGAGTAGGTGTATCCGAAATCCTGCCATGGTCCTGGCCGGTCATCGGGCATCTCGTGCAGCTCCCATCCGGGGATCGAGCGCAGGTTGGCGTAGGCGGGCGGGCTGCCTCTCATGCCGAAGTAGACCTCGTCGGGGTCGCGTCGCAGTGCCTCGAGCATGCACAGCTCGTCGAGTACGGTGGGCCACTTCGTGCCGGGGCGGCCCCCGTCGTCGTCCGATCGGGGCGGGTCGGGCAGGCGCAGGTCGGGGAACTCGGGCGGTAGGCGCCTCATGCCGAACAGGATGGCGCCTTCGATCCGCGGTTCCTGCGGTATCCCGTCGAGCGAGGCTCCTTTCGGCACGACGTACCCGAAGTCGCCCACGCCCAGGGCATGCCTGAACTCGAAGAGGGCAACGGGCATGTGGCGTGTCTGTGCGGGATCGAGGGTGATGGTGCCTCCCGCGGTCTCCAGACCCATCAGCACACCTTTGAGCCGCAGCGAGGGGTCGTCGCTGAACAAGATCTTCCCGTGGTCGTCCACCTCTTCGAACTGACGCCTGCTCATCTCCTGCAGCCCTCCGGTTGGTTCCGGTTCCGCGTCCGCGAAGCCGACGATGGATTCTTCAACGATCCTATTGAGGGATCGTTGAACAATCCATACCTTGGAGTGCCTGCACCACCAGGCAGCGGATTCATCGAGAGCGGAGGCCATGTTGACCGTGGAGGAAATACACAAAGGGCGGACAGGCGTGGGTCGGCGGGTACTGGTGGGCGCCGCGAGCACCGGCGCAGCGTTGGCACTGTGGGCGACCGTACGTCTGATCGTGCGCACAGCCTTCGTCACGCACGCCGGTTGGATCGACCTGCTGTGCGCGCTGGTGATCCTCGTCGGCTGCGTGTTCCTGTGCACGTGCTGGTACTTGGACCTGCGGTGGCTGCTGTGTGCGGTGTGCCTCTTCGGGATGCTGTTCCTGCAGATCCTGGAGCTGGATCAGCAGGCACTGCACCAGCACGGGCGTACCGAACACGTCAGGGTCCGGCAGATTCAGTGGTCCGCCGGCGACGGCATGGATCCCGGCGTCCGCCGCTACACGGTCACCGTCATCGACGGCCCACCGCTGGCTCCGTTCGAGGAGAACGGGCTCATGGGCTGGAGGTGGGTGGCAGGCGGCACTTACACGGTGACCGTCGATCCGCAGGGCCGTGCCCCGCTCAAGCGGGGGGACAAGCCCGGGCCTCCGGTGATCCAGCAGCTCCTGCAGATCCCCCTCGGCCTCGGCCTGGCCTTCGCCCTGTGGCGGCCCGCAAGCCTGCGCCTGCGCCGACAACGCGTCCCGTCAGCCGGGCCAACCCAGCCATAGGGGGCTGCGATTGAGCAGCACCGGGCGCCGACAATCTCACCAGCTCTGGTCCCGGCAGTGTGGTTGGTCGGCGACGGCCACCATCGTACCGAACCAAAAGATCAGCAACTGGCGGCTCTTGAGCTTCCCTCGGCGATCCCCCAGTGGGCCCTTGAACGCACTCACGGGATCCGGTCGGGGTGAGGCTGGGACGGCAAAGCCCTGACGGCGGCCCCGGGTTGGGACAGCGCACCACGCAGTTGCCGGTTCTCCACGGTCAACTGGTCGACGGTACGTACAAGATGGTCGACATCGGTGCACAGGTGACCAGCTTCCTGCGTCCTGCTGGCGGTTCCTTCAGTTGGCGATCTGCTTGCGCAGGCGGATCTCCGAGTCAGGGATCTGTCCTCGGGCCCGGAGCTGCGCAGAGAAGTCATTCGTGAGGTCGGGGTGGCGCTGGGCCGGCGCGTTGCAGGGTACGCCGGCGTCCACGGCCAGGGCGACGACCCTCAGAGCACCGTTGAAGTGCTACGGCGTGGCGGCGGTGTTGGGGCCGTGGCGGGAAGTGTTCGGTGAGGGGTTGCGGCTGGAGGTGGTGTGGCATGGTCAGGCGGGTACGGGGGCGGGTTCGCTGCGGTTGGCCGCCCGCACCGTGGTGCTGTCGCCCCGCGCGCTTCCTGCTCCCCACGCGGGCGTCAACTCGCCCGTCGTCCTTTCGACTCGGCCAGCGGGATCATTCGCCCGACGACTCGACGTCCTGCGCGATCTCCGCCAGCCTCACCGTGAAGTTCCATTGGGCCTGCCTATCCGGGGAAACACCTGGGGGCAAGCCGTCGTACCGATCGTAGTAATGGAAGACCACGGACAGGACCAGGAACCGTCGACCCGGCATGACCTCGCTGATCTCCCCCACCTTCATGCCGTTCTCCTGCGCCTGCGCGTAGGTGCCGAAGAACGACCCCGCCGCCGTACTGGCGGTCAGTCGCTCACCGGTGAAGGTCAGACCCGAGGCCACCATCACCGCATCCTCCTCGGCCGCGATCCGCCGCTTGTCCTCGGCCCACTTCTGATCCCACTCCTCAGGGCTCACGCCGTTCACTCCCAGGGGCCGCGTCTGTGGATGGTCACCGTTTTCCCCACCCAGAACGTCACGTAATGGGCCATGGGGACGGCGAGTACGGTTCTGGCTCACTTTCCTTGCCAGAGCCTCGGAGGGTCACCAGAGCCGGGATCTCGAGGTGCCCCGACATGGTGTGACTGCTCAAATGGAAGGTCACCCGGAGCGCCGCGGCAAAGAGCCGCACAACACCGGCCCGCTGGTGGGGATTCCGATGAAGAGGATGGCGAGAATGCCAACCAGCATGAGGACCAGGCAACCGCTGACCTCGTGCGAGTAAAGGAGGTCCACCACGCGGTTCCGCTGGGTCATCACATGTCTCCTCGACGAGAGCCGCACCGGCCGCCGTACTGATGGGCCATCACACCATCGTATAGATTGTTCAACAATCCTACAAGCTACTTGCCAGAGAGGAGTTTGGGCCACACTGCGACCTGGCCTGACAACAACCCCGCCCAGCCCACCCGGCGCAGGTAGGGGCAGGGGGTAGTCTTTCGTTCAACAATTTGGAGGAGGCGAGTATGGACCGCAGCGGTTCCGGGGCGTGGGTCGCGAGTCTGGAGGAGGACAGGGCCTCGCTCGGGCGCGGCAGTATCGCCGAAAGGGTGGCAAGCGTTCTTCGCGACCGCGTCTCCCAGGGGCTCGTCCCGCCCGGGACCCGGCTCTCGGAAGAGGCCATCGGTGCGGCTCTCAACGTGTCCCGCAATACCTTGCGCGAGGCCTTCCGGCTCTTGACCCACGAACGCCTGCTCGTACACGAATTGAACCGCGGCGTCTTCGTGCGCACCCTGACCAGACACGATGTCGTGGAGCTGTACCGGCTGCGCCGCCTTGTCGAAGGCGCCGCCGTACGCGAGCTGGCCGGCGCCCCCGAACAGGCGATCGCGGCGGTGCGCAGAGCCGTCGAGGACGGCGAACGCGCCGCAGCCGACCAGCACTGGCCAGACGTCGCCAGCGCCGACCTGCACTTCCACCAGGGAGTCGTACAGCTGGCCGGATCGCCACGCCTGGAGGAGATGATGCTCCGCGTCCACGCCGAACTGCGCCTGGCCTTCCACGCCATGGACAACCCCCGCCGGTTCCACGAGCCCTACCTGGCCCGCAACCGCGAACTCCTGACAGCCCTGGAGTCCAGAAACACCCAGCAGGCCGAACTGCTCCTCTCGGTCTACCTCGCCGACGCGGAACGACAGCTGCTACGCGCCTTCGACGACCTGCCGATCCCCTCGAACTGAGCGTCGGCGGACCAGACAGAATCGAGAAGGCGGGCAGAGCCCAGTGCGAAGCTCGCCGTCGCCGGCCCAGATGCCGAGAATGTCGCGGGTGCCGTCCACGGTCACCGCCAACACCACATAGACCGGACGGTTGGCGACCTGCCCGTCCCTGGTCTTGACGTTGATGGCGTCCCGAACAGGACCGGGTAGACGCGCTGCCGTCGACGTTGTTCTGCCAGCCGTTGATCCAGTCGATCTCAGCGTATGCACTCGCACAGTTGGCGTACCGGGGCCTGCACGAGCAGCTTCGGACCCTGCCCTGGAGTGAGGCGACGGCGAAGTTCTACGACCGGTCCACCGGGACGCCTGGAGACCCGTGTAGTGCGGGCCCTGACCGTCACCGGCCTCGGCGTCGACTTCCCGCACGCAGCCCAGGTCGCGAAGATCGTGCGGCACCGCACCTCGGCCAGGACCGGCAAACGCACCCACGAAACCGTCTACGTCATCACCGACCTGACCAGCCGACAGGCCTCCCCCGAGCAGATCGCGAAGATCGTGAGGTCGCAATGGGTGATCGAAAACCGGCTCCACATCGTCCGGGACACCGCCTTCCGCGAGGACGCCTCCAAGGTCCGCACCGGACACGGCCCGGAGAATATGGCCACCCTGCGCAGCTTCGCGATCAACTGCCTTCGTGCCGCCGGCCACCACAACATCGCCGCTGGACTCCGCGAGATGTCCTACGAGCCCTTCAACCGCCCCTGACACTCCTCGGACTCCGCTGACCAGCACAGCAGCGTGAACAGCCGAACTTGAAATCGCCCTGGGGGTAGAGGGAGTCGGTGTCCGATATCGCTCTCCGAGGGCACTGTCGCCGGATCAGGCACCTGTGAGGTCGGACAGGAGTACGGACAGGAGGCGTTCCTCCATGACCGCGCTGCCAGATTCCTCCATCACGAGGGCCAGCGCGGGATCCCAGGGACTGGCCGCAGGGGGTCCCGCGAGCGGCGTGGACTCGCCCTTGCCGAGTGCCGCCCTGTAGTCGGCGGCAGTCATCCGCCAGGGGTGGGCAGCGTGGCGGGCCACGGCGTCCGCGGTGATACGCAGGCCGACCCAGTCGAAGTCGGCGCGCCAGTACAGCCGGGCTCCCGCGCCCACGGCGTCGCCGAGCAGCTTGTGGCAGGCGGCGGACGGGACTCCCTCCGTGCACACGAGGGCCGCGGAAGTTCCCTGGAGTTCGCCGGCGGCGGCGCGCAGTACGGCCGGGTTCTCGCAGACGAAGACGGTACGAACGGCGGGGACGACGGAGCCGGTAGCGAGCTGGTGGAGGGTGAGCCGGAAGGGGATGCCGAAGTCGGCGGCGTCGCGCAGCCAGTCGCAGACCACGGAGCCACCCTCGGCGCCGATGTTGAGGACGAGTACCTGGCTGGCGAGGTCGTCCGCGATGGCCCCGGCGCTCTCCCACAAAGCGCGCCGCCCGGCCCGATCGCGCGGTACGACCGCACTGTCGCCGGTACGCCGGGCGAGGGCACGCAGGACGAGCTGTTCGAGCGGGGTGCCGGGCACGAGGGCCTTGGTGTCGCCGGTGGCCCACTCTGCGAGCACCGGAAGCGGCAGGGCGCCGACCGCATGTCCGGGGATCCGGTCCTTGTCACCGGTCAGCCTCTCCAGGACGCGTACCGCCGCGTCGAGGAGCGGCGCGTCTCCGCGGCGTACGAGACGGGTGAGCGTGCCGTCGGCGGCGATCCCGTCAAGCCAGGCGGCGAACCATCCCTGCCCGGCGAGCCGACCGGAGTGAGCCGACTTCAGGGCGTCGTCGCGGCGTGCTTCCTCTTCGGCCCGTTCGGCGGGCCGGTCACGCAGCGGCCCGTGGAGACGGCCGAGGGTCTGGAGGAGACCGGTGCCGTACCGGTCGTGCAGATACCCGTCCAGATCGCTCAGGGGTACAGCGAGGCGCTTGGCGGTCTCGGGCCGGTAGCGGCCGGTGATCCCGATGACGGTGCGGCGCTCGGCCTCGCTGGGCCTCGTGAGCCCGATGTCACCGTCAAGCGCGCCTCCGGTGCGCTCCAACCTGCGGCGGGCGGCGGCGAGCAGCCGCCTCCATCCTTCGTCCCGCAACTCGTCGTACCCGTGGCCTTCGCTCTGCTCAGTCGACAACCGCGGCCTCCTCGAACGTCGGGACGCGCCGGGTGCCGGGAGAGCCGAGGGCGGCGGTGAGGTCCCCGGTGTCGTCGGCGAGGAGCCGAGCACCGTCCCAGACGAGCAGCAGGGCGGAGACGGTGTGGTCGACGGTGGCGTGCGCGAGGTCGTAGTGGGCCGCGGCGGACACGGAGGCGTGGGCGGCCCACAAGTCGTAGCCGGTCATGAACAGGTCGAGGTCGAACTGGGCGGCCAGCGACATGAGTTCGCCGCGCCCGGTGTCGTCCACACCCGCGAAGGCCTCGTCGAGGGCGAGCAGGCGCGGGGCGTGCGGGTCGGCGGAGTTGAGCATGGCGTGCGCGGCGGCGAACAGCGGCAGGTGCAGAGACACGGACTGCTCGCCGCCCGACAGGCGGCTGTGCCGGGCGCGGGTGAGCCGCTCCTCGTTCTTGTCGGGGCGTACGAGTTGGAACGCGAACTGTCGCCAGCGCCGGTAGTCGAGGACCTCGGCGAGCAGTTCGCGGTAGGGCTGGTCGCGGTGGCGGGCGCGGGCGGTCTTGATCTGCGCGGCGAAGTGGGTGCGTACCCGGGCGAGACCGTCCGGCCCGAGGCGGGCGGCGTCGGCGTCGAGGAGGGAGCAGACGGCGCGCTGCTCGTCGTCGAGATGGTCGGCGAGCAGCCAGCTCACACCGACGGTCGTCCCGGACGACATGGTGCGCCTGCGCATGTCGGTGTTCATCCGCCGGATCAGGTCACGGGCGTCGACGGTGCGGTCGTGGATCTGCTGGGCGAGCCGGGTGAGCAGGGCGTCCTCCAGGATGCGCTGCTCGGACTCGGAGAGCAGTTCCGCCTGGTCACGGCGGTGGGAGGAGATCTTCTGGGCGAAGGCGGCGACGGGCAGCGGCCCCTCCTCGTCGGCTACGCGGACGAGGATGACCCCGTCGGAGCCGTCCCATTCGGGCCGGTAGTCCTGTCCGGCGGCGGCGAGCTGGGCCTGCAGGTCGTCCAGGGCCCTGGTGAGCCGGGTGACGGACTGCTTGAGGCTGGTCTCGGTGGGGGTGAGGTCGCGGGTCGCGGCCAGGACCGCCTCGTGTACGGCGGCCACGGCCGGCGGGAGTGCCTCGCCGGCCCAGTCGCCCTCCTGGGCGGGCCAGGCGAGGCCGGGCGGGCAGCGCAGGATCTCGAGGAGTTCGCGGGCGGCGTACGGGCGCAGCCCGCGCGCGGTGTCCTTCTCCTCCGCCGCGGCGACCGCGCCGGCTTCGGCGGCGGCCGTACGGCGGGCCTCGGCCGCGGCGTTGCCCGCGATCGCGGCGTGCTGGGCGGTGCGGGCCGCCTCGGCCTTCTGGACCAGGGCGTCGATCCCGTCCTCGGCCTCCTGCACCTGCCGCATCACCTCCTGCGCCTCGGCCCCGACGGCCGCCTGGAGGGCGTCGAGTCCCGCGGCCTCCTCGGCGTGCCGGCGGCGCGCCGCACGCTCTGTGTCCGCCGCCACCTCCTCGTCCTCGGCGGCGGCGGTGAGCCGGTCGGCGCCCGTCTGGGCGGCCTCGGCCTGGCGGGCGTGTTCGCGACGGCGGGCGGCGAGTTCGCGGACCGCCGCCTCGAAGGCGCGGATGGCGGTCTCCACGCCGTCGAGGCGCTCGGTCTCGATGCCGTGCTCGGCCGCGGTACGGCGCAGGGCGCGCTCGGCGACCGAACAGGCGGCCACCGACTCGTCGTACGAGCCCTGGGCTGCGTCGGCCGCGTCACGGGTGGCGCGCAGCCGCGCCGCGTTCCGGTCGAGTTCGCGCAGGGCCTGCGTGATGCCGGTGGTACGGGGCAGCTCGGCACGGGCGGCGGCGTACGCGTCGAGGGCGGCGTCCGTACGGGCCTGCGCGCGCGCCAACTCGTCGAGTTCGGCAGCCAGTTCGGCCAGCAGCGCCTCGCAGGCGGCGATCCGAGCGGCGCGCCGACGGGCGCGGGCGGTCGCGCCGACGTACTCGGCGTGCTCCTTGGTGTGGGCACCGATCAGGACACCGGCCGCGTACCGGCCGTCGGGACTGATCTGCGGGGTCCCGGCGTCGAGGTCGCCGGTGACGGCGACGGAACGCAGTACGGCGGTGATGCGGGCGGCCAGGATCAAGCCGTCGCCCGCATGGGTCTCGGGGGCCTCGGGGGCCTCGGGGCGCAGGAGGTCGGCGAGGCTCGGGCCGCTCACCGGTGCACCGGCCCGCAGGTAACCCTCGCTGCGCCCGGCCGCCACCGGGGTGTGCTCGGCGGTGACGAGGGCGTCGAGCAGGCCCGACGCCTCCAGGGCCGCTTCCAGGTCCGCTCGTTGATGCTCCGTCAGATCCTCTTCGAAGTCGACGAGTCGCCACAGCGGAACGCCGTCGCCGGGCGTCCGGTCGGCGGTTCGGCCACGTGCCGGGGGCGGGGCGTCGTCGTGCTCGGCGGCGATCCGGTCGCGTTCGTCCTCCGTCTCGGCGCGGCGGCGCTCGATGTCGGCGCGCTGGACGCGCAGGGAGGCGAGGGTGTCGCGCAGTTCCTGCACTGCGGGCGCGGTGGCCTCGGTGAAGGCGTCGGCGAGCGTGACCGCCTCCGCCTCGCCTGTGAGTTCGAGTGCTTCGGCGAGCTGGCGGGCCCCCTCCCCGGGCAGCAGTCCACCGTGCTCCCGGTTCCACTGGCCGAGCGCCTCACGGGCCTCTTCGCGGGCGGATTCGAGGGCCGCCTCGGCAACGGTTTCGGCGGTCTCGGCCGCGGCGACGGCCTCCTGCGCGCGGTCGAGGGAGACCCGGGCGAGGTCACGGGTCTGCTCGGCGCCGCGTGCCGTCTGCTGGGCGGCGCGCACCGCCCGGACGCCCTCGTGGCGGGCCGCGGCCAGCGCGGCGGAGCGGTCGGCGAGCCGGGCGGGTTCGGCGTCGGCCGGGGTCCAGGGCAGGCCGGCGGTGTGGGCGTGGTCGGCGACGGCGGCGGCGTCCCGGGAGACGGCGGCACCAAGTTCGGTGGCGATCCGGGCGGCGTGTTCGGCCTCGGCGCGGGCGCGGCCGGTGGCTGCCGTACGGCGCTCACGCTCGGCGGTCGCCTGCCGGGCGGTCTGCTCGCAGGTACGCACCAGCCTCTCCAGGTCGGCCAGTTGCTCGACGGCCTGGTAGACGGCGGAGGAACGCAGCTGGTCCAGGCGGGCGCGCTGGGCGGCGAGCGCGGCATCGGCCGACTCGGCGCGCGTCCCGGCGGCGGCCTGCGCCTCGCGGGCCGCCGTCAGCTCCGCTGTGGCAGTGCGCAGGGCGGCGGCGCGCGCGGCGGTCTCGCCGCGGCGGGCGGTGAGCCGGTCCGCCGCGGCGCGGGCGTGGACCCGCAGATAGGTGGAGTAGCTCGTGAGGAAGGCGCGGGTGGCGTCGTCGGCGGCGGCCAGGCCCTCCAGGGTGCGCTGCACGGACTCCATGTCGTCGAAGGAACGGGCCGCCTCGGCGATCAGGTCGTCGTCGAGCGGGCGCAGACCGGCGGTGAGGGTGTCGGAGAGCTTGGCCGGGTCGAGGTTCTTTGCGAGCTGCGGGCGGCGCAACGTGAGGATCAGGGTGAGCAGTTGCTCGTACCGCTCCGGACCGAGGCCGAACAGGCGCCGGTCGACGGCGGCGCGGTAGTCGGCCGTGGAGGTGATCAGCTCGCGTCCGAGTTCGGCGGCGAGCTGCTTCCTCGTCATCGGCCGGTCGTCGTGGGTGAGGAGGGAGAAGTCCTCGCCGACGCGGCCCTCGGCCACGAAGTGCCAGCGAGCGGGAGTGTCGCGGTGCCGCTGGGCGTGCAGCCCGATGCCGCAGGTGACGGCCTGACCGGTCTCCCGGTGGGTGAACTCGATCCAGACATAGCCAAGCGCGCTGTCCTGCCCGCGGAAGAGCAGATTGGACTTCATTGTGCGGTCCTCGGCGGCGAACGGGTTGAGCCGCTTGGGGTCGATGCGCCCGTCGAGCACGAACGGGAACAGCACCTCCAGCGCCTTGGTCTTGCCGGACCCGTTGGGGCCGCGCAGCACCAGCCAACCGCCCGCGAAGGAGAACTCCTCGTCCCGGTAGTCCCACAGGTTGATGATCCCGGCGCGGGTGGGGACGTAGCGGGCTGCCGGTGAGGGAGCGGGAGTGCTCACGGAGTCAGATCCTTGGCGGTTTCGTCGTCAAACAGGGCGGTCTGGGCGGGTGGCTGGGGGGCAGTACGGGTCTTCACCCGGGCGGTGACCCCCCGGTAACGGGCAAGCAGAGGCAGCGCGAGGGCCCCACCGTCGACCCGGAGCATCAGTGACATGGCGCCCAGCAGGTCGAGAGCCTGGTCGAGCAGCCGGTCCGGGTCGCCGCGCAGATCGGCGGCGAAGCCCGCGCCGTACTCGCCGATGATCTCCTTGAGCCTGCTCCGGAGCCAGGAGTCCGTGACGAAGGGGTACCGGGTCTCGCCCGGCTCGTGATCCGCGTCGACGACCGTCTCGTGCGCTGACTCCTCATCGGGCTCGCCGAGTTCGATGGGTTCTGTGAGTTCGGCGACCGTCCCACGCGACGGCAGCGCGCCGTCGATCCGCCTGGCGCGGGCCGCGAGGCGATCGGCGGCCGTGGGCGCGGGCAGCAGGTCGAGAGCGTGCCGTCCGGAGCGCTGCACAGCGCCACTGGTCCGGGCGGCGAGGAGCAGCGCGGCCTGCGCGACGGTTCCGCCTCCGGGGAAGCGGAGGTCGGACAGCCTGCCGGAGGTGTCGACGAGCGCCACGCCCTCGGCCCGCCGCTCCACCGCCAGCCCGGTCAGCCGCTCCAGGTCCTCGGCGAGGGCGGGGGCCCGCAGCTGGCCCAGCAGTTCGGCGTCGGCGTCGGCGTAGTAGGCGACCGGGTTCTCCAGCACGAGGCGGCGGGCCCGGCGTGCCTGGTCACGGCGCTGGGCGGCGCGGCCCGCGGACAGGCCCAGCGCTCCGGAGGAGTCGAGGAGCGAGGTGACCGAGGTCAGGTGCTGGAGCACGCGGGTCGGGTGGTGGACGGCGAGGAGGATCTCGCGGTCGATGTCGTACAGGGCCTCGGCGCGCTCGGGATCGCCGGCCCAGGCGGTGGCGGAGCCGTCGGCGAGGGTGAGCGCGCCGCGTTCGGTGAGCCAGGTGACGGCGTCGACGAAGGCGTCCCGGTCGGGTTTGCGGGCGGTGTCGAGGCCGAGGCCGTCGATGCGTACGGCGTCGGCTGCGACCGCGTCGGCCAGCTCTCCCAGCGCCACCTGCGCGCCGTGTCGGCCCAGCGCCGCGAGGGTGAGGACGAGGTAGGCGTAGCGGCGCCGGTCGAAGGGGCGGCCCGCGCGGGTGAGGGCCGGGCGGGTGGCGTCCAAGCCGTCCTGGGCGCGCTGGAGGCGGGCGGTGTCGGCGGTGGTCACGAGCCGGTACCCGAGCACCTCCATCAGGTCGGTGCGCAGGTGCTCGGCCCAGCGGCGCACGGTCGCCAGCGCCGCCCTGTCCGGGTACCCGGGCGTGATCAGCGGGTGCCGCAGGACGAGGCGCACCGCCTTCTGGTAGTCGGCGAGTTCGAGCGGGGAGACGCCCTCGGCGACACGGCTCATACGGCGGCCTCGCTGACGACGACCCAGCTTGTGACGACCCAGCTCATACGGTGACCTCCAGGCGCAGCCCGTCGAGATGCAGACGGCCGCGCACGGTGTCGACGGTGGTGGAGCCCTCAGCAGGGGTGAGGGTGAGCCGTACGCCGTGGGCGGAGCCGGAGGCGGCGGTGACCCGGCGGCTGGCGGGGACACGGGCGGCGAGGACCACGTCCAGCAGGCCCAGCAGGGCGCGCGTCTCGGGCTCGTCGAGCGTCCGGCCGTACACGCCGTCCGAAGCGAGGGAGTTCGCGGCACCGCGCCGCTCGGCCTGCTCCTTGAGCTGCTCGGCACGGAGTTGGGCCCGCCGGTCGTCGTCGCGTTCGATGCGGCCGGGGCCGTGCAGGGCGGGGGTGCGGCCGGACTGGACCAGGGTGCGGGCGAGTTCGACCGGTTCGGCCTCCCACCACGACGTACGGGACGGGATCCGCTCGGGGTCGGCGTACGGGACGGCGATGTGGCGGGGCGCACCCAGCCCGAAGACCGCCTGGAACAGGGCGTGCGCGTCCTCGTCGCTCTCGCAGGAGGTGAACCACTGGGCGAGGTGGCGCAGTTGGCTCTCCCGGCTCACCCCGCCCCGGCGGGCCTCGGTGACCCGGCGCAGCAGGGCGAGGACGGAGCGGATCGCCGTGACGGTGGCGTCCTGCAGCCGCTCGGTCTCGCTGTGCTCGCGCTCCGCGAACCAGTGGACGATGCCGTCCCACCGGTGCCGCCAGTCCGCGAGGCGCTCGGCGGGGCTGCGGAAGAGCCGCTCGTCGGCCTCGGCCGCGTACTCGATCATGCGGTCCACGCCGGTGGCCGCGGCCTTCTCGACCGCCTCGGCGAGCAGCGGGGCGTAGCGCCCGAGTTCGGCGGTGAACTCCCGCATGTGCGCGAGGAGGGTGTCCTTGTGGGCCAGGAACACCTCGGGCCGGGTGTCGTTGGTGCGCGCCAGGTCGCCCAGCATGAGGTAGAAGCGGGCGGCCCGCTGCGCCATCTCGTTCAGCACCGAGTCGAGACGGCCGAGCTTGCGGTACACCTCCTCGCCGTCGCCCGCAGTGTTGGCCTCGGCCAGCGCCCGCAGGTCGCCGAGGATGTCGGGGAAGACGAGGCGGGAGAGCTGGGCGTCCTCCAGACTCGCCCCGAGCACGTCCTCCACGGCCCGGTACGCCCGGTACCCCGCCTGCGTGAACTGGTACACGTAGTGCCGGTTGCGGTACTCGGCGAGGTTCGCGGCGCGCGTCCCGTCGTACGACCGGTCCAGCACCTGCCACTCCGCGAGCGCGTCGAGCAACGACTGAACGTCGGCGGTGCCGCCGACGGCGCCCGCGGCGGGATGGTCGGCGGCGAGCCGCTCCAGCAGCCCCACCACGTCCGAAGTGTGCAGCAGCACCTGGTAGTTGGCGCGTCCGCGGTCGAAGGCCCGCAGCAGCCACAGGTACCCGTGCCGCTTCTCACCAGCGGCGAAGTGGAACAGCCGCAGCCGGTCGTCGAGGGAGAACGCGTCGATACCGAACGCGCCCTCGTCCGGTGGGTCCACGGCATCGGGCTCCGGGATCTCGAACTCGTCACTCACGGAACTGCGGGCTTCCCTTCTCCCCTGTTTCGGCTGCTACACGTCCGGCCGAACGTCTGCCACTGGCTCCGCACCAGTCTGCCGCACCCCGACACTCGTGGGTAAGCCACTCCCGGCCCGTGCCACCTGTGCTATCCTGCGCCGCCCTCACCCCTCGCCGGGCGGTGGCCGCCATCACCCCCACCCGGCGGCCAGCCCAGCCGGGATCGCGGCGTACCGCTCCGGCACGGCCAGGTCGTCCGGCCACGTCGGAGGGTCTCCCCCGAGGCTGCTATGTCGCGTCAAGCCGCTTGAGCGAGTTCCTCGACGTTGCCGAGGCGGTTCCGGTCGACGTGCTCAAGGACCTTGAAGATCTGCCGGCAGATCACCCGCTTGAGACATCGCTGCGCGTCTCGGGAGGTCTTCCCCGCGGTGGCCCTGCGCGCGACGTACGTTTTCGTAGAGGGATCGAGTCGCATTCGGATCAGGGTGATCGTGTGAATAGCCCGGTTGAGCTGCCGATCGCCGCTGCGGTTGAGACGGTGTCGGTTGGTCAGCCCGGACGAAGCAGGGATCGGCGAAACGCCGGCGAAGGCGGCTTCCGAGCGGAATCGTCCCGGGTGAGACCAGCTGACCAAGATCTGCGGGGCGGTGATCGGTCCGACTCCGAGCAAGCCCAGAAGCTCGGGGGCCTGTTGCCGCCCCAGGGCGAGGATCTCGTTCTCGAGGTCCTTTGCCTCGGCCTGCAAGGCTTGGATGCGTTGGGCCGTGGAACGCATGGCTCGCACCGTCATCCGGTGCTCCAGATCCTGAGCCGGACGGTCACGGAGCTGAACGCAGTAGACGATCTGGGTGGGGCGCTTGAGGTTCCGCAGCTCGGCGCGGAGCTCGTCCGGCGCAGAGACGATCAGGGCTTTGAGCTGGTTGATCGCGGCGGTGGAGGCGAGGACGGCGCCGTGACGGGTGGCAAGTAGGACCCGCAGCGCCTCGCGTTCACCGCGGAGGCGGGTGGATCAGATACTCGGTGGCCAGAGCCTCCTTGGCGGCTCTGATGGCGTCGAGCATGTCGGTCTTGCGGCCGCCGCGGTTGGCCACTCGTTTCGGGCGGCAGACCTCGACGACCTGCTCGCCAGCTTGGTCCAGGAAGCCCGCGAGGCCGGGCGTCCGTCCCTCGCTGTGCGCAGTGGTCAGCACCTGGTGTCCGCAAGGACGCTCACCGGCGTGCGCACACTGAATCTCGACGACCTGGTGAGCGTGCGCCGCTTCGAGACGATCCAGCGGACCGGCGGCTACGTCGACGAGTTCCACCTCCACGACCGGCATGGAGTCCGGCTGACGCTCGACAACGAACACGCGATCAACGCAGCGCTCCGCCGAGCCCTCCCGTCGCCAGATTCACGCTCGGACCACCACGGTTCGGCGAGCGTGCAGGTGACACGTCACGCCCGCACCGCACTTGGCATGGCACAGCGCTCCCGGATCCCCAGGGCGATGCACAGGTTCTGGGGCATTTGGATGATGATGGCAACGATGGGCGTTCCCGCTCTGCTCAGTTACGTGAGCGCCTGCGTGCTCGCAGGAACAGACATACTCGGCAGGCTGGGACACTGAACGTCAGTGCATGTCGACCGGGCCTGTCAGCTCTGTCTGCGGCAGGCGACGTAGTCGGTCCAGCCCCTCTTGGCGAGGGCAGTCCAGCGGGTGGTGTTGCTGATGCTTGTGCCCGTGAGGTCGGCCGAGAACCGTGGCGGGGAGATCAGTGGTCAGGGCAAGGCGTGCGCTGTTGCGGCCCTGGCAGGGCACGCTCGGGGGGGCACGGCGAGGTCGGCCGAGGCCGCGCCTTTGTGATCTTCTGTGGTGTGTCCGGGAACATACAAAAAGCGGCTGAGCTCATTCTTGTCACCGTGATCATCCGCTGAAAGCATTGACCGGTCCGGCCGTACCCCGGTGGAACCTTCCGCCGTTGCGTGTGCCGGGTATCGACAACCGGCGGACCACTTCATGCTATCTCGCCGTACTTCACTGCGGACCGCCGTCGCCGTCCTCGGCGCAGGCGCCGCGCTCGCCCTGACCATGTCCACCCCGGCCTTCGCAG
>NZ_JBFAXL010000102.1:0-18573 GCF_040680795.1 Streptomyces sp. NPDC051976
ACGGTCGTCACCCTCGTCACGCCGCACCAGCGCCGGGACATGAGCCGGCTGATGGCCACCGCGGGCATCACCCCGCGGATCGCCCAGGTCCGGTCGGGTGAAGCCGAACTGACCCGTATCACCGGCGCCCAGGCACCCTCGGGCGTGCCCGTCACCATCACCGCACCGGTCGCCGACCGGGCCAGGCCCAGCACGTCCGCTGCCTCCGCGCGCGGTCGGCGCAGCCGCCCCGCCCAGGCCCGGCGCTCCGCCCGTGCGGCCCTGGCACCGACAGAGACCCCACAGCGTCGGTCCCCCCTCAGTCCGGCGGCCTGACCCTTCCGCACCGCGCCCTTTCCGGCAAAACGGCTCCTGCCTCATCCCTCATCCGTGCGAGGTCCCATGCGCTGCATCATCGCCCACTTCGCCTTCGACCTGACCAAGAGCGACGTACAAGCGTCGATGAAGGGGATCAAACCCGAGGCGGCCACGGGGGAGTACGTCGTCATCGGCCGACACCGCTATCCCGTCAAGCAGGTGGGAGAAGTGGTGACCCGACAGGACCGCCGCGACTTCAGCGCCGCCGAGATGACGCGCGCTCTCGTCAGCCTCGGCTACACGTGCGGCAGCACGCCCACGCACCTCCCCGCCGCAGCTCCCAGCCCACTCCTCGAAGCCCAGTTCCTGCTGGGCGTCCCTACGTCAACCTGACAGCAGGCGCCTTCGGTGCGGGTGCCCACGGGAACGAGCCGCGGGCCCGCGCGGCGCCGGCAGGGCGACGGACAAAATGACGACCCGTTCGTCGTTGCCACGGGGGTACGGAACGGAGATTGCCGCAGGGATTCCGCGTTCGTGGAATCCCTGCCGTGCGCCGTGTGCGCGGGAAGGTGCGAAATGGCTACAGGTACCGTGAAGTGGTTCAATTCCGCTAGAGGATTCGGGTTCATCGAGCAGTCAGGCGGGGGCGAAGACGTCTTTGCGCACTATTCGCATCTCGCCAATGCCGCTCTTCCCGCGCTGACTGAAGGCCAGAAGGTGCGTTTCGACATCGCGCAGAACCCCAGGGGCCCGTACGCGGAGAACATCGTCTACGACTGATGCCGAGGGTTTCCCTTGCGGGCTGCGGGCCACCGTGTCCGCGCTCGCGAACCGCACGGCCGGCGATGCCGGGCTGGTACCGTGTCCCCGCCACGGCCCCGGCCGGCAGGCGCTCTCGGCCGGTCCGGCGGGCAGCCGGCAGCGGTGATCGGGCGCTCGGGGAGAATCAGCGCATGACCGCTGGCCAAGAGATCTCCCGTGCTGTCCTGCTCCGTCGCGGTTTCGGCCTGGAGTACGTCACGCTCGCCTGGAACGCCGTCGGCATCGTGGTGCTGGCTGTCGCGGCCGTCTCGGCAAGGTCGGTGGCACTGGCCGGGTTCGGCCTGGACTCCTTGATCGAGATCGGTGCCTCGACGGTGGTGATCTGGGAGCTGTCCGGTACCGGCGAGGACCGCCGGCGACGCGCGCTGCGGCTGATCGGCCTCGGCTTCGCCGCGCTCGCGGCGTACCTGCTGGTGCAGTCCACCTGGGTGCTGGCAGCCGGTCACCACCCGCACCATTCGCGGCTGGGCATCGTCTGGACCGCGGTCACCGCCGCAGTGATGTTCGCGCTGGCGGCGGGCAAGGCCCGCACCGGCGCGGCGCTAGACAACCCTGTGCTCCGCACGGAGGGTCGTGTCACGCTGATCGACGGCCTGCTGGCCGCCGCCGTGCTGCTCGGGCTGGTCCTCAACTCCGTGGCAGGACTCTGGTGGGCCGACCCGCTGGCCGGGTTCGTACTGGTCTACTACGCGCTCCGCGAGGTCCGTGAGATCTTCACCGGCGACCACTGAACGGACGGCTCGTCGGTGACCGGCTCGCGGGTTCAGGGAAGCACCGTTGTCGACATCGCGTTATACCGGTACCACCTCCTCGATCTCTCGCACGGCCTTCAGGACAGCGGCGGTCGTCGCCGCGATCCGCCAAGGGGATTTTCGGGAGCTCTCTGGAGTTCAGTGCGGGAACCGCTTCTGGTTCGGCTGGTCCGTGATGCGGTGGGAGAGCCAGGCCAGGGCGGGCGGCATCCGGTACTCGACGGCGTGGTGACCGCCGTCGAACAGTTCGAAGTGCACGCGGGAGTCGGGGACTCCGGCTTCGGCGATGGCGTCGCGGAAGGCCAGTGCGCCCAGATCGAGGAACCATTCGTCACGGGTGCCCGCGTCGATCCAGATGCCGCGCTGGGTGCGTAGCGCGTCGGCGTGGGCGGCCGCCATGCGTACCGGGTCCCAAGCCAGCCAGCGCTGCCACTCCTGCGCGCGCAGCGCGCCGGTGCGCGGGTCGAAGGGGAGGGTGGGCGTGCCGTCGCGGCCGGGGGAGAAGCAGGCGGAGACGCCGAGGATCTCCAGGAGGTTGAGGTCTTCCGGTTTGGTGAAGGCGACTCGGGAGCGGAAGCCGTCCCACCAGCGGAAGATGTCACCGTCGTAGGCCCTGAGTTGGCGGGCCGCGGTGAGGAAGTGCGGCTGGTACTGGGCTTCGGACAGCGAGTCGCCGGAGTGGGTGGCGAAGGCGCCGAAGAGGTCCGGACGGAGCATGGCGCTGACCGCGGCGCCCAGGCCGCCGCTGGACTTGCCGGCGATGGCGCGGTGGTCGCGTGCGGGGAGTGTGCGGTAGTGGGCGTCTATGTAGGGCACGACCTCCTCGCACAGGTAGGAGTGGTAGCGGCCGGTACCGGTGGAGTCGATGAACTGGCTGCCTCCGTAGGTGGTCCAGGCGTCGACGAAGACCAGCAGCATGCCCGGGGCTTCACCGCGGGCGAAGAGGGCGTCGGCGAGCTCGGGCACCGGCTGCCGGAAGGCCGTGCGGTTGCCCCAGACCGGCAGTGTTCCGGCGTAGCCGAGCAGGAGATACGTGACGGGGTAGCGGCGCGTGCGGTCTTCCTCGTATCCCGGTGGGGTGTAGACCCACAGCGGGCGCCGCGTCGGGTCACCCAGTGGGTTGCCTTGCAGTACCGCGCTGTCGATGACGTGCTCGTCGATACGTCCGGTGAGCGTGAAGGTGGGCATGCCGGGGAGACTAGTACGATTTCAAAATATCTGCATTCGTAATTCCTGGCGGTAGGATGACGCCCGTGGCATCACAGCGAGCGGCATCGGCATCCCCGGCACAGCCGCAGGACTCCGTCGACCGGCACGTGGCGCGCTGGGTGCGCGAGGTCCCGGGACTGGTGGCGAACGTCGAGGGCGCGATCACCCGGATGCAGATGCTGGCGCGGCATCTGCAGTGGCGCAAGGAAGCGGCGCTCGCGCGGTCCGGGCTGAAGCTGTGGGAGTACGAGATCCTGTGGCGCCTGCGTTCGGCCGGCACGCCTCACCGCATGACACCGACACGTCTCGCGGAGGGTCTCGGCATCCATCCCGCCACCCTCACCAACCGCCTCGACCGGCTCCAAGCCGCAGGACTGATCACCCGCGAACACGCGCCGGCCGACCGCCGCAGCCTCCTGGTCCAGCTGACCGAGGAGGGAGCGCAGGCGTGGTCGGCGGTCATCGACGCTCAGCGGGAGGCGGAAGCCGCCTTGCTGGCCCCCCTGACCGGACAAGAACTGGAGTATCTGACCGCACTGCTGCGCACCGTGACCCTGGCCGTCGAGGAAACGGGCCCACCCCTCATGCCAGACGTCGACTGAATTGCCGCCGCGTGCCTTTTCCCGACCGCGCCGTGCGAAGAGCCGCCACGCGCTGGCCCTGGCCCATCCCCGGCCCGCCACAGGCTGCAAGGCCGGCGCCGACTCCGGTGAGCTGCGGGCATGACCGCCCGGCTCCTGCGGATGCTCACACGGGGTCGCGCTCGGACCAGGCCCAGGGAGACCCGTTCCCGGACTCGAAGATCCGGCCGATGGCCCATACGCCCGAGGAGCAACTGATGTCCTTGTGGGAGCTCCAGACCCAGGGATCCGGGTAACCGCCGCCGGGAAGCCAGTGGTTGGCATCGGAATCGCCGTTTATGCCGTACGTGACGCCGTTGCACGAGTCGTAGATACCGACATAGGCGCGTACGTCGGTGGTGCCGCCGTGTCCCTGCATGTAGGCCAAGTAGCCACCCCCGTGGGGGTCCTGCTCGATGCAGGGGCTCAAGGCCCAGCCGTACCAGGGGGAGCCGGCGGTGCCGCCCTGGAAGAGGCCGCAGTGGAAGTCGTCGGCGTGGGCGGTGCCGGTGGTGGCGACGGTCGCGCCGCTGGCGAGCACCAGGGCGGCCGCCGTCATGGCGACGGACCGGCGGATCTTGAAGGGCTTGAGCACGGTGCCTGTCTCCTCGATTGGGACGGGTGGTGCCGTGGATCGCTGTGGCGGATTTTCCCGAAGGCGACCTCGGCGGACAAGCCGGAGGCAAGGCCGCGGCCGCTGGGTGAAATGATGCTGCGGCGGCAGCAGGGCCGCGGAAGGGGAGTGCGCGGTGAAGATCGTGACCGATGACCTGTCCGGACCGGAGATCGCGCGATTCCTCGAAGAGCATGTCCAGCAGATGCGGTCCCTCACCCCTCCCGAGAGCAAGCACGCCCTGGATCTCGACGGGCTTCGCAAGCCCGGGATCACGTTCTGGTCGGTCCTGGACGGTGACGCGCTGGTGGGCTGCGGCGCGATCAAGAGACTGGACGAGGGCCACGCGGAATTGAAGGCGATGCGTATCACGCCGGCGCGCAAGCGGAGCGGGATCGCGTCCCTGCTGCTGGCGCACATCATCGCCGAAGCTCAGCGCGCAGGGTTCACTCGGCTGAGCCTGGAGACGGGCGCGGCCGAATTCTTCCTGCCCGCCAGGAAACTGTACGAGAAGTTCGGGTTCGACTACTGCGAGCCGTTCGCGGACTACAAGCCCGACCCGAGCAGTGCGTTCATGACGAGGAAGCTCTGATGTGAATTTCCGGGGTCACGCGAATTCTGCCTTTCGTTGTGGGTGTGCAGTGAACGAGAGGGCTGCCCGGAATTATTGCGTTGATATTCTGGGCGGCGGCCGGCGGGCGGCGATGTCCAGGTGAAGTCGGCTTCCTGGACATCGCCGCCACCTCTCGTGCCTAGCTGGCGACCGAGTAGTCGTCGGCGAGATGGGCGTAACCGTGCACCGTCTTCACCGTGCAGTTGCTGTAGGTGTGGTTCCAGGTGACGGCGATGGTCCGCTTCAGGATGCCGTCCCGGTAGGTGACCGTTGTGTGGGCCGGCGCGGTGACCGTGAACCTCGTCGCCGTCGTGTAGGAGGCCGTCTTGGTCGCGGTGATGTGCAGCTTCGAGTTGACGGAAGCCACGACGAAGTCGACCGACACTCCGAGATCGGCGTCGACCGTGGTCGACAGCGAGTGGGTCGAGGAGTGCGTGTAGGTCTTGGAGATGGTGCCCGCCGACTTGTTGACCAGGGTGCCGCTGTCGGAGGCGTACCAGGACGACGCGGTCTGCTTGTAGTAGCGGTCGTCCTCCGGCGGGCAATACGGGGTGTGCGGCCTGACCGGGGCGGCAGCGGCGGCCGTTCCTCCGGTTATCGCGGTAAGCGCAAGGGCGCTGGCAATCGCGATCAATTTTCCTCGCTTCATGGAATCCCCCTCAATCTGTGGCACCGGCCGGATGGGCGCCTCCAGGTGAGGAACGTATCTGACGCCAATTAGCCGCACAAGGAAATCGCGCAAGGCTTGAGCGATACTTGAGGTGAATACCTAATTCCACAAGCGGGCCTGAACGACATTGAGTTCCGCTTTGGGTCCGCACCCGCAGTCCAGGCGCGATGTGGATGAATTCCATCCGGATATGAGCATCCCCGGCTCGTCTCACAGGTCCAGGACGATGTCTTGGTTGGGCTTGGAGCAGCAGATGAGGATGTTGCCGTCGGCGGGGGGCGCGACCGGGTCGGGCAGGTAGTCCACCGCGCCGGACATCAGGGGGAGTTCGCATGTGTGGCAGACACCGGTACGGCAGGACCACTGGACGGGAACGTCGCAGGCTTCGGCGAGTTCGAGCAGGGTTCCCTGTGCGTCGTTCCAGGGGACGTGCAGACCGCTGCGGGCGAAGGACACTGTGGGGCCGGTGCCGGGCGGGCCCGCGGGCTGGTGGGGCGTGGGAGGTGCCGTGGTGGTCCCTTTGATTCCGGGGGTGAGGGAGGGACCCGCCCCGAAGATCTCGGTATGGATGCGGGACGCGCTCAGTCCCGACTCGACCAGCGCGGCGGTAAGGCTGTCCATGAAGCCCGCAGGTCCGCACAGATAGGCGTCGGCGTCGACCGGCAGGCCGAGCCTGGGGATGCGGTCGGCTGACAGTCGGCCCGCGTGGGTGTAGTCGACGCCCTGCCGGTCGGTGGCGGCCGGGGCGCTGTAGAAGACGGTCGACCGGGCGTGGGGGAGGGCGGCGAGCAGGGTGCGGCTTTCTTGGGCGAAGGGGTGCTCGGTACTGTCCCGAGCGCCGTGCAGCCACCACACCTGGCGTGTGGAGCCGTCGCGGGCGAGTGCGTGCAGCATGGCCAGTACGGGTGTGGCCCCGATGCCGGCCGACAGCAGGATCACCGGGTTCTCACCGTCGGCCAGGCAGAACGTGCCGCGCGGTGCGGCTGCCTCCAGGCTGTCGCCGACGTGGACCTGAGTGCGCAGAAGGTTGCTGGCGGCGCCGTGAGGCTCGGCCTTCACGCTGATCCGGTAGGTGCCCAGGCCCGGGTCGCCGGACAGCGAGTAGCTGCGAATGAGCGGTGAGCCGTCCCCGTCGGGACGAATCCTGACGGTGAGGAACTGGCCGGGCAGGGCGGCGGGAAGGGCGGCGCCGTCGGCGGCGGCCAGGGACAGGGAGGAGACGCTGCGGCTCTCGGGCTGGATTCGCGTGACGGTCAGAGCGCGAAAGCCGCGCCAGGCAGGTGGCGGTGCGGTGGCCGCCGTGTTCAGCCCCGCACTGCCGGTGGCCCCGGACCCCTCTTTGCCGGCCTGGTCCAGCAGGGTCCGCAGGGAACCCTGCCAGCCGGGGCTGAGTGCGGGGATCCGCAATGCGCGTTCGAGCTGTTCGCGGGTGTGCCCTGGCAGATAGAGCACTCGGTCGATCTCCTCGACCGTCATCGCCTCGGGTCCGGTCGACACCTTGAGGATCTCCTGCCCGGCCTCGACCTCCCCTTCCTCGATCACCCGCAGATAGAAGCCGGGGCGGTGATAAGCAACCAGCAACGCCGCCATCTGCGGCTCGTCCATGCGCAGGCCGACGCGGTAACACGTAACCCGCGGTTGGCTGACCTCGAACAAGGCTCCGCCGATGCGGTAGCGATCGCCGATGCAGACCTCGTCGTCAGGCAGCCCATCGACGGTGAAGTTCTCCCCGAACTGTCCGGGCATCAGATCGTCACGGCCCAGTTCCTTCGCCCAGTGGCGGTAGGAGTCGAGCTGGTACACGAGCACCGCCCGCTGCTCGCCGCCGTGACCGCCCAGATCGCCCTGGCCGTCGCCGTCGATGTTCAGCCGCCGCACCATCCGCGGGCCGGTGACGGTCTGCTTGTAGACGCCGGTGTAGACGCTCTTGCCCCGCCAGGGAACCTCTTGGGGCATCCCGACGTTCACGGCTGCCAGTGTGGCCATCACGCCCGCCTTTCCCGCGGCGCCATCCACGTGGTCTCGTGACCTGCCAGCCGCTGTCTCCCGCGCCGCCGCCACGCTCCGGTGACCAGCCCATTGTCCCCGTTGAGGGGCATATCGTGTCGAATGACCTGGCCGGACATCCGCGAGGGGATCACGCGTGCACCTCCGCCGAGGGCCGTGCCGATGTCGGGCCGAGCTCTTCTCTGAGCCGAACGCAGAACGCCGTACGCCGAACCGTGATCTGGACGTGCGGAACGCGTACACCTCACACGGAGCGAAGCCGCCGACGTCGGTTGGGGTGAGCCCACAGGCCCCGCTGCCGCTCCGGAGAGCCGTTGTCCCGCCGGTAGGCCGACTCGCCGCCCACCAGAAGGCGTATGAGGAGCAGGGTGCTCACGGCGTGGCAGAAGACCGCGCAGACGAACAGCAAAGCGCCCCGCGGTTCGTTCGGCTGGCTGGCGACATCGATCCCGATGAGGGTCCCCAACGAGCCAACCCGCCAGGCCGATGGGCAGGCCGACCGGCCGCCGACCGCTCGCTCACGCGGAGGCGCACGAGCGCGAGCGGCGGGTCGGCGCCGAGCACCATTCGCTCCGGGCGAGGAAGGTCGGCGTCACCCCGCCATCGGCCCCGGCCCCGATCAGAAGAGACGGGACTCCCCACAGCGCGGAAGCAGCCGCGAAGGCGACCCAGGCAGGCGCGTTCGCGAGCACTCCTGGGGGCGTCGGCCATCGCTTGCCGCTCTTCAGCACACGCCGCCCTCCGCGGCGACTACATTGGAGCTGTCTCCTTCGCTCTGATCGTCATGTCACACCCTCGGCCATTGAACGGAAGCGATTGATCATGCTGCGAAGATTCCGGAACAGCTGGCAGATGCCCCAGGGCTTGCGCCGCTCGGTGCACCTCCATCACAACGACGCCACGCTGGTGGTCAGCCTCCACGGCGTGATCGACCTGCCCATGGCCGAGCAGATCGGACGGCATCTCGCTCAGCTGACGGCCATCGGGAGCCCGGTGGCTGTGCACATCGACCTCGTCGACGCCACCTTCGTCGGCGAGACCGGTCCCGTTTTCCTGCCCGTGGCCATCGCGGCACGCTCCCGCGGCATCCACCTCACCGCTCACCGAGCGGACGCCGTCCAGCGTGCCAGCCTCCAGGGCCTGGGCCTTGAGCGCCTGCTCCAGTACAGCGAAGAGCCCGCAGCAGCGGCCGCCGGCCCTGCGTGACAGGGGACGACGAGGCCCGGGTCTGGCACGGAGCGTCCAGCGAACTGTCCGCCCATGGACACGCCTCAGGCCAGAAGCCGCCACAGCGGACTCACCGGGGCGGGCCTGCGCAGCTACGTCATCGGAGCGATCCAGTGAGAACGCTTCGGCGCCCTGTCGGGTCCGGGAACGATCACCATCACCCAACTGCCGCCGCCCACCGAGTTGAATTGTTCCGGTGATGGAGGGTGGGATGACGCGGAGACCGTCGATCAGCGAGGCCGTGGGACTGCTTGAAGTCGAACTGAGGGCGGGGCGGCGAGCGTTTGCCGACCTTGGCACGGAAGACGCCTGGCAGGCATTCCTCCGCTTCGGCCGGCGGCTGTTCGACCTTCCGGACGCCCCCGATGCTGATGGCCTTCTTTTCCAGTACGGGACCAACTCGTTCGGCGGTCCTCCCACTTTCACGGTGGACCTCACACGGCAGTTCGAGGTCTTCGACAACGGTGGTGATCACGACTATTACGTGCAGGTCCACTGCGAGCTTCGCTACGGATCCGAACCTGCTCTGGACGCCTTGGGAAGCTTCGACTCGTGGTTCTTCCACGGCGCCGGAGACGGTCTTGAAGGGTGGGCCCAAGGGCTGACCGAGCGGTCGGCTTGGACGACGGTCAAGGCACTCAAGCCGACCGAGATCAGGGTCTTTCAGGAGCAGGTCTAGCTGCTCAGGCGGCCATGGGGACAATTCGGCAGCCTCATCGGATGCGTCTCTCGCTCAGGACGCGGACTGGGCGCAGGCATCGCCGAGGCCAAGCTTGAAAGAGTCGTTGGAGCGGGGCTTGCCGGCGTTCGGCTTCGACGGGACCGGCGGGACTTTCGCGGGGTACCTGGTGTTGTTGCAGGGGCGGGGGCTGCCTCGCTGCCACAGTGGTGGACGCCAACCCTCGTCTTCGAGAGGAATGCGTGATGTGGCAGCCCGACGGGTGGGACGTACGCGTCCGTCTCGGAATCCTCACTCCCCACGCCGATGTCGGCCCCGAGTCCGAGCTGCGTGCGATGGTCCCGGCGGATGTGGGCCTGCATACCGCCCGGGTGGCGTTCGGTGCGATGGGGCGAGGGGGCACGATGGACGCGACCATCCCGCTGGCCCCGGTACGGGCCTTCGCCGAGCCGCCGGGGGTGGACGAGGCCGCCGGGCTGCTGGCGGCCGCGCCGGTGGCGGCGATCGCGTTCGCGTTCACCAGTTCCGCTTACGTCATCGGGCCGCAGGGGGAGGGGCAGATGCTGGCCCGGTTGGGGGAGCGGGCCCATGGGCTGCCGGTGGTCGCTCCCTGCGCGGCCGCCGTTGAGGCGCTGCGCGTGCTGGGGGCCGGGCGGATCGCCCTGGTGGACCCGCCGTGGTTCGACGTCGCGCTGACCGACCTGGGGCGGGGCTACTACGAGGACTGCGGGTTCGAGGTCGTGTACGCCGACTCGTGCGAGCTGCCCAGCGGCCAAACACTGATCACGCCGGCGGCCCTGTACGACTGGGTGGTGGGTCACGTGCCCGACACCGCGGAGGCGGTGGTGATCGGTGGCAACGGTTTCCGTGCTGTCGGTGCGATCGCAGCCCTGGAGACCGCCCTCGGCAGACCGGTCCTGACGGCGAACCAGGTCCTGCTGTGGGCCGCCCTGCGCGCGGCGGGTGCCTCGGCGGAGGGTATCGCCGGGTACGGCCGGTTGTTCGGACACCGCTAGGCGTTTTCCTCCGGATGACCTGTGTGTCCAGGCGGGCGGCCGGTCGGGCCTGTTCGCCTGGACTTTCGGGGCGGCCGGGAGGTGGTCGCGGACGTCGTCTGATGGCCGCAGCGACTCGAACCACCTACAAGTGATGCGGGCTTCAGCGTTCGTCGGCTCGTGTGCCGGGCCAGTCGAGCAGGAGCTGCTGGGCGCGGGGGAACGTGGAGACGATCAGATCGTAGGAGTCCTCGATCATCTCGTGGACCATGCCGTCGGGCAGGGAACCGTCAAGCAGCACCGTGTTCCAGTGGCGCTTGTTGAGATGCCACCCGGGGGTGATCTCCGGGTGGGCGGCGCGCAGTTGCACTGCGATTTCGGGCTCGCACTTCAGGCTGACCTTCAAGGGATCGGCGTCCAGGGCGCTGATCGCGAAAATCTTCGCGCCGACCTTGAAGACGGAGGTCTCCGGGTTGAAGGGGAAGGTCTCGGTGGCCCCGTTCAGTCCCAGACAGATGGCTTTGAGCGCGTCGGGTGTCATGTGATCCAGTGTGACGTGCGGCGCCGACTGTGGGGGCCCCTGAGTGGCCCTCCAGCGGACCCCATACCGGTTTCGTACTGGGCCCAGTTGCTGCGCGTCTGTCCGTAGAGAACTGACGATCATCGCTGACACCTAACGTCCGGCGGAGGTGATTGACGCGTGATGGCAGGGGCGCGGGCGGTCTTCGCCTGCGCCGTGGCCGGTGTGGGCGATCGCCGCCAGTGCGAGACCGACGGGGAGCGCCCAGTTGAGCAGGACGTTGGTTGCCCGGGTGCTGCTCCCGGCTGCCGCGAGGTGCCCGGCAACGAGGTGGCTGCCTGCGATGACGAGGACGGCCAGACCCCAGACGGCGCTGATGCGCCGGTTGACGGACCGGAAAGTCCGCGATCCCCAGTGCTGACGGGGCACTGTTTTCGTGCGCGTACTGTTCGGTGAAGGGCGGCACGGGCACGGATGCCAGCATGACCACCGCCAGTACCAGCGTTGAGACTCCGCGGCCGTAGTCCGCGATGTGTCTCAGGGCAGCGCGACGGGCGGGTAGTCCTCGGTGTAGGACTCGCCGTCGGCGCCGTAGTAGGTACAGGTCCGGGCGGTGGTGTCGACCTCGTACCAGACGATTCCCGCGATCCAGCAGCCGCGGACGAACTCGGGGAATGTCGACTGGCCGGCCTGGTCCGCACGCAGGGCCGCGATCAGGGCCGCCTCGTCGAACCGGGGCGTGGCCGCGAAGCCGGTGACCAGCGGTTCGCCCTGGACCACGACGTTTCCGTGCCTGGTCAGGTACAGGAAGGCGCCTGCGGGGACGGCCATGCGGCAGTGGGTGACGCCGGCCTGCCGCAGGCTCTCGGCGAGGTAGGGAAAGCCGCCGACCTTCGGACGGGCGGCCGCGCCGCGTTCCAGGGCCGCCTGGAGGTGGCTGATGGCGTTGCTGGTCATGGCATCTCCGTGATCGTTCCGGTGCGTGCTCTTGGATGTGGCACGTCCATATGACATCATGATGTCACAATGACAACATGATGTCCAAAGAGGTGATTCTCGATGACGGATGAACTGCCACTGCTCGTTGCCGACATCTATGAGGCCGCGGGCGCACTGCGCCGCGCAGGCGAGATCCTGGCGGGAGCGGAGGGGCAGACACAGGCCCGCTGGCAGCTGATGAGCGCGGTGAGCGAGGAGCCCCAGTCCGTGGCTCGGGCCGCGCGCCGGCTCGGAGTCGCCCGCCAGGGCGTGCAGCGCATCGCCACCAACCTCGTCGGCGACGGCCTCGCGGAATTCCAGGACAACCCCGATCACCGCACCTCACCCCTGCTCGCTCTCACCGATTCCGGACGCCGCGCCCTGAGTGCCATCACCGCCCGGTCCGCCGCCGCGCACCAAGTCACGGGCACGGGCATGTCGCCCGAAGACCTGAACATCACGCGCTCCGTCCTGCAACGGCTGGCCCGTCAGACAGAGGAATGGATCAGTACCGCCAAACCGCGCACCAAGCCCGCAGCTCCCTCTGCGCCTCAACCGACCGCCCCTGACACCCCAGCGAAGCGGGGGCCGCGGCGCTGAACCCCCGCTCAGTGCTGGCTGGTGCTTCGGCATGATGGGCGGTATGACGAGATCGGCATCCTTAACCTGGTCAAGGATCCACCGGGTGCTGCAGGAGCGCGCGCCCGGCACTGCCGCCTCGCTGCGGCCGCCGGCCACCGAAACAGCTGTCGCCGAAGCGGAACGGGCGATGACGCTCGCGACACCCGCCGAGGTGGCGGAGTGGCTGCTCCTCGTGGATGGGGCGGTAGCCACGCCCGGTGCGGGTGTGCTGCTGCCGCCGCTGTTCGTGCCTGTCGGCCTCCAGCGCTTGGTCGAACTGCAGCGTATGAAGTTGGACATCTACGGCGGGCAGGACGGTGAGCAGGGCTCCGCGGGAGAGTGTCGTCAGGCGTTCAGCAGGGCGTTCTTCCCTGTCGGGGACGACACGACGGGTGATCTCCTGGTCGTGGATATGCGGCCGGGCGGGGCGCAGGGCTGTGTCATGAACTGGAGCAAGTCCGAGGGCATCTACGGTGCGCCGATCTGGGCGAACACCGCACAGATGTGGGAGGACGTCGCGGACGCTCTGGAGACCGGACAACGAGAAGGCGATGCCGCGAGTGGGGACCCGCATCTGACCCGTAACGGCTGTACTGCCGTGTTCTCGGTGCGCGGCGACGTGACGTGGGAATTCTGAACCGCAACTCGCGGCTACTCTCGCGACTCCCGCGACCTAGCGGGAGCAGCCGCACGGCGGTTCAGCTGATGATCAACAGGTGTCGCGCGTGCACCGCGGATTCTCCGGGCGCGGCCCGGCCGGCCGAAAGGCACAGGCACTTTCGGTATCGATCTCGGTATCGCACCGAACGCAGGTGTCTCGGCTTCCCGGTGTCGAGGGCCGGAAGCGCGCGGCAGCCCGCTCCAGAACAGCGCATGTTAGGCGAAGAGCGCGTCAGCGGCCTTCTTCAGCGCGCGGGGGTGCACCGGGGTGCGGGGTGCCTTCTTCCTGGCCTCGAGCATCGCGGCGCCGATCTCCTGGAGGTCGTTGCGGCCCAGCGCGGAGCGCACCTTCGGGAACCACTGGCCCTCCTCCTCCTCGATGTGGTGGCTGACCGACTCGATGAGCACGGTCGTCTTCGCGTCGAAGCGCTCATTGTGAGGGCTCATGAGAGCCAGTTCCGCGCACAGCACGTCGGCCACGTGGTGTTCCTCGTACGACTCGAGGATGTCGTCCTCGATCTCGGGCACCAGCTTCCTGACCCTGGGGTACATCACTTCGTTCTCGATGTAGGTGTGCACGGTCAGGGCTTCGATGATCTCCTTCACCAGCCGGCTCTTGGTCACGTTGGCGTTGTCCCCGGCTGCCTGGTACTCACGGAACAGCTTCTTGACGGCCTTGTGGTCTTCCTTGAGTAGCACGATGGCGTCAGTGGACATGCGTGGGCTCCTTTGTGGTGGGGTGCTGCTCCCGCATTGGGCGGTCGGAAGCGGCGGCTGGTCACGCGGTGACCTCCACCCCAGGCTCACCGTTTGTGGCGTCTTCGGCGATCCGGGTGCGCGCGAGGGTGAGGGCACTTTCGACATCCCGCGCGCCGGTCGCCACGCAGAGTGTGTAGGCGGTGTCCCGTAGCAGGTCCTGAGCCGCGGGTTCGGCCCGGACGTCCATGGACGTCAAGGTTTCCCCTGCCCCGCTTGTGGCCCTGCACGCCGCGTGTGTCGTGCCCGAAGGCGGGCCGCCCTCTCCTGGTTGCCTTGAGAGCCGAGGGGATCCATGGGGCGTCCCTTCCCGGGTAGGCGCATCACCGAGAGGGTCCGGGCGCCGTACCGGCGTCCGGCAGCAAACCGTGCCGGCACCCAAGGAGCCCCGACCATGTTCAAGGCCATCGCAGACGTACTCGGCAAGATCGGCAGCGCCATCGCCACGGTGGTCAGCCTGCCCTTCCGCGCGGTCGCCCGCCTCTTCGGCGGAGCGTCGGACACCGCACACGGCCACCACTGACCAGATGGGACGAGGGGGCCCCACCCTGGGGCCCCGAACCGGCCTGTCCCGCGGGTTGTTTCCAACCGGCCCCGCAGGACGGAGGCGACCGGCCCGCGGTTCGTCGGCGGGGCCGTCCCATGCACGAGTTCCCACCGAACCCAGCCACCTGCTCGCCAAGCGGCCGAGACGCGGCGCCAACACCGGCCTTGAGCCACCCGATCGGGGGTGGATTCTCTTCGTACGGCCCACGCTGTCGTACCAGCGCCCGCGAGGTTCGTGGTGCACCATCACGGCGATCATCGGCGTGCCGCTCCGCGAAGGCCGGCGCCCGGCATCCGTTCGCCCGGTCGATGCCTGTTTGCGGTGGCACCGCTCGGGCAGCAGATCCCAGTGACGGGCCGCGGCGCCGCACGTCGGGGGGCTCTCCGCCGTTCTCCAGCAAGGAAACGAGGCTCCAGATGCGCGCGACGGTATGGCACGGCAAGAGGGACGTCCGGGTGGAGAACGTGCCCGATCCCACGATCCAGGAGGACACCGACGCGATCATCCGCGTCACCTCATCCGGCCTGTGCGGCTCCGACCTCCACCTGTACGAGGTGCTGACGCCGTTCATGACGCCTGGGGACATTCTGGGTCATGAGCCGATGGGCGTGGTGCAGGAGGTCGGCACGGCGGTGACGAACCTCAAGCCGGGGGACAGGGTCGTCGTGCCCTTCCAGATCGCCTGCGGCAGTTGCTGGATGTGTCGGCAGGGTCTGCCCACGCAGTGCGAGACGACGCAGGTCACGGAGCACGGCATGGGGGCGCGGCTGTTCGGCTACACCAAGCTCTATGGGGCGGTGCCTGGAGCGCAGGCGGAGTACCTGCGCGTGCCCCAGGCCCAGTACGGTCCGATCAAGGTTCCCGAGGGTCCTGCTGACGACCGCTTCGTCTATCTGTCCGATGTGCTGCCGACCGCCTGGCAGGCTGTGCAGTACGCCGCCGTGCCGCCGGACGGCACGCTGCTCGTCCTGGGGCTCGGACCGATCGGCGCGATGGCCTGCCGGGTCGGACGCCATCTCGGCGCGGGCAAGGTCATCGCCCTCGACCTGGTGCCCGAGCGGCTGGACAGAGCGCGGCGGGACGGCGTGACGGTGCTGGACCTGACCGCGTTCGACTCCCCGGACGACGTGGAGGCCGCGGTACGTGAACTGACCGGTGGCCGGGGCGCCGACAGCGTCATCGACGCGGTGGGCACCGAGGCGCACGGCAGTCCCGTCGCCAGGGTCGCGCAGAGCGCGGCCGCGCTGCTGCCCGGCTCCTGGGGGGAGAAGCTCACGGAGATCGCCGGCGTGGACCGGCTGAGCGCCCTCCACCTGGCGGTACGCCTGGTCCGCCGCGGCGGCACCATCTCCATCAGCGGCGTCTACGGCGGAAGCGCCGACCCGCTGCCGATGCTGACGCTCTTCGACAAGCAGGTGCAGCTGCGCATGGGCCAGGCCAACGTCCGCCGCTGGTCCGACGACATCCTGCCGCTGCTCACCGACGAAGACCCACTCGGCGTCGACGAGTTCGCCACGCACCACCTTCCTCTGGACGAGGCGCCCGACGCCTACGCGATGTTCCAGAAGAAGGAGGACGGCGCGATCAAGATCCTCTTCCGTCCCTGACATCCCTCCTCTACGTGCTGCTCCACGCGGCGCAGACCGACACAATGACCACCCTCGCCCGCCGCGCCCGCGAGTCCCGCCTCACCCGAACCTGTTCACCCGTATATGCCCGGGGTGGGTCGGTGCTGGAAGACGCCGAGGACGCCTCGGGTGAGGGCCCCTCGCAGGGCGGCGCGTGCGGCGTTCGCGCCGGGCGCTCCATGGACGCCGCCTCCTGGGTGGGCGGAGGACGAGGCCAGGTAGAGGCCGGTGACAGGGGTCTCGGGGCGGCCCGTGCCGGGGGTGGGCCGGAAGACCAGTTGCTGGTGCAGGGCGCTGGTGCCGCCGTTGATGGCACCGCGGTGGAGGTTGGCGTTCAGGGATTCCAGAGTCGGCGGGGCCAGCACGCGACGGCCCCGGATGCGGTCGCGGAACCCGGGGGCGTAGCTCTCCACCCGCGCCTCGATCCGGTCGGCCATCGCCTCCTGCTCCCGCCGGTCCCATGCACCGGTGATACCCGCGCCGCCCGCGTCCGCCACGATGTCCTGAGGGACGTGTGTGTATGCCCATGCCGATTCGGTGCCAGTGGGGGAGCGGCTTGGATCGGCGGTGGTCATCTGCCCGAACAACGCGAACGGGCGGTCGGGTACGTGCCGGGTGGCGATCTGTGCGCCGAAACGGGTCAGGTCGTCGACGCTGTCGGCCAGGTGCACCGTCCCGGCCGTCGCCGCCTGCTCCGAAGTCCACGGCACCGGACCGTCCAGGGCCCAGTCCACCTTGAAGGTGGAGAAGTCCCACTGGAACCTGCGGGCCATGTCGGTCAGCAGATGCTCCGGCAGATGTTCGGCGCCGACCAGGCGGGTGAACAATGCGGGCGCCGAAACGTCGGCGAGCACCGCCTTACGGGCCCCCACGGCGTCACCGGTCGCGGTCCGCACCCCGACCGCGCGGCCACCGCGGACCACGACCTGCGTGACGCGCTCGCCGCAGCGGACCAGGCCGCCGCGCCCCTTCAGTCGTCGCACCAGAGCGTCGGTGAGGGCCGAGGCGCCTCCGACGGGGACGGGGAAGCCGTGCGTCTGGGCCAGCATGCTCATCATCCAGCCGAAACCGCCGCCGATCGCGGACTCGGGCGACAGATCGGCGTGCAGGGCGGACCCGGCCAGCAGCAGCCGGCCGCCCTCTCCGTCGAAGCGCTCCTCACCGAGCCGCCGTACCGGCAGCATCATGTCGCGCGCCAGGCGCAGCCCGCCCGCTGCGCGGACCCGTACGGCCAGCCGCGCCGCCGAACGGACGGGCGGGAAGGGGGTGAACAGGCATCCGAGCAGGGCGTCGCCCACTGTTTCCCAGAGCGCGTGCAGCTCCCGCCAGGCCGCCCCGTCGCCGGGGGCGAACGACTCCAGATTCGCCGCGGTCCGCGCCGCGTCATGATCGCGGTCGATCACCGCGCAGCGCCCGTCCGGCAGCGGATGGGCCAGCACCCGCGGGGCGTGGCTCCATCGCAGCCCTTCCTTGTCCAGGCGCAGGGCGGCCAGCACGGGCGATGCGGCCGCGAGAGGGTAGAACGAGCTGAACACGTCGTTGACGAACTCCGGGTCGACGCCCCGGTCGCTGCGCACAGCGCCTCCCGGCTCGGCCTGCTCCTCAAGGACCTCGACACTCCACCCGGCGTCGGCCAGGACGTTCGCGGCGACCAGACCGTTCGGCCCGGCACCGATGACCACGGCGTCCGCCATGAGGTGCTCCTCGTACGCGTCGATCATCCCTGAGATGCCGCGGGGCGGCGTGGCTGTCGGTCAGGTCGGCCACGGCGCAGGCAGCCCACCCTCGTCTTGAGCCGTCTCCTCCACGGCCTTCGCCAGCAGGCCGAGCATCCGGCGGTGCCGCCACTGCAGGAGGACGTCGAGCACCACGTTGTGCAGCCGGGCGGCCGTCCCCCGCAGCGGATGCTCGTCCACGATGACCAGGCTCTCGGTGTCTCCCCAGGCGCGTACCTCGATCGCGATCCGAGCGGAACCGAACGGTCCGCTGTCGGCCTCCAGCTCCAGGAACCGCGGACGCTGCGAGCGCCGCACGACGGTCCGCCCCTTGCCCGTCCACGGGCCGAGCGAGAGCGTGTAGGTGAGACTCGCGCCGACTTGCGGCCAGGCGTTCCCGCGCGGTTCCGATCCCGACACCCCGACGACCCAGTCGGCGTACCGCTCGGGCTCCGCCAGGACCTGCCACACCTGCTCCGGCGGGTACTCGACCAACTGGTGCCGTACTGCCATCGGTCCCTCCGCCCGCACGGACGCACCGGATCTCGGATGACGTCTGCGATTGAGCTTAGGAAGGTTCGGCCCTGCCCGCGCGATGAGAAGCCGCAGGCCGCTGCGGGTGCCCCCCATCCGTATGGGGGGCA
>NZ_JBFAXL010000103.1:0-18504 GCF_040680795.1 Streptomyces sp. NPDC051976
CACCGCTGGCTGCCCGCAATCGACCACCCCCACACCGCGACCACCTGAAAGCTGCTGGTCATCGAGCTACAGACCGGTTCACCACCACGCTCTGAACCCGCTCGGCTGGGGGAATGGCCGACAGCCGCGGCCGATCGGCGCCGCCGCCCCGAGGAGCGAGCTGGTCGAGGGCGGTCAGTCATGGCCCTCTCCCCTCCCCTGCGCTGGGTTGCGGCGTTGGTAGCCGGACCCGGCCCCGAGCAGCGCGGTCTGGCGCGTGCCGGGCGGCCTGTGGGATCGGGGACGACGGCCGGCGCCTGGCGGTGGATGTGCACCTCGCGCGCCCGCCCTCAGCGCGACGGGCGTCCTGGCGGCGCAGGCGCCGGTGCCGCCAGAGTTCACGCCACCAGGCCAGCCGGTGCTGTGACTCCTGGGGGAAGACCGCGTGAGCAATCGCGGCAACCACCGCTCCGAGGGCGAGACAGACCGACACTACCCAGATCAGCGGCCGTGAGGCGCCAAGGGCAGTCGACAGCGGTCCGCTCATTCCCGCGGCGATGGACAAGATCGTCGGCCGACTTGCGGTACGCATACGGCAATTCCCCTCCGGGCGGGCGCACCACCCCGGGTACGCGAAATCGCGAGCGTCCGGGCGTCATTGCGCCCGGGCATGCACCCAGGAAAGAGGAGAGGGTTCGACCGTATGTATCGGTGGATGTCACATGCGGAGGCCGTACCGGTCGAAGGCGCGGTGCCATGCCTGGTGCATCGACTGCTCCAGCAGCAGGGCACTGCTACGCCAAGCCCAGGTGGTGAGGGCTTGCACGAGGTCGGCGGAAGCGCCGTTGCGGAGTTCGTCGGCCACCGACGGTCCGGGCCACCTCCAGGCTGCCCGCCGTGCGGAACGACGAGCCGAGGCGCTTGTCGTACTGCGAGACCAGTCGCCGGAATGCCCGGGTGCTGCCGCGCGCTTCCCGCAGTTGGCGCAGTTGGTGTTCGTCGAGGCCGTCGTCGGCGAGGGCGTCGACGATCTTGTCCATGCGTCGCAGCGTCGCGGCACGAGCGTCGGTCCTGACCTGCGTCTGTTCCTCGGCGGTGAGGTAGCCGAAGTGAAGTGCGAGGTCCACGGGGAAGTCGAGGGCGATGCGCAGTGCGGGCTCGTGCGCGAACTCGTACTGGTGGTTCCAGTCGGTGAGAGCGGCTTCGATGAAGCGGGTGACCTGGTCGGGGCGCAGGCCTTCGGCTGCGGCCGCTGCGGTCAGCGGCTCAATGCCGGGCACGGGCGCCCAGGCGGACGTGCCCGGCTGGTGCAGCAGCGGTCACAGGGCCTGCCGGTTGCGGTAGGGGAAGACCAGTGCCCTGCCCCCGGCAGCCCATTCCGCGAAAGGTGAGGGCAGCTGCCCTGCGGCTGTCAAGGCCGGCGCGTGGGCGTGCCAGTCGGGCGGCACGTGCAGCACCCACCCTGGCAGCTCCATCACATACTCGCCAGCGGCGCCGGGTTCCCGGGTGACCAGCCAGTCCTCGAAGTCCTGCAGACTCACCTTGCGCTTGACTCGCCATACGGCCGTCCCGCCACGGCCCGACCAGTCGTAGACCCTCTTCTCCCGCAACAGCGGGGGCCGCTCGCGGGCCTGGAGCGCGTCCTGGCACCGCTCGTGCCATTCCTCGCGCTGCTCGTAGAGCATCCGCTCCCCCGCCTCAGCGGCCGGCTTCTGTGCACAGGCCGGCCCTACCACCGCTTGGTGTCCCGTGTGCTCTGATCGGCCCTCCGGGTGGCGGCGGCGCGCTGGGCCTGTGGCGGGCGTTGGCTGAGGCGTCCCTGCTCGGAAGCCTGCGTCGGTCGGCCTGGGTGGGGTCAGCGATGAGACATGCGCAGGGCGCCATCGATACGAATGGTCTCGCCGTTGAGCATCGGGTTGGTGACGACCTGTCCGACCAGAGAGGCGTATTCTCTTGGGCGGCCAAGACGGGAAGGGTGTGGGATTTGGGCTCCCAGCTCCTTCTTGGCCTCCTCCGGCAGGGGGGCCAGCATGGGCGTCTCGAATGGGCCCGGGGCGATGGTCATAACGCGGATGGCGAGGCTGGCCAGGTCGCGGGCGATGGGGAGCGTCATCCCGACGACGCCGCCTTTGGAGGCGGAGTACGCGGCATGACCGACCTGCCCGTCGAAAGCCGCAGCAGAGGCAGTGTTAACGATGACTCCGCGCTCCTCGTCCTCGACGGCGTTGTTGCTCATCCGAAAGGCCGCTAGTCGTATCACGTTGAACGTGCCGACCAGGTTGATATTGAGGACGCGGGTGAATTCCTCCAGAGGGAAGGCTCCATTCTTGCCCACAGTTTTGATCGAGTTGCCGGTGCCTGCACAGTTGACGGCAATAGCGAGGCGCCCCAGTTCCTGAGCCTGGTCGAGGGCTTTCTCGACGTCGTCGGGCTTGGTGACGTCGCCTTCGGCGAAGCTGGCTCGGTCACCGAGGCGGGCGGTGATCTCCTTGCCCGGTGAGCCGGGCAGATCGAAAAGGATGACGGCCGCGCCGTGTGCGTGCAGTAGTTCGGCCGTGGCGAGGCCGAGGCCGGAAGCACCCCCGGTGATCAGGGCGACGTTTCCTTCGATCTTCATGTGCGGGGCGCTCCTTGACAGGGGGCGAAGTCGTCGTCGCCCTCGTAGAGGTCGATGGCACGGATCGTCGCTCCAGTACGGCACCAGTCTCACCGTGGCGGGGCAATGCTGGTGAGGCAGACAAGACGCATGGGCTGGTAAGGGAGTGAGGTCGATAGCCGGTGCGGGCCGCCGGCTCTATCGGGGGTCGCTGTCCAGCGCGGTGAGGATCCGCGGGCCGAGGTCGGAGATGTCGCCTGCACCCATGGTGAGAACGAGATCGCCCGGTTTGGCCATGGCCGCGATCCGCTCGGTGGCGGTGTCTTTGGACTCTCCGTACGTGACATCGGCGCCGGCCGCACGGGCGGCGTCGATGATGAGGGCGCTGGAGATTCCGGGGACCGGGTCCTCGCGGGCTGCGTAGATGTCCAGGACCATGGAGGCGTCCGCGAGAGCCAGTGCCTGGCCCATCTCCGAGCCCATTTCCTGGGTGCGGGAAAAGAGGTGCGGTTGGAACAGGACGATGATGCGGGAGTCCCCGACGGCCGAGCGCATCGCTTCCAGATCGGCGGCCATCTCGGTGGGATGGTGGGCGTAGGAGTCGATCACCTGGACCCCTGCGGCTTCACCCGTGAGCTGGAGACGGCGCTTGACGCCGGTGTATGAGCGCAAGGCCGCAGCCATATCGGAGGCGGGGACGCCCATGGCCAGACCCGCGGCGAGGGCGGCCACCGCGTTGTGCGCGTAATGACGGCCGGGTACCGAAATGGCGAAGGTAACGGCCTCGCCGTCGAGTAGGACGGTGATCTCGCTGGTCAGTCCTTGCGGTGTGACCTTGTGAATGGGCACGTCGGCCGACTGGGCTTCGCCGTAGGTGATGACCTTCAGCGATGAGAGTGCGCGCACACGTCGGGTGAGTTCGATAGCGCCCGACTGGTCGGCATTGATGACCAGGGTACCGCCGGGGACGATCTTCTTGGCAAAGGCTTCAAAGGAGTGGTACACCTCCTCCATCGACGCGTAGTTGGCATGGTGATCCAGCTCGACGTTGAGGATGACCGCGACTTCGGGGGCGTACTTGTGGAAACTGCGGTCGGACTCGTCTGCCTCGGCGATGAAGTGCTCACCTTCGCCCTGGTGGGCATTGGAACCGGGGGCATCCAGGTCGCCGCCGATGGCGTACGACGGGTCGAGCCCCAGAGAGGACAAGGCCACCGCCAGCATCGAGGTGGTGGTCGTCTTGCCGTGGGTACCCGCCACCGCGACAGGGCGTAGCCCATGCATCAGGGAGGCGAGCGCGTCAGAGCGGTGCACCACCAGCAGGCCGCGCGCGCGGGCGGCGGCAAGCTCGGGATTATCGGCACGGATCGCTGAGGACACCACGACCGCGGTGGTGTCCTCAGCAAGATGCGCGACGTCGTGCCCGATGTGCACGACGACGCCCTGAGCCCGTAGCGCCTCGGCCGTGGCAGAGTCCCGCGAGTCGCTGCCGGTGACCTTCGCTCCGCGCTGGGCGAGGATCTTGGCGATGCCGGACATTCCGGCGCCACCAATGCCGATGAAGTGCGGTCGGTCCAGGGCAGTGGGAACGCCGGGGCTCATGTCGGGTCCTCCTGTAGGGCTCAGCGGTGCGGGTGTCACCAGGTCACGGGCAAGTTGTGAACACCGTAGACCGCCATGTCGTTGCGGAAGCGGAGCTCGTCCAGGGGCACGTCCAATTTCAAGGCGGGAAAGCGCCGCAGCAGGGCGGGAAAGGCGAGCTCGAGTTCAAGGCGGGCAAGGCTCGCACCCAGGCACTGGTGGGGTCCGGAGCCAAAGGCGAGGTGCGCGCGGGCGTCCCGGGTGACGTCGAGGGCGTCAGGGTCCTCGAAAACCCGCGGATCGCGGTTGGCGGTCTCGATGGGCAGGATGATGCCGTCACCGGCCGGAATGAGGGTGCCGGCTATCTCGATGTCCTCGACAGCCACACGGCGACGCCCCTTGTGGACGACGCTGACGTAACGAAGGAGTTCCTCGGTGGCCTTGGTGGCAGTCTCGTCGTCGGCGTCGCGGACCAAGGCGAACTGCTCGGGGTTGGTCAGCAAGGCACACACGCCCATGGCCAGAGTGGCGGCGACGGTCTCATGACCGGCAACCAACATCAGACGGGCCTGCTGTACGACGTCGTCCTGGGGGACTTTGCCGTTGAGCAGGAGGTTGGTCGCCATTCGGCTGAGCATGTCGTCGCCAGGCTCGGCGACCTTCTGCTCCAGGAGTTGGCCGATAAAGCTGGCCAGGTCCTGAGCGGCCTGGACGGTCTGCTCGGGGGTGCTCCGATTGCTGACGAAGGCGGTCGTGCGGTCCTGGAAGAATTCGTGGTCGTCATAGGGGACGCCGAGGAGCTCGCTGATCGCCAGCGAGGGCAGCGGCAGCGCGAACTCGGTCACCAGATCGACCGGACCGCCCTTGGCCTCCATAGCGTCCAGCAGGTTCTGGATGTGCTGCGTGATACGGGGCTTCAGCGCCTGCATGCGCCGACTGGTGAACTCACCAGTGAAGTTCCGCCGGTGAGCACGATGTTCGGGACCGTCCAGGTTCATGTAGGTCCGGTTGATAGGTGCTACGTCTTTGAGGCCCTGGCTTACGTGCGGATAGCGGGGCCAGATGTTGTCGGCGCTCACCCGCGGGTCGCGAAGCAGGGCGACTTGTTCTGCGTGCCGGGCGACCAGCCAGGCACGGGAGTTGTCCCACAGCGTCACAGGCCGTACGGCCCCTTCCTCACGCAGCCGCGTTGGCACCGGCGAGGGATCGAATGGGCAGCCAGGGGCACGGTCGCCCGGATACAGCGGCGCGTCGCCGGCATGGGCAGCCGGGGGGACAGAGCGGGACATCAAGGCCTCCTCACGGTCGCGATCGGACTCTCGTGGGTCACTCAGCGGACAGGGTGTCGGTCGGGCACAGCCGGACTGCTTCCCAGGCAACGTCGTGCAGCGCGGTCGGCGGGGACGGGTCGAGGAGGACGACCAGCCCGTCCTCCCCCTGGTCGAAGACTTCCGGGGCGGTGAGGGCGCACAGCCCCGCCCCGCAGCACTGGTCAGATCGGACCGTGATCCGCATATGCCACTCCACTGCATTTACTTAACTAAAGCAATATCCGTGAACGTAGCATCCGGTTACGACGCTTCACAACCCCTGAACCCTCAGCTCAGCCCAGGTGCAGGCCTCCCGGCGAATGCGCTCCGGCCTGCGGCATCATCAGGGCATGAGCTCCCGCGCCCAGCACCGGCAAACCATCCGTGACCTGTCCGATCAATTCACCGCCCTCGCCTACGTCCTAGCCGGCAATCGCACCCACCAACGCCTGGCGGCCCAGGCCGGCCTCACCGTTGACCGCGCCGCCCTTGCCGCCCTGCGCGCCCTCAACACCGCACCCCACCCCCTGAGACCCAGCGAACTCGCCGAGATCCTGCGTGTGACCGCCCCCCACGTCACCCGCCAGGTGGCGCTGCTCGCTGACGCCGGCCTGGTCGAGACGGCCAGGCAGGCCGACGACCAACGAGCCCGCCGTGTCTCCATCACCGACGAAGGCCGCGCAGCCGTCCAACGCAGCAAGGAGACCGCCCGCGCCTGGCTCGCGATCGCACTCGACGACTTCACCGATGCTGAACTTGCCTCAGCCGCACAGGTCATCGCCCGCGTCATCGATGCCTACCAAGAGGGTTGACCGAGGCGCCGCCGTCGCTCGCAGTAGGCCGCCCTGCATGGGCCTCAGGGTGAGACAAGTGCAGGGACGCCTACACACGCGGCAAGACATTGGTAGGTGTGCCGCCGGGCTGACGCAGTCGAGTGCCGCGGGGAGCGCGAGCCCCTCTGTTCAGTCAGCAGTGATCGCGTTAGGCTCACAGTTACTTTAGTAAGGTAAGTACGTGGAGGTTCTCATGGCCGAGTCCGCCATACCCCTGGCACATCCGGAAACCGCCAGGGAGTGCCCCTTCTCTCCTCCGCCTCAGTACACCGCCCGGCGTGAAGAACAACCGCTGTCGCGCGTTGACTTGTGGAACGGCACCCGGCCTTGGCTGGCCACCCGCTTCGAGGACGTCCGCCGTGTCCTCCAGGATGCTCGGTTCAGCGCTGACACGAGCCGCCCTGGCTACCCCCTCCGCTCGGCAGGGACAAAAGCCTTGACCGGCGGGCTGCGCAGCTTCGGGCAGATGGACGACCCTGAGCACAGCCGACTGCGCCGCATGGTGAACACGGAATTCACTGCCCGTCGCGCCGAGACCCTACGCCCGCAGATCCAGGACGTAGTGGACGGCCTTGTAGACCACATGGAGGGTACCGCACCGCCTGTCGACCTGGTCACCGAGTTCGCGCTGCCGACCGCGTCGTTGGTCATCAGTCGCCTCCTCGGAGTGCCCTACGAAGACCACGCCTTTTTCCAGAAGCAGAGCATCACCCGGTTGAACCGATCTGTCACCGAGGCCGAGGTCGTCCGTGCGGAGGAGGAACTGAGCCGGTTTCTCAACAACCTGGCGGACAAGAAGGCCGACGATCCACAGGACGACCTGATGAGCCGTCTTGTCAACGAACGAGAGGCCACAGGCCAGCTCACGCGCGCCGAGACGCTGAGCGTGGTCCGCACACTGCTCACCGCCGGGCACGAATCCACAGCCAACATGATCTCTCTCAGTACGCTCGCGCTACTGCAGCATCCGGAGCAACTGGCCGCAGTGCGTGAGGATCCGACCGTGATCAAGAGCGCAGTCGAGGAACTGCTGCGGTACCTGAGCGTTGCCCAGAACGGCCTGAGCCGTGTGGCCACTGAGGACGTCAACGTGGCTGGCCAGCTCGTCCGGGCCGGCGAAGGAGTCATCTGCATGGTCAACACGGCCAACCGCGACCCAAGGCAATTCGACGCCCCGGACGACCTTGACGTGCGCCGCGACGCCCGTCGCCACGTCGCCTTCGGATTTGGTATCCACCAGTGCGTGGCACACTCCCTGGCGCGGGTCGAACTCCAAGTGGCTTTGGGGACGCTACTGCGGCGCCTGCCCAGGCTGCGGTTGGCCGTCGCCGCCGAAGACCTTTCCTACTCCTACGAAATGGTGGTGTTCGGGGTGCGTCAGCTCCCCGTGGAGTGGTGACGCGGAACAGACTCCGCAGGAGCTAGTTCGTTGGCCAGACAGGTCCACACTGCGAGTACGTCCGGCAATCCAAGTACCGAATCGAAGCCATCGAATTGAACTCGATGGCCAGGATCTTCACCTGAAAGCGCTTCGCGTATTGCGCTCACAATTTACGGCGCACCATGTAATCCGGCTTGCGCTCGTCGGGGAATCCATCGTCGAGATTGGTCTCCTCGGCGAGCCTGACGGCGTGCTCGGGAGGTGATCGGCGGCTAGGCTACACAGCCATTGCGTTGCACGAGTTCCTTGGTCGCACGAGTGGGAAGTAGCCACGGAGCGCTGCGACGACGAGTGCCAGCGGAAGCCTTACTCCGGTCGCACTAAAGGACTGCACTACTACGGTTCGACCTAGGGCTCCGGACCAGTGAGGCCACCGAACGGGCCTGTCGCACGTTCAGCCGGCCACGGTGAGTGCCGATCCTCACTGATCAGGCATTTTTTGAAAGGATCCTCATCGGATCCGTAAGGCGATATCAAGCCGAAACCCAGTATCGCAGCACACCGAGAACGAGTACATGTCAACCGGGAGGGATTCCTGACCGAAAATTGATGTGACATGAATCATATGGCAATGGCGCCGATCTTGTCGGTACGGTCGTCTTCGGAAAATTCTTCCTGCTGCCGCGTGCGTGAGGGTCATCTGGCGTAATTGAGCGGGCGCGGGGTGAGGTCGACAGACGGCTCCTGATGCTCCCATCGCACATCTTTAATCGGGCCCAGAAGGAGCGAAAATTATGGACGGGACTCTTGGGGGTCTCGTTATTGGGAAGGAATACGGCAATCAAGAGCACTTTGGCCAATGCAGCCGCACCTGCAGTGGACCTACCCGCCACCCGCCGTGCTGTCGAGACCTGCATCGAGGACTTCCTCGAGGGCAAACAGCACGCTGCGGCCCAGCACCGCATGCCCGCCGAGGTCGTGCAGATTCTACGCAACTTCGTGTCTGCTGGCGGGAAGCGGCTGCGCCCCCTGCTGTGCATCTGCGGCTGGTACGCAGGTGGCGGCGTGGGTGACATGACGGCTGTGGTGCAGACGGCCGCGTCGTTGGAGATGTTCCACGCCTTCGCCCTTATCCATGACGACCTCATGGACCACTCCGACACTCGCCGCGGCAACCCCACCGTCCACCGTTCCCTGGCCGCGCACCACAGCGCGCTCCGCGGCCAGGAGGTCGCTTCGCGTCTGGGCGCCAGCGGCGCGATCCTGGTCGGGGACTTGGCCCTGGCGTGGTCCGACGAACTCCTGCAGACCGCAGGCCTGGCCCCCGACCGCCTGGCGGCGGTTCTGCCGGTGATCCACTCCATGCGGACCGAGGTGATGTACGGGCAATATCTTGACCTTTGCGCTGCCGGTGACCCGACCGCGGATCTCGACGCCGCGCTGACCGTCGCCCGCTACAAGACTGCCAAGTACACCTGCGAGCGGCCCCTGCACGTGGGTGCCTCTCTCGCAGGCGCTGACCCCGCTGTCCTGAAAGCGTGCACCGAGTACGCCATCCCGCTCGGTGAGGCGTTCCAACTGCGCGACGACCTCCTCGGCGTCTATGGCGCCCCCGAACAGACCGGCAAACCTGTCCTTGACGACCTCCGGGACAGCAAACACACCGTGCTCCTCGCCATCGCCCTCGAGCGCGCCGATGCAGCCCAGCACAAGGTCCTGCGTACCCTGCTCGGCGATCCGAGCTTGGACAATCACGACGCAATCCGGATCAGGGACATCCTTACTGCTACCGGCGCCCGCGCTGAAGTCGAGCGAATGATCCACACCCTCCATGCGCAGGCCCACCATGCCCTGGAGCATGCGCCCTTCCCACCGTTCATCGCCCAAACCCTTCGCCGGATCGCCGACGCAGCGACGGCCAGGACCGCATGAACACAACCGCCCTGCCACTGCACCGGGACCTGCGCGCCGCTCGCTGTGACCGCACTGCGCGGGCGGTCGACCTGACCTTTGCGCCCCGATCGCAGACGTGCTGATCGACGGCGCCATCAAGTGGCTTGCCCCGCTCATCTCTGGCGATGTGGGGGCCGCGAAGACCGCAATGGACCTGCGCATGAACGGCGCCGATCACACCGCCGCCCGTATGAAAGGTGCCCTGTGACACTGCCCGACACGCATGATGCCCCTTCACCTCGCTTATCACCGCAGGGGCTTGTTGATGAGGCCAGGCAACTACTCGCAGAGTCCACCGAGGACGCCTGGGGCGAGGTGTCTGTGTCCGAGTACGAAACTGCACAGCTAGTGATCCACGCTCCCTGGCTCAACGGCCACACCACGCGGGTGACCTTCCTGCTGGATCGGCAGCACGAAGACGGCTCTTGGGGCCCGCCTGACGGGTATGGTCTGGTACCCACGCTCAGCGCCGTAAAGGCGTTGGTCGCCTGCCTGACGTCCCCTACACAGGACCATGGTGTGCATGACGGCCGGCTTCTGCGCGCAGCCGACCTGGGCCTGACCGCACTGCACCGTCTCCTAACGAGTGGCCAGAACTTCCCGGACACCATTGCCGTCGAACTCGTGGTACCTGCTCTCCTTGAGGGTCTCGAGCAGCTCCTGGATCCGACTCACCCACACTCTCAACCGACGCTTGCGCAACACCACGGCAGCTTCGACTGTCCTAGCAGCCTCAGTTCCCGGATGCTGCGGACGTTACGATCCCATGCGTCAACCAGCACACCAATCCCGAGCAAGATATGGCACGCCTGGGAAACCCTAAGTCTGCCAGCCGAGGCCGCTTCCTATCTTTGGCCTACCCACGGCGCCATCGGTGGCTCCCCTGCCGCGACAGCGACTTGGTTTACAAGCGTGGCCCCGTCGCAGCACAGCGACAGCGCACAGCGCTACCTGGAGGCCCTTCAGCACCGCTACGGCGGCCCGGTGCCTTCCATCACCCCCATCACTTACTTTGAACGGGCGTGGCTGCTGAACACCTTCGCCGGCGCAGGGATGGCGTCCGGTACTCCTACAGCCCTCCTGGACAGTCTGGAAGCAGCACTCACCCCCCAGGGCGCTCCGGCGGGTGCGGGACTGCCGCCGGATGCGGACGACACCGCGGCCATCCTGCTGGCGCTTGCCACCTACGGCCGCGGACAGCGTCCCGAGGCTCTCATGGACTACCGTACGGACGATTACTTTCAGTGCTTCATTGGCGAACGCACCCCTTCGGTCAGCACCAACGCTCACGTCCTTGAGACGCTCAGTCACCACGTCGCCCAACACCTCCAGGACAAGGCCCGCTACGGCCAGGCCATGGACGCCGTATCAGTGTGGCTCCTGGCAGCCCAGAACCCGGATGGCAGCTGGCTCGACAAGTGGCACGCCTCCCCTTACTACGCCACTCTCTGCTGCACCCAGGCACTGACAGCCCATGCCTCCGCTGCGGCCATCCCCGCACAGCGACACGCCGTGCAATGGGTACTGGAAACACAACACCCCGACGGCGGCTGGGGACTGTGGCACTCCACCGCCGAGGAGACCGCCTACGCCGTACAGATCCTCGCCCCGCAGTCCGGCGGCGGGAACAGTCGCGTGCGCCAGGCCCTCGTCCGGGGCCGCGCATGTCTCGCCGGCGCCCTGCCGCTCACCCCTCTATGGCACGACAAGGATCTGTACACACCCAAACGTGTCGTCCGCGCCGCCCGGACCGCCGCCCTACACGCCACCCGTGACGTTCCCCTGTCGCCCATGTGAAGACGAGGCTCCACCATGGCATCGCCCCACCCAGGGCCAACCTCAATGGAGTTCCTGCCCACTCCAGCCCAGTGCGCGCCGCCCAGCCTGCTTACCCTGCAGTTGCTGGCCGACCTGCAGGCTTGGACCGCAAAGCACCCATCGTTGAAGGCCACGCCAACGGCCGCCATGGCGCTGTCCACAGCGATGATCAGCCCCTGGCGAACCCTCAACGAATTGCGTTGGTGCGCCCGTATCTGTGTATGGACGTACGCCCTTGACGACTACACTGAGCAAGAAGCCGTCACCGCGACGCAGCTAGACGAAATGCTCACCCGTTGCAGCACTGTCGTGCACACGAGCACAGCTGACGTCAAGCACCCGCTGCTCAAAGCCTTGTCCGAGATCCAGGAACACCTTTCCCGCTTCCCGCTGTACCCGGCACTGGCGGATCTGTGGACCGACAGGTTCGACCGCTGCATGCAGGGATTGCGCTACGACTGGCACACCGGGCAGGCACGGGCCCAGGGAGCCAGCCAGGAGTTGTCCATAGCGGACTACTTGAAGCACAAGGACAGCGTCCTTGTATGGATCACCCACATGCCCCGGTGGATCAGCTCCGCAGACCCGTACCTGCCTGGCCACCTGGACACCCTCGTACCAGCCCTCGATGACTTCGCTACCGCCGTGCGCCTTGCCAACGACCTAGGCACCTTGAGCTGGGAGGCCAGCCTGAGTGGCCAGAACAACGTCCTCATGTACGGCGTCACACCTGGCTGGGTGCGTCGCGAGCGCGACGCCCGCGTGATCGCCGGCCGCACCCGGCTCTCACCCTTGATCGCCGAGAACAATCCTGCCGCCATCGAATCAGTGCGCCTCGCTGAATGGGCGGTGGCCTTCTATGACCTCGCCGACTTCCGCGACTCACAAACTGCGCATCCAACCCCAACGGAAGGCGCCACATCAGGGTGACCGCGCCGAGTATCGAGGGATAACCCAGCGGTTGCTACGACGTCATTACTACCCGAGAGGACACCGTGACCGCACAGAAGCATCAATCCTCAATTACAGGTAACTTTACCACTGGACGTGCCCCGGGAGCACTACCGCTGATCGGCCATGCAGGACATCTGATGCGCCGCCCAATAAAATTCCTTGAGTCGTTGTCCACGTATGGCGACCTGGTGGAGATCCGACTCGGGACACAGCAAGCGTATGTTCCGTGTCACCCGGAGCTCTTACGGCAGGTACTGACCGATGACCGCACTTTTGACAAGGGCGGAGCGATCATTGAAAGGATTCGAAACCTTCTGGGAAATGGCCTGGGGACCTGCCCGCACAGGGACCACCGCCGACAGCGTCGGCTCATGCAGCCCGCTTTCAGCAAAGCAAGGTTGGAGCAATATGCAGAAGTGATGAAGCGGGAGATCACCGCCCTTTGCGAGTCTTGGCAAGAAGCCCAGGAATTCGATGCTTTCGCTGTGCTGTATGGCCTCGGCCTTCGCGTGGTCGTACGCACCCTGCTCTCATCCGAGCTCGACGACCCGACGGTGGAGCAGATCCGCCACTCCTTCGAGAGGGCGCTGCAGGAGCTTCTCCCGCGGATGGTCATTCCGCAGCAGATGCAAGAACTACCTCTTCCCGTGAACCGCCGCTACCGCCAGGATCTCCAAGACCTCGATGATGTGGTGGATCGCATCATCGCCGACTGCCGAAGTGCTGGGCTCGAGCAGGGAGGCCTGCTAGCGACACTAACTGACGGCCACGAGGGAAGCGCTATTCCCATGGACGACTCAGAGATTCACGACCAGGTCATCACTATGCTGCTGGGCGGGTCTGAAAGTACCGGCACCACCCTATCCTGGGCTTTTTACCTGCTTTCCCAGCATCCCGAAATTGAAATGCGGCTCCACGAAGAAGTGGACGCCGTCCTGGGCGGTAGGCCCGCCGAATGGAACGACCTGCCAAATCTCCCATTCACCCACAGCGTGATTACCGAGACGCTGCGCCTCTATCCTCCAGGGTGGCTGCTGTCTCGCATCACCACGGAAGAGGTGGAACTGGCCGGAACTCGAATGCCTCCTGGCACTACGATCATATTCAGTCCGCATGTCATCCAGCGCCAAGATGACATCTACGGACGCCCAGAGGCCTTCGACCCCGACCGTTGGTCACCGGACCGAGCCGCGGACCTACCTCGCGCGACCTTTGTCTCATTCGGCGGCGGTGCACGAAAATGCATTGGTGACACCTTCGGGGAAATACAGAGCACCCTTGCTCTTTCCACTATCGCGGCGCGGTGGAAAATGGAATGTGCCCCCGATGCGGATGTCCGACCCGTGGCATTTGACTTTGCTTACCGCCCGCGTCGGCTCATCCTCCGGCCACACCTGCGTTGACACGCGTCCTATCTGTCTATCCTCGATCTTTCGTGACGGTCCGTCGGTTTCTTCGGCGGGCCGTTTCGGTTGTTCGGGTCGGTGGCGGGCAGGCTGATGTCCCGGCTGTCGCGTCGAGTGGGCGCCGGGTTCCACGGTTCCGGTCCGGGTGATGCTGTTCGCAGGACGGGAACGTGCTGATCAGCCGGGGTACAGGAGAGCTCCGAGCCGTGCCAGGGCGTCGGTGATCACGTCGGTCCAGGGCCAGTGACGTGCGAACCTCAGGTGCTGGCGGCGGGATGTGGTGGCGATCTGGGCGGCGTAGCCGGAGGCGGCGGGGCTCGCGCCTGCGGGTTTCGCCGGTCAGAGCGAACGTCGGCATCCAGGTCAGCAGGTCCAGGGCGAGCTGGACGATCTCCAGCCAGATCTGGTTCTGCGTGGTGTCGTGCGGGGGCAGGTTGCGCAGGCCGGTGGTCCGCGGCCCGGATGCGGTCCTCGGCCCGTGCCCGCTGGAACTGGGCTCCGGGTGGGGCCGTTCCTTCCGCACGATCAGCGGCATTCCCTTCGGCCAGCGTTTGAGGCAGTCGCCGGACAGCTCGGCGACCCAGGCGCCGTCGCGGATCTCGGCTCGGCGCTCGATCGCCGCCGTCCAGGCCGGGCGCGGGAACTTGAGTACGACCTGGTGGATCTGCTCGGTGATGGTCATGCCGACCGACTACGACAGCCACCGGCCGCGTTGGGCGAGCCAGGCGCCGAACTCGTGTGCGCCGCCTCCGGAGTCGGTACGGATCAGCGTCCGGCGTCCGCGCCGGTACTTCTTCGGTAGTTGGGCCAGGGCGAGTTGGGCCGTGGTGAAGTGGTCGGCGGCGGTGTTGCAGCCTGCGTTGCCCGGTCTGTGCAGGCCGGCCACCGGCTCACCGCTCCCGCCGCTTCCGTGGTGTTGGACACTCTCTGTATGAGTACGAAGGCGGGGGTTGGCGACACTCGCGGTGGGCATGAGTGTTGATCTTGGTGGGAAGCCTGTTCTTGCTTCGTGCGCGACGACATGGTGTGCACGAGGTGGAGGTGCGGAGTGCTCATCGTCGACGCCGATGTCGTACGCGTGGAACGCCAACTGCGGGCGGGTGAGTTGGCCTGTCCGTCCTGCGGGGGCGGTCCTCGCGCCGTGGGGGCACGGCCGGCCGAGGGAAGTACGCGGCGATCTCGGGGCCCGTTTCTTCGTACGCCCTCGCCGGTCCAGGTGTTCGGCCTGCCGGGTCACGCACGTGCTGCTGCCGGAGGCGGTCTGGCCGCGTCGGGCGGATGCGGCCGGGGTGATCGGGACCGGGCTGGAGATAGCGGCCCTGGGCATGGGGCACCGCCAGGTGGCCGCGTGTCTGGGCGTGGCCGAGGGCACGGTCCGCGGCTGGATCCGCCGCTTCACGAGCCGGGCCGAGGACGTTCGCCGGTACTTCACCGTCGCCCTGGTCGCGCTCGCCGACGACCCCGTGATGCCCGATCCGTCCGGGACTGCGCTGGCGGACGCCGTCTCGGCGGTCGCGGCCGCCCATCGGGCGGCCGCGGTGAAGTGGTCCCACATGAACACCGTGTCGCGGTGGGAGTTCGCTGGCCGCGCGATAGCGGGACGCATCCTGACCTGCTCTCTTCCTGCTAGTTGATCAACACGGGCCGCCCCTGGGCGGAGATCGGAGGCGCCGGAAGGCTTGATCGTGTCCGTCCACCAGGAGACGGAGAAGGTTCGAGATGCGAGGTGAGGCCGCGCATGGCATCGCGTGAGGACGAGGACCGCCGTCGGGCGGAGAAGGCCCGGGAGGTCGGCCTGTTCCGCTATGCCCCGATCCAGGACCTGCTCGACCCGGCGCTGACGGCCCGTGAACGCGGCCGTTTGGCACGGGAGTTGGCTACGAGGGAACATACGGATCCGTTCGGCCGGCAGGTGAAGGTGTCCCGGGGCACGATCGACCGGTGGACGCGGGACTACCGCGGCGGCGGGTTCGCCGCGCTGGTTCCCGAGCCGCGCAAGGCGGTTCCCCGGACGCCGCCGGAGGTGCTGGAGCTGGCGGCCGCGCTGAAGCGGGAGAACCCTGGCCGCACGGCCGCGCAGATCCAGCGGATCCTGCGGATCCTGCGGACCACGCAGGGCTGGTCGCCGACCGACCGCACGCTGCAGCGGCACTTCGTCAGCGTCGGGCTGACCGGCACCGGCGGGGGCGATCGAAGCGTGTTCGGCCGGTTCGAGGCGACCCGCGCCAACGAGTTGTGGACGGGCGACGCCCTGCACGGGCCGAAGATCGGAGGCCGGAAGACGTACGTTCGGGTTCGCCGAGGACACCGTCCGCCTCGCGGCCGCGCTGCGGCCGGCGCTGTCGGCCCGCGGGGTCCCGGAGTCGATCTTGTGGGACGTTGACAACGGGAGTGTCTTCGTCGACACATGGTTGCTGCGGGCCCGCGCGTCGTTGGCGATCCGGCTGACCCATTCCCGCCCGGGACGGCCGCAGGGCCGGGGCAAAATCGAACGATTTTTTAGGACCGTGAGGGATCAGTTCCTCGTCGAACTCGACGAGGAACGTGTCGGCCAGATCGAGCATCTCACCGAGCTGAACAGGCTGTTCACCGCCTGGGTGGAGACGGTCTATCACCGCGCGGTGCACTCCGAGACCGGGCAGCCGCCGATCGAACGCTGGCTGGGTTCGATTCCCAAGCCGCTGCCGCTGCCCTCCACGACGGATCTCCGCGAAGCGTTCCTGTGGTCGGAGTTCCGCACCGTGACGAAGACCCCGACGGTCAGCCTGCACGGCAACTCCTACGGAGTCGACCCGTCGCTGGCCGGGATGAGGATCGAGCTGGTCTTCGACCCGTTCGACCTGACCGACATCGAGGTGAGGGCCTCCGGCAAGCCCCTGGGCAAGGCGGTCCCGCACCACGTCGGCCGCCATGCCCACCCCAAGGCGAGCCCGGAGACACCGGCCGAGCCGGCGGCACCGACCGGGATCGACTACCTCAAGATCCTCAAACAGGCGCACACCGCGAACACCGCCAAGGGCATCAACTACTCGTCTTTGATGGACGATTCGCGGGGCCGGCAGTGAACCCGTCCCGGGCCGAGGAGTTGTACTTCGACCCCGAACCCGACCTGTTCATGCTCACGCCCCGCGAGCTGGCCGACCGGGCCCTGTCCCTGGCGGAGGTCTGCTGCCGCCGGGCCGAACACGACGCCGGCCCCCTCGACACTCCCGCCGTCCGCACCGCGTTTCGCGCGGTCCGTCTCGCCGTCCGGACCGGACAGCGGGCCGCGGCCGAAGAATCAGCGGAACTGACCGCCACTCGGGCGGAGTTCTGCCCCTGTCCCAGGAGGGTTCCATGATCGACCGCGTCCAGGGCTACAACGGGGATTCACCCGCGTCCCCTTCGGCTGGGACCTGGCCCCGTCCATGCTCCACCAGCACAACTCCCACCGGGAGGCCGCGGCCCGCATCGCGTGGTGCATCAACAACAAGGCGATCGGCGTGGTCACCGGCAAGGTCGGTGCGGGCAAGACCGTCGCCCTCAAGGGCGCCGTCGCCTCGCTCGACCCGGCCCGCTTCACCGTGATCTACCAGCCCAACCCGGAGGTCGGCATGCGCAGCCTCTACGACCGCATCGTCACCAGCCTGGGCGGCACCCCGAAATACCAGTCCGCCGCTCTCGCAGCGCAGGCGTCCGCCGCACTGGCCGCCGAGGTCGACGAGCGCGGCCGCACCCCCGCGGTCGTGATCGACGAGTCCCACCTCCTGGACCACCATGAGCTGGACGCGATCCGCATGCTCACGAACTACGAGATGGACTCCACGACGCCGTTCGCGGTGTTGCTGATCGGCCAGCGCACCCTTCGCAAGCGGATGAAGCACGGCGTCCTGGCAGCCCTGGACCAGCGGATCTCGATCAGCTACCAGATGCCCACCATGAACAAGGACGAGACCGCCGGCTACATCAAGCACCATCTGACGATCGCCGGCCGCTCGGACCCGCTGTTCTCCGACAACGCCGTCGACCTGATCCACCTCACCAGCCGCGGCCTGCCCCGCTCGGTCCACAACATCGCCCTGCAGTCCCTCATCGCCGCGTTCGCCGACGAGAAGAGTATCGTCGACGAGTCCTCCACCCGCCTCGCCATCACCGAGACACACGCGACGGAGTGACGACCAAGGCCTGGCAGGGTCGCACCAGGCGGCGGCCCTGCCTACCAGTTCACATGCCTCGCGACGTCGTAGTTCGCGATCCGCTCCGCCAGCTGTCGCGGACTGGCTCCATGCGCGTTCACCCGATCCGGGTCGGCGCCCGCTTCTCGCAGCACATCGAGCACGGCCGGATCACCCCGGTAGTTGAACACCGCCCGCCACAGCGGCGTGCTTCCCTGCACGTCCACGGCATCCACAACGGCATGGCCGGCCAGCAGCCCGATGGCAATGTCAGCCCTCTGAGCCTGCGCGGCGAAGTGCAGTGGAGTCCACCCAGCCGAGTCACCAGCACGTACGTCCGCCCCCGAGTCGATCGCAGCCCGAACACGAGCCAGATCACCCGACGCCGCGGCATAGTGCAACGCTGACCGGCCCAGCCGGTCCACCGCACCGCCCTCACGCTCACTCATGACCAACATGATCCCCCACCACGGGAACACCTCATGGCGCCCTTCCCGAGAGAGTTCTCCAGCAGCCACGTGATCACCGAGACGCCCGCG
>NZ_JBFAXL010000104.1:0-17756 GCF_040680795.1 Streptomyces sp. NPDC051976
GCCCGACGGCCAACTGCCGCGGAGCAGGGTCACGTCGTCGACCGGTCCGCCCCGGACGGCGCAGGCACCGAACACGTACGGCAGCGGAAGGAAACGGGGCACCGTGAGGATGCGGAAGCTGGGACGGACCGGCATCGAAGTCAGTGCCTACTGCCTGGGCACCATGATGTTCGGCAAAATGGGCAATCCTGATCACGACGACTGCGTGCGCATGATCCACCGGGCACTGGATGCGGGCATCAATTTTGTCGACACCGCCGATGTGTACGGCTACAGCGAAACCGAGGAGATCGTCGGAAAGGCGCTCGAAGGACGCCGGGACGAGGTCGTGCTGGCAACCAAGTTCAACGGACCGATGGGCGAGGGCCCCAACCGCAGTGGCAGCTCCCGGCGCTGGGTCGTCCAGGCGGTCGAGGCCTCGCTGAGGCGGCTGCGGACCGACTACATCGACCTCTACCAGATCCACCTTCCCGACCCGCACACCGACATCGAGGAGACCCTCTCCGCGCTCACCGACCTCGTGCGGGCCGGGAAGGTCCGCGCGATCGGCTCCTCCAACCTGCCGGCCTCGGAGATCGTCGAAGCCCAGTGGGTGTCCCAGCAGCGCGGCCTGCACCGCCTGCGCAGCGAGCAGCCCACCTACTCCATACTCAACCGCGGCATCGAGCGCGAGGTCCTGCCCACCTGCCGCCGCTACGGCCTGGGCGTTCTGGTGTGGAGCCCGCTGGCCATGGGCCTGCTCACCGGCCGCTACCGCAAGAACACCCCGCGGCCCGACAATCCCCGCATGCAGTGGGTCCCCCGGCATCTCACCGACGAACACAAGCTTGATGCCGTCGAGCAGCTGCTCACCCTCGCCGAAGAAGCCGGCCACTCCCTCACGCACCTGGCCATGGCCTTCGCCACCAGCCACCCCGACGTCACCGCCGCCATCATCGGCCCACGCACCATGGACCAGCTCGACGACCTGCTCGCCGGCGCCACCGTCACCCTGGGCGACGACATCCTCGACAAGATCGACGCAATCGTCCCGCCCGGCACCGACATCAGCCCTCTGGACGTCTCCCCCACACCCCTCTCCCTCACCCGCACCGGCCTACGCCGACGCCCGCCCCACGAGCGGGCCGCAGCCTGAGAACGCCATGACCGTCCTCGGCAGCCGCGCCCTCAACCGCGCCACCCTGGCCCGCCAGCACCTGCTCACGCGCAGCGACACCTCCGCGCCCGAGGCGGTGGCCCACCTGTGCGGCCTGCAGGCGCAAGAGCCCCAGGAACCGTTCATCGGGCTGTGGTCGCGCCTGACCGACTTCAAGCCTGAGCAACTGGACGATGCGCTGACCGGCCGCACCGTGGTACGCACCCACCTGATGCGCCGCACCGTCCACCTCGTCACCTCCGACGACGCGCTCGCCTGGCGAGCCCGCCACGACGCCATGCTGCGCCAGCGAGTGCTGGGCACCTACCCGCGCGAACTGGCCGGCATCGACCTGGACGAGGTCGCCGCAGCCGGCCGCGCGGTCATGGCCGACCAGCAGCCCCGCACCATGAGAGAGCTCGTACAAGCCCTCGAAGACGGCTGGCCCGGCCCACCACGCCGTGTCCTGGGCGAGCTGCTCGTCGCAGCCCTCATCCCCATGGCCCAACTCCCGCCCCGCGGCCTCTGGCAGCAGACCGCCGGCGTACGCAACCTGCCGTTGGCCACCTGGCTGGCACGGGACATCGACCCCCTGCCCACCGGGGACGGCGACCCCGTCGGGCACCAGCTGTTGCGCCGCTACCTCGCCGCCTACGGCCCCGCCGCCAGCGCGGACCTGCGCGCCTGGTGCGGCCTCGCCGGACTTCCCGCCGCCGTCAAAGCCGCCCGAGAAGAACTCGTCGTCTTCCGCGACGAACGCGGCCGCGAACTGCTCGATCTGCCCGACGCACCTCGCCCCCACCCAGACACCCCGGCCCCCGTCCGGTTCCTGCCGGCCTTCGACAACGCCGTCCTCGGCTACCACGACCGCAGCCGCATCATCGACGCCCCCCACCTCGGTCTGTCCGTCGCAGGCCACCGCGCCGTCCTTGTTGACGGACGCGTCACCGCCACCTGGGCCGTGCGCAACCACCAACTCCACATCAGCTCCCTGCGCCCCCTCACCGCCCCGGAACAGGAAGCCGTTTACACCGAAGCCCAGGACCTGACCACCTTCCTGGACAACGACATCGAGCACATCCAACTCGACACCGAAAACTGACAATCACCCACTCCAGGTCCCGACGTGACGGGACCATTCGCACAACGTGCCAGCGCCGCCCGCGTGGACCGGGACGAGTGCGTGGTGTGCGTGTTGGACGCTCACCTTCCGCGGAGAGTGCCTTCGATTAGACCGCCTGACCGTGTTGTACCGGGTGGCCGGCGCATTGCGCATGGCGGTCTCAGCCATGTCCTCATCCTGCGGCACCAGCGACACCACGGTGGCCGCCGCGCTCAAAACAACCGAGCTGAGAACTCCCACCAACCGACACGGCAACGCGAACACGCCATGAAAGGGTTCCGATCCGTCGGCGCGACCCAACGGTTCCTCGCCGCGTTCAGCGGCATCTCACCCCACTTCCGGCCCCGCCGCCACCTACTCACCCCCACCGGATACCGCACCGAAATGATCAGCCGCTTCGCAATCTGGAATCAGATCACCGGCATCGCCGGCCTGCCCGACACGGTCTGAACCAGACACCACCACCGCAACCCGCCACGCCCCGAAACCGATCACCGAGCTGACAACTCACTCAACCTGACAACGCCCGTCAGGTCCGAGGACCAGGCACGGCCTGGCGCAGTCGGCGGCCGTGGCGACGGCGCGGCCCGGCCCCGGGGCCGGTAGGCCCAGAGGCCCGGCCCGCGAGAGTGCGGACGGCCGGACCACGGAAGGTTCGCTGCTGGTTCAGATCCTCCAGCGGCGGATCTGGTCGGCGCACGCATAGACGTCCGTGCGGCCCGCGCGGACTTGCTTAGCGAGGTCGCTGAGTGCCCCGTAGGGGGTATCGACCGCTTCACCGGAGGCCGCCATGTAAGCCACCGCGACCAGCGCCCCGGACAGGGCGTTGCGGGTGGGAAGCGGGCGCACCGAAGCGATCTCGTGGAAGAGAACTGCCGCACGCCAGGCCGAGTCTGCGGTGCAGTCCAGCCTCGGAGTGTTGACCCGGTGCCGGGCGACGGGTGCGACCAGACCGGAGAAGTCGTGGACCGACGGCTCTTTCGAGAGCACCTCGGCCTGGCGCTCCAGCAGCCAGCGGACGTCGACGTGCAGAGCCACCTCAGGCAGCCTGTCCGGTGGCGCTGTCCGGCTCTTCCTCCGGGAACGCCTGAGCGAACTCCGAGGCGTGCTTGGCCAGGAAGGCCGCCGCGGTAGCAGCCCCGCCGTCCAGGCGCGGATCGCGCGGCCGCCTGCGTGATCAGGGCGGTCACGGTGATGCCGCAACCTACCGACTCCCCGAACAGTCACTGCGGCCGCCCTCGCCAGGCCGCTCGCCGCCACGAACACGCCGCACCACAGAGGTGCTTGACAAACCAGAATGAATCACAAATTTCCAGCATCGAGCCGGGAAGTCTCCCGCTGACGGATGACCTTGTCGGTGGACTGCCGCCCCGGACCTGCCCGAGCCTCCCCTCGCCTACGCGCATACCAGACCCGTGACCTGGAGCTTCACAGACCCGCACAGCGCTCATTGATCTGTCTCTTCCCGCCAGATGGCGCGTGTGTCCGGCAGGGGGTCTGTGCCAGTGGGATTGATTGCGGCCCCTATGCCTTCGATGGCGGTGACCAGGTGCCGGCCCGGGGTGAGGGATTTGGCCGCGTGGGCTGTCTTGCCGGGGGTGCCGGTGAGGATGACGTCGCCGGGCTCGAGAGTGAGGAAGGTGCTGCAGTAGGCGAGTAGCTCCGCAGGTGTGAACAGCAGGTCGCTGGTCGAGCCGTGTTGCCATTCGACGCCGTCGACGGTGAAAGTGACGGTGAGGTCGCGGGCGTTGTCGAGTTCCTCAGGGGTGACCAGCATAGGTCCGAGAGGTGTGGAGCGATCGAAGACTTTGCCCTGGAGCGCTTCTGTGGTGCGGTGTTGCCAGTCACGCAGCGACAGGTCGTTGGCGACGCAGTAGCCCGCGATGGCGTGGTTGGCATCCTCCACGCCGGCGCGGCGGAGGCGCTGCCCGACAATGACCGCCAGTTCCGCTTCGCCGTCGATGTGATCGCTGATGCGAGGCAGCGCGATCGTGTCGCGGGGTCCGGTCAGCGTGGACGGGAACTTGGCGAAGAACGTCGGGTAGGTGGGAGTGGGGTATCCCAGTTCCTCGATGTGGCTTCGGTAGTTCAGACCGACGCACAGAATGTGTGCGGGAGCCAGTGAGACGCGGGCGTAGTGGGCGGTGCGGGCATCCATATCGCCGATGTCCGTCAAGCGGTCGCGGCGCAGGTAGGCCTCTACGGCGTCGCTGGCGTTGACCAGGACGGCACGGTCGCCCTCGATACGGGCCGCGGTAAGGGTGTTGCCGGTGCGGATGGTCGCGAAACGCATGCCCGCTCCCTGGGGTCTGGGGTCTTAGAGGTCCTAACAGAAGTTGTTGATCATGTGACGGTCCGCTTGTTCGCTCGTTGCCTCTGGCCTGGGGAAGAGGGCGCCGCGGCCGTGGGTCGTGTCGGATGAACTGTGGTCGCTGATCGAGCCTTGCTGCCAGTGCCGGGGCGGCCCCGGGTGCTGGATCGGCAGGCGTTGTGCGGGATCCTGTTCGTGCTGCACACCGGGATCCAGTGGGAGTACCTGCCCCAGGAGCTCGGCTTCGGTTCGGGCATGACCTGCTGGCGGCGCTTGGCCGCCTGGAACGAGGCAGGCGTGGGGGACGAACTGCACCTTGTGCTGCTGAGGAAGCTGCGCTCGGCGAAGAAGCTGGACTGGGCGCTGGCGGTGATCGACTCCTCCCACGTCCGGGCGGCCCGCAGGGGCCCAAAGGGGGCGGAGCCCGGCCGACCGTGCACCACCGGGCAGCAAGCACCACGTCCTCACCGATGGCCGGGGCATCCCGCTCGCGGTGTCGCTGACCGGCGGCAACCGCAACAACGTCACCCAACTCCTGCCGTTGCTGGACAAGGTCCCGGCCGTATCGGGCCTTGTCGGCCGCCCGCAGCGGCGGCCGGACATGCTGTTCGCGGACCGCGGCTATGACCACGACAAGTACCGGCGGCTGCTCTGGCAGCGAGGCATCCGTCAAGCGATCGCCGAACGCGGCCAGCCCCGCGGCACCGGCCTGGGCGTCTTCCGCTGGGTGGTAGAACGGACGATCGCCTGGCTGCACGGCTTCCGCCGCCTGCGCATCCGCTGGGAACGCCGCGACGGCATCCACGAGGCTTTCCTCGGCCTCGCCACCCGCCTCATCATGCACCGCCACGTCCAACGCCTTTGTCAGGACCTCTTACAGCTGGACGGTGGTGCCGGGCTCGAGGCGGTCGATCGGGGTGCCGGTCAGGCCCTTTTCTCCGAGGAGATTGGCGGTGGAGTGCTGGCCGAGGTCGCTGAGCATGAGTTCGTGGATCTGGATGATGCGCTCGGGCTTGACCGTGCGGACGTAGTCGGCGGCTTCACCAAGCTTTGTCCATGGTCCGCTGGTCGGCAGCAAGAGGGTGCGTACGGGAGCGTCGGGCGCGAAGTAGGCGTCGCCGGGGTGGTAGACCGCTCCGTCATCGAGGAGATAGCCGACGTTGTCGGGGCACGGGATGTCGGCGTGGATCAGCGCGTGGCGGTGGCCGTGGACGGTGGCGGTGATGGAACCGACGCTGAAGGTGTCCCCCGCGGCGACGGCGTGCACGCGGTCACCGTCGCTGCCGAGGGCGGCCGCGACACTGGCTGTGCCGTAGACCTGAAGCCCCGGCTGGGCTTCAAGAGCAGCCGCGACAAGCTTCTCGTCGAAGTGGTCGAAGTGTTCGTGGGTGATCAGGACGGCGTGAGCCTGGGTGACGGCCTGTGCCGCGTCCGGGGTGAAGGCGCCGGGGTCGACAACCAGGCGGGTGCCGTCCTTCTCGAGCGTGACGCAGGCATGGGCGTGCTTGGTGAGCTTCACAGTGGGTCCTTCCGAGCAGACCGAATTTCTAACACCAGACTGTACAACATGACTGTAGATATCGCGCCGTGAGGGTCGCCCGCGGCTTGACTCCACGCCCACCCATCGCCCCAGCGAGGGACGGGGAGCGCCCCTGTAGCACCAAAGCAAAACAATGGAGCCTTGGTGTACAGTTTGGTTGATGGGTGTGGGTAAGCTGGCATCATGGACGAGAACCAGCTGGCTGAAGAACTTCGCCTGACCATCGGACGGCTCGTACGCACTGTGCGCACTGCCGACAAGATGCCGCCCGGCGAGGCCGCCGTCCTGGGCTACCTGGACCGCAGCGGCCCGCTGACCACCGCCGACATCGCACAACAGCGGGGAGTCAGTCACCAGTCGGCCGCCAAGGCGGTCAAAGAACTCCTGACCCAGGGCCTTGTGCATGCCGAGGCACACCCCAGCGACGGTCGCAAGCTGTTGCTCCACCTCACGCCGACGGGAAGTGACCGTCTGGCCGAAGAGCGCCGAAGGCGTGCTGACTGGCTCGGCACCGCGATCAGCGATGTCCTCAGTTCCCATGAACGAAAGACGCTTGAGGCGGCGCTGCCTCTGCTATCACGCCTGACCACACACTTGAATGGCAAGTAGGCCCACGGGCTGTCAGTTGGATCATCGAGCGCTGTGCATGGCGCTGTCACATCGGCTTGCCGGTGGGATGACCTTGGTATTGATCAGGGTGGTGGAGGGTGGCCGTGCGGGACGCGTCGCCGTCGCACAAGGGGCACCGGTACCCGACTGAGGGGTGTTGTCACGTTGTTGGGTGCGTGGGTGTCTGACGGGGTGTCGGGGTGTGGTCGGGGCTCGGTTCCGGCCCTGTTGCTCAGGCCGTGGTGGGCGGGACGGCGACTCCGGTGACCTACCCAGGTCATGAAGCGGACGGTCGTCTCGGCTCGGCAGTCGCGTGCGGTCATCAGGTGGCGGCGGGGCCGGAAGTGGGGTGAGATCCCGCTGAACGCGGGAAGGAACCGCTGGGCGGCTCCGGCCGAGCGGAAGCCCTGGCCGATCGGCCCGCCACAGCTCAAAAAGCGGCTCCCCACCAGTTCGTCTCTCCGGCGAAATACTTGGCCGCCCTGCGGAGGATGTCCCGCTCGGTGGCGAGCTTGCGCTCACTTGCCTCGAACTCGATCACCCGAGCCTCCAGCTGTCGGACCCGCTCGTCCGGATCAGCGGACGGCACCGCCCCCCGAGGCTGGGCACCCGGCTTCTCAGCCGCGGCGGTGACGCCACGGCGTTCGCGGTCCCGCAGCATCCACTCACGCAGGGTCGCCCGATTGACACCCAGGTCAGCGGCGATGTTCTTGTAAATCGCTCCGGGTGTGGACTCGTACAGGCCCACGGCATCCGATCAACCGACCAACCCACCCAAGACACCCGCTCTCGGTGGCGGAGGTCCGGATCAAGGCACCACGTCGCGATCGGCGAGGCGGTTCTTCACCAAGTCCTCAAGACTCGGGAAACCGTGCAGGTCAGCGATGGGAGGTGATCCTCCGCGTCCGTCGCTGGCACATCCCTTCGCTTAACCCACCGTTGACACCCTCGTATCAGGAGTAGAACATTCCAACGCGGGAGAGCGCTCTCCCGAGACGGTCCGACTGACACGCCCCGCGAGCGGACTGTCATACCCGTCCCCCCATATACATAGAGGTCTCCCATGGCCCTGAAGCCAGCAAAAGTCCCCAGACTGCTCATCGCGCTTGCGCTGGTGGCAGTCGGTGGCGGCGCCGCACTAACGGCGAACGCGTCCGCGAGCACCCCCGGCACGTCGGCGGCTCCGTCCTCAGCGCACCAGTCCACGTCGATGTCGATGTCCATGCCGGCGTCCACTCAGACGTCGGGTGACGACCCCGACGGGGACGGCTACATCATGGCCGACCCGCCGGTAACCGGCGTCACGCCATCAACGTACGAGCCGCCGCACGCGTACTTCCACGAGTTCCAGGCCAAGTGCGCACCCTCGCACACCGCGCCGGACGACCCGATCGTCTTCCCCGGGCAGCCCGGCAAGTCGCACGACCACACGTTCATGGGCAACGCGAGCACGAACGCCGACTCGACCACCGCCTCTCTGGACGCGGCGAGTGGCACCACGTGCCTGGCGCCGGGCGACAAGTCGGCCTACTGGATGCCGAGCTTGTTCAACGGCGACCAGAAGGTCCTCCCCGTCGGCCCGCAGACGATCTACTACAAGTCGTCCGTCACCGACTACACCAGCGTCCGCCCCTTCCCCAAGGGTCTGCGCTTCGTGGTCGGCAGCCCCATGCAGACCAAGGACGAGTTCCAGAACCTCAAGGGCACGGTCGAGGGCTGGGAGTGCGGTACGAGCTACAAGAACTACGACTTCCCTGCGAGCTGCTCCAGCACCCCTGACACGCAACTCAACATCCGCCTCCAGGCGCCGAGCTGCTGGGACGGTATCCACCTGGACACGCCCGACCACAGGAGCCACATGGCGTATCCGATCGCGTCGGGCAACAACCAGAACGTCTGCCCCGCCGACCACCCGGTTGCCCTGCCGATGATCGAGTTCAAAATGGCGTGGCCGGTCAACGGCGACATGTCGCGGGTGAAATTGGCCAGCGGTGCCGGCTACTCCTTCCACTACGACGTCTTCGCGGACTGGGACGACGCGACGCTGTCCGCCATGGTCGCCCACTGCATCAACGGCGGGCTGCAGTGCGACGCGCACGGCTACGACGAGACCCAGCCCGGCAAGGGCGCCGTGCTCGACAGCAACTACCAGCTCATCCACTGACCCACCCTCCGCGCTCGCTCTGCCGGACGGGCTGCTTCCCAACTCTCCGGAGAGCGCTCTCTAGGGTGCGATATCCCCCCAACACGGCAGGTGATACATGCAAGGCCCCGCTGTTCCTCCCTCTCAACCCCCCACCCCCGGCATGCCCCGGCGTGCGGCTCTCGGCGCACTGGCCGCCCTCGCAGCCGCACCCGCACTGGCCAGCACCGCCGCAGCCGCAGCCTCCGACAGCAGGACCTCTCCCGCCGGGTCTTCCTCCCCCACCCAGACGGCTGCCGCGACCGCCCCCGACTTCGGCCCGAATGTGCTGGTCTTCGACCCGACCATGGCCGCCTCGGACATCCAGGCCAAGGTCAGCGCCGTGTTCGCCAAGCAGGAGACGAACCAGTTCGGCTCCGAGCGGTCCGCCCTGTTGTTCAAGCCCGGCACGTACCAGGGCCTCGACGTCAACGTCGGCTTCTACACCCACGTCGCCGGCCTGGGCCTGTCGCCCGACGACGTGGACATCCACGGACTGGTGCACGTCGAGGCCGACTGGGACCAAGGCAATGCCACCCAGAACTTCTGGCGCACAGCCGAGAACCTTTCCGTCACCCCCACCGATGGATCCAATCGCTGGGCGGTCGCGCAGGCCGCGCCGATGCGGCGTCTCCACATCCGCGGCGACGTACCGCTGTGGAACGGCTTCGACGGCTGGGCGAGTGGCGGCTTCATGGCCGACTGCCAAGTGGACGGCCGGGTCGTCTCGGGCTCCCAGCAGCAGTGGCTGACCCGTAACAGCACACTGGGCGCGTGGGCCGGAGCGGTGTGGAACATGGTCTTCGTCGGCGTCGACGGAGCCCCCGCGCAGAGCTTTCCCAACCCTCCCGTCACCGTCGTCGACACCGCGCCGGCCGTCCGCGAGAAGCCGTTCCTCTACGTCGACAGCTCAGGCGCCTACCAGGTGTTCGTCCCCGCCCTGCAGTCCTCGGCGCACGGCATCACCTGGAGCGGCACCGCCAAAGGCGAGTCGATTCCGATCGGCGACTTCTACGTCACCAAGGCGGGCGACTCCGCGGCGACCATCAACGACGCGCTCTCCCAGGGCAAGCACCTGCTGGTCACCCCGGCGGTCTACCAGCTTGACGACACGATCAAGGTGACCCGGGCCGGCACCGTTGTGCTGGGCCTTGGCATCGCCACCTTCGTCCCGAACAAGGGTTTCTCCGCGCTGGCAGTCGATGACGTGGACGGCGTGAAGATCTCCGGTCTGCTGATCGACGCGGGAGCCCAGAGCTCGGAGGTCCTCATCCGGGTTGGGCCGCAGGATTCCACGGCCGACCACTCCGCCGACCCGACATTGCTGCAGGACGTATTCGTACGCATCGGCGGCGCGCAGGCGGGCAAGGCAGGCGTCTGCCTGGAGATCAACAGCAACAACGTCATCGGCGACAACCTGTGGCTTTGGCGCGCCGATCATGGCAGCGGTGTCGGCTGGGAGGTCAACCCCAGCGACACGGGGCTGGTCGTGAACGGCACGGGCGTGATCATGTACGGGCTCTTCGTGGAGCACCATCAGAAAGCCGAGGTCGTCTGGAAGGGCAACGGTGGGCGGACGTACTTCTTCCAGAATGAGATGCCCTACGACCCGCCCAACCAGGCTGCCTGGATGGACGGTTCAGCAAACGGACACGCCGCGTATCAGGTCGACGCCTCCGTCACGTCGCACGAGGCGTGGGGGCTCGGCAGCTACTGCTTCTTCCAGGCGAACCCGACCGTCGTCGCCGACAGCGCCTTCCAGGCGCCGTCCTCGGCGAGTGTGAAGTTCCACGACATGGTGACCGTCTCGCTCGGCGGCGACGGAACGATCCGCCACGTCATCAACTCCACGGGGGATCCGGTGAACAGTACCCATACCAGTCCCTCCTACCTCGTCAGCTACCCATGACCCGGCCCGCCACCAAGGAGCAAGGCATGCAGCAACTATTCACCCGCGGTCCGGCCCGCCGCGTGCTGGTACCGCTCGCGGCGGCCGCCCTCGCCGTCGCTGGCCTCGCCGTAGCCCAGGCACCGACCGCCCACGCGGCGGGCAGTGTGGTCAAGGTGACCGGGTCCCAGGGGAGCTGGCAATTGACAGTCGACGGCGCCCCATACCAGGTCAAGGGCCTGACCTGGGGCCCTTCGCCGGCCGACGCGGCCAAGGATCTGCCCGACCTGGCGAAGATGGGCGTGAACACCATCCGCACCTGGGGTACGGACGCCACCAGCGCGCCGCTGTTCGACGCGGCGGCGGCCAATGGCATCAAGGTGATCGCCGGCTTCTGGCTCCAGCCCGGCGGTGGCCCAGGCTCCGGCGGCTGCGTCAACTACCTGACAGACACCACGTACAAGGACAACATGCTCGACGAGTTCCCGAAGTGGGTGGATACCTACAAGGACAACCCGGGCGTGTTGATGTGGGATGTCGGCAACGAGTCCGTACTCGGGCTGCAGAACTGTTACAGCGGCGATCAGTTGGAGCAGCAGCGGAACGCATACACGACCTTCGTCAACGACATCGCCAAGAAGATCCACTCGATCGACCCGAGCCACCCGGTCACCTCGACCGACGCCTGGACCGGCGCCTGGCCGTACTACAAGAAGAACGCACCGGATCTGGACCTGTACGCGGTCAACTCGTACAAGGACATCTGCAACGTCAAGTCCGCCTGGGAAGCGGGTGGTTACGACAAGCCCTACATCATCACCGAGGGCGGGCCAGCCGGCTCATGGGAGGTGCCGAACGACGCAAACGGCGTGCCCGACGAGCCGACCGACCAGCAGAAAGCCGACGGCTACACCAACGCCTGGAAGTGTGTCAGCGACCACCAGGGCGTCGCGCTGGGCGCCACCCTCTTCCACTACGGCAACGAGAACGACTTCGGCGGAATCTGGTTCAACCTCGTACCCGACGGACTGAAACGGCCCTCGTACTACGCGGTGACGAAGGCCTATGGCGGGAACACCGCGGGCGACAACCTGCCGCCGCAGGTCACCGACATGAACGTCAGCGGCGCCAACGACGGCGTCCCCACCGGCGCCGACGTGACCATCAGCACCAAGACCACGGACCCGGAAGGCGACCCGATCGCCTACCAGGTCCTGTTCAGCAGCCTCTACATCGACAACAACGGCGCGCTCACCCCCGCAACCGCCACCGACGACGGCAGCGGCACGTTGACGGTGAAGGCGCCCGACAAGGTGGGCGTCTACAAGGTCTACGTGAAGGCCACCGACGGCAACGGCAACGTCGGATACGGCTCGAAGTCCCTGCGAGTGGTGGCCCCGAAGCCAGCCGGCACCGACGTGGCGCTCGGCAAGCCCGCCACCGCGTCGTCCTTCCAGAGCGACCCGACCGGCGGCTGCCCGTGCACCGCGGCGAACGCGGTCGACGGAAAGCCCGACACCCGCTGGTCGAGCGATTGGAGCGACCCCCAGTGGCTCCAGGTCGACCTGGGCCACAGCACTACGTTCACGCACGTCCAGCTCTCCTGGGAGGCGGCGTACGCGAAGGCATACGCCATCCAGACCTCCGACGACGGCCAGAACTGGACGACCGTGAAATTGGTGACCGACGGCAACGGCAACATCGACGACCTCGACGTGACCGGCACGGGCCGCTACGTCCGCGTCCAGGGCACCCAGCGAGGCACCAGTTACGGCTACTCGCTCTACGAGTTCGGCGTCTACGCCTGAGAGGAGTGATGCCCTCGCCGTACGACGCATCGGAGGCGACTCTCCTCGCGTGGTCTATGTGTTGAGCAGCGGCGGCAACGACATGACGCGTGGGCCCTGGCCGCAGCACGGCCGGGGCCCACGCGAGTCGCGCTCGTCCGGAGTCCTGGGAGGAGAAGAGCTGCCACGCTTGGTTTTGTCCCTCCATGGGACATCACAAGCGGGCATTGGCCGGTCCAAGCAGCCGAGGCGCGCGGCGAGGTCGATGACCCGGCGCAACGTTGTCCTCTCGATGACCAGCTCGGTCCGCATGTGCGTGCCCATTGACCAGCCGAGCACCCGGCGCGAGCAGATGTCCAAGACGCAGGCCAGATACAGACACCCCGCCGACCTGCACGTATGTGATGTCGCCGCACCACTTCTCGTCAAGCCTGGCTGGCGTCGATCGCGGCAAGAGTGGCGTCGTTCCCCAGCGCCCGCAGCAGCGACACCGACGCCAGCGGCCGCAGCACCACATCGAACCCGGCGACCGGCCCTCGCTTCGCCTTCTTCCGCCGCCGCACCGGCGCCGTAGTTGTCCGGCACCACGGGCCCCGGCTCCCCCGGCTCCTGGTCGTGGTCGTACTTCGGACAGATGAACGCCCGCCCCAATCGCACCGCTGGCGCTTCGCCCTCGAGTACGCCGGGGGCGAGGATCTCCGGGTGCGGGTGCAGGGCCCTGACCGAACAGTGCCTCCATCTCCGCCTCGGTCACCTGGCCCGACAGCCCCAGCAGCGCTGCCCCGCGCCCGGTCCACTCCCCCGCCGGCACACCCCGGCCAACCCCTGGCCGACCGGCAGCGGTACCTTGCGGTCCCGACCGCCGTCGGCCACCGCCACGCTCTTTGAGGTAGTATCCCCGACTGATGCGCGCTATCGCCGCTGTCACCCAGCCACGACACCGCAGCCCGGCCGGGCAGAACAGGGCAGCGGCACCAGGTCCCGCCAGACGGAGGGGACGGCCCGATGACTTCACCGGTCGTCCCGTACCGCGGGATTGAAGCGTGCCGTGATGACGGGGCGACGGATTTGTCCCGAAGCTCCGTTTCATCGGCTCATACTTCAGGCGCGACGGGTTGCGGCGCCCGCGTCACTTTTCCGGTGAGCACTGCCTCGATGTCCGGTAGAAGTTCCCCAGCGCTCGAGGTCACCTCCGGTGGTTGCCCTCCTGGAACGCCGCTTTGGCGAGGTGCCGACGGGCTGCCTTGAGCTCCCTCAAGCCTCGCCTCCAATCCGCGCTGGTTGCGTGTTCGCGATAGCCGGTTACTGCCGTGCCCCTGTCCGGTCGGGTGCCAGGGCGGCGCGGCCGGCAAGGAGAGCGAGCGTGGCGGTGGCGGTGGCACCGGCGGCGACCGCGAACCCCCAGTCGCTCCCGCGCGAATCCACGAGACGCCCGGCGAGGGTGGTCGCCAGGGCCGTGCCAGCGACTCCCATCGAGTTCAGCCACGCGAACGCCTGGGTGATGACTGTCTTGTCGTAGACCGCCTCGGCCAGTACTGCGGACAGCACGAGGCCGGGGGAGACGCCGAGCCCTACTGCTGCCAGAGCCAGGGCGAGCCCGGTCGGGGAGGCCGCCGTCATGGGGAGCAGGCAGGCGGCTGCGAGGTACGCCATGGCGCAGGCCATCTGCACGGCGCGCGGCACCTTCAGGGCGACCAGGCCGAAGCCGAAACCGGAGGCGAGCGCGGCCACACTCATGGCGCTGTAGACCGGTCCGGCCAGCCCGGCAGATCCGTGGCCTTCGGCGAAGGCGGACACTGACACCTGCATGGCCCCGAAGAACATCCCGATGGCCACGTTGACGCAGATCATCACCACGCTGCCCGGGCGCAGCAGCCACTTGCCGACTGAGGTGGACGCGGTCGTGCAGGATGGGGCCGTCGCGGGTGCCGAGTGTTTCTGGAGGGCGAAGGCGACACCGCCGCCGACGATGAGCGTCCACGCACAAACCAGTGCCGTTAGAGGCGACAGCGCCGCGCTGAGCAGGCCCAGGAGAGCTGGGCCGAGTATGAAGGTGCTCTCGTTGCTGACTGCCTCCAGAGCGAAGGCAGTGGCCAGGGAGGTGTTGTCGTGTAGCAGGCCGGTCCAACGAGCCGCCGTCAGGGTGCCGATCTGCGGTGCCGCCATGCCCGCCATGCCCGCGCAGGCGACCAAGGCGCTATGGCTGCCGCCTGCCCGGATTGTCAGCATCAGCAGTGCCATCGCCGAGCCGTAGACCAGTAGGCACGGCAGGAGTACGAGGTCCTGGCCGCGCCGGTCCATGAGTCGGGCCAGTTGCGGGGAGGCGACGGCGCTGGCCAGGGAGAAGGCCCCCGCCACGACGCCGGCTGCGGCGAAGGACCCGGTGCCTTCGCGGACCGCCAGGACGATCCCCAGGCTTTGCATGGCCGAGCCGAGCCGCACGGGGAAGGCCGCGGCGAAGAATCCGCCGGCCCCGGGCGTCCGCAATACCTCTCCATAGAGGGCGCGCGGTCTCCGGGACCGGGTCAGGTGTTCGGCTACGACGCCGGGCATGCCACAGCCCTGGTTTGCTGTTCCAGTGTGTCGACCGCGTCGAGGGGGCTGTGGGCGATCAGGAGGTGCGTCTCGTGGAGTTCGTCGGCGAACCCGCGTGTGATCATGTCCTGGATGATGACCGCCAGGGGTGTCCACTCGCCGTCGGTGTCCAGCAGCACCAGCGGACGCGGGTTGCGCCCGAGGTAGTTGTGCGAGATCACCTCGATCACCTCGTCCAGGGTGCCGTATCCGCCGGGAAGCGCAAGGAAGCAGTCGGCTCGGTCGAACATCTCCCGCTTGCGGTCGAACATGTCGCCGGTGACGATCAGTTCCTGCTCGGGGGCGGCCTGGTCCTTCTCAAGTTCCCGCAGAAAGCCCGGCACGATTCCGGTGATGGCCGCCCCCTGTTCGTGGGCGGCCCAGGCGACTTCACCCATCAGGCCGATCCCCCCGGCCCCGTAGACCAGGGAGTGGCCGCGTTTCCCTATAAGGAGGCCGACCTCGCGGGCTGCTTCGGTGCTGCTGCTCACGGTTCCGGAGCGGGCCCCGCAGAAGACGGCGATCCGCAACCCATCGGACTCGGGCATGGGAGTCCTCCTTTCGTCGAGGTCAGGTGATGATGCGGAGCAGGGAGGCGAGGACCTTCTCGTAGGTGAAGTCGGCGTACGTGCGGCGCTGCATGTCGGTCAGGAGGGGCGTGTACGCGCCGGGGTCGGCGATCATCCGGCCGATGACGTCCTCGTCCATGAGCAGGCTGCGGGTGCCGGGGCCGAGAAGCTGCTCCAGGTAGGCCGTCTCCGGCGCGATCAGCGGGATGCTGCCGGACGCCAGGGTCTCGAAGACCCTGGGCATGAGGAGTTTCATCGCGGCCAGCTTCGGCCGGGCGAGTACGGGGGTGACCGTGGCCCGGGCCATGTGGGGGACCATCTGGCCGAGGGGGACGGATTGCTGGACCTCCACTGCCTGTTGGGCGAGCCAGTCCGGATCTGACCACGTCGGTTCGCGGTAGCCGGGACACGTTTCCGCGTCCCACCATCTGCCGCATACCCTGACGCTTTTGGTGTGCTTCCGGGCGGCTGTCACGAGCCGTTGCAGGCTCTCCCAGCGCCACCAGTTGTTGCCGATGTACTGCACGTCGCAGTCGGTGGAGTCAACCGTGCCGTTCTGGGGGCGGGCCATGCCGAAATAGGGAAAGAAGACTGCGCCGGCAGGCAGGTCGCCAAGCCGCGGCTGGAGGATGAGGTCCGAGAGGGTGGCGTAGAGGCTGTTCCAACGAGCGCTGGTGTAGATGCCGCCGGAGCTGTCCCCGCCCACCGTGACCTCGGGACCCCAGTGGGCGTCGGTGTCGATGACGACGCGTCGGTCCCTGGGCACGGTCAGGCACGCCTCGATCTCGCGGTGCGAGAGGAACTGCGGGTCCTCGTAGGCGAACAGGAGGTGCGTCGCCCAGGAAAGGTCGTCGATCATCGGCAGGACGCCGGACACGCGCTCGTCCGCCCAGCCGACACCAGAGGAGACACCGATCTCGCATCCGACGCGGTCGGCGACGGCGGCGTAGTTCATCAGCGTCTGGGCCGATCCGGCGTTCCACCGGAAGTTGCCCACGAAGAGCAGGCGCGGTCGCACCACCGCGTTCATCGGTCCTCCAGCGTCTCGGGACGGAATCCGATGTCGGACAGCCACGCGCGCAGGTCCTGGTGCGTGATGGTTTCCCTGCACGTTACTTCGGCTGTGTTGTCGGCCAGCGCAATCTCGACGTACTCCACTCCGGCCAGCGACTCCAGCACCTCGACGACGGTGTCGGCGCAGTCAACGCAGTGCAGGTCCTTCAGCCGCATCGCGTGTGTGATCAGCATGGCTCTGCCTTCCTGTCGTTCCGGCCGCTCAACTCGTACGCTCCATGGGCACGGTCGGGCAGGCGCAACTCTGTGCGGCGTCCGGCGCGGAGAGCAGACAGGACAGGTGGCGCAGGATGTCCTTCATCCGTTCCATGTGGGCCTGCCGGGTGTTCAGGAAGTCCGGCGCGTGCAGGGGCCCTGGTGCCAGTCCGGCACCGAGGTTGACCACGCCGGCCACGGTGGCGTAGCACAGTCCCGCTTCGCGGGCCATGACGCACTCGGGAAGCACGGTCATACCTATGACGTCGCCGCCGAGCATCCCGTACATCCGCACTTCGGCGCTCGTCTCGAAGCGGGGGCCGTCCACCCCTACGTAGCAGCCGTTCGGTACAGCGGGGATTCCGGCCTCGGCGCATGCCTTGACGAGCCCTTCACGTAGCCGGGAGCAGAACGGCTCGGTGAAGTCCCCGAATCCGAAGCGTGTGTCCTCGAAATAGGTCCAGTCCCGGTGCTTGGTGAAGTCCAGGAACTGGTCGAGCACCACGACGGATCCCACCGGCAGGGAACCCCGTAAGGACCCCACCATTCCGGTGGAGACGACATCGGTCACGCCCAGTTCGGCGAGGAGGGCCATGTTCTCTTTGAAGTCGATGGAATGCGCGGGCAGCGGGTGGCGTGGACCGGAGCGCGGTAGTACGAACGTCTGGACGTCTCCCAGACGCCCTTCGCGCACCCGGACCGGGCCGTGAGCGGTGGGCAACGTCCTGACAGACGCGTCGTCGAGTAATTGCGCGGTCGCCGACTCAGC
>NZ_JBFAXL010000105.1:0-16908 GCF_040680795.1 Streptomyces sp. NPDC051976
GAAACAACGCGTCTGCCCCATTGGGGCCGGTGGTGACCTGCAGCCACGCGACGGCTGGTCGCGCAGTTCCCCGCGCCCCTTCGGGGCACGACCTCTTCCGCAAGCGCAGCGCGCTTCCCCGCGCCCCTTCGGGGCGAAGGCCCTCCGCGGGGGCGGCGTGGGGTTGGATGGGGGGATGGACTGGCGGAGTCGGTTGAGGGTGCGGCAGGCCGAGGGGGACAGGTTTCTGTGGCAGCGCAAGGCCGCCGCGGGGATCGACGCGTCGTACGGGGACCCGCGGCGGGCGGCGGTGCGGGCGGCAGGGCGCGACGGCGTAGAGGGCTGGCCGGGGATCCGGGCGGTGCTGGCGGAGGCGGCCGACGACGAGGACCTGACGTTCCTGGTGCAGGGACTGGAGAGCGTGCCGGGCGTGGAGCGGTGGAGCGAGCAGGTGCTCACCGCCACGCCGGGTGACCCACTGGCACTGCTGGTCTCGGGCGCCCGGCTGGCCCGCACCGCGCCGGGCGACGGGGCCCGGCGGCGGCTGTCCGAGGCCGCCGCGCTGGAGCCGTCCTGGGCGGCGCCCTGGTACTTCCTGCAGGTCGCCGCCCTCGGCCGGGGCGAGAGTCCGGAAGCGGCCGAGCCGCTGTTCCACGAGGTGTGCGACCGCGTGCCGTGGCACACGGCCGCCCACCGGCAGCGCCTGCAGCACCTGTGCGCCAAGTCGGGCGGCTCGCACGCCCGGACGCACGCCTTCGCCCGCGAGGCGATGCTCGCCGCGCCGGAGGGCAGCCCGCTGGGCGGACTCGTCGCCATGGCCCACATCGAGGAGTGGCTCGCCCTCGGCGGCGACCCCGAGTCCCTCCACATGACCGGCCCGCCCGTCGTCCACGCCCTGCGTGAGGCCGCCGCCCGCTCGGTCGGCCACCCCGCCTTCGTCCGGCGGCGGGACTGGGCGGTCGAGTTCAACACCTTCGCGATGGCCTTCGCCCTCGCCGGCGACCACCGCTCCGCCCGCCCGCTGTTCCGGGCCCTGGGCGCCCGGGCCACCGAGTTCCCCTGGCGCTACCTCGACGAGCGCTCGCCCCTGGTCGCCTTCCGCGCCTGGCGCTCCCGTGTCAACCGCTGAATGGGGCCCACTCCCGCGTGGTGCCGGGTACGGGGGGCGGTCGTGGGGTAGGGGTGAATGCGGTTCCTGAAAAATCCCGATGACGGAGGCCCGATGGACCGCGTGCGGCTGGCCGGGCTCTACGGCGTGGATGTGACGTACAGTCCGGGACCCGGGCAGGAAGTGCCCGTCGCCGAGGAGACGGTGGTCGCGGTGCTGGCCGCGCTCGGGGTCGACGCCTCGACCGGCGGGGCGGTACGGGAGGCGCTGGCCGCCCACGAGGCACGGGCGGCGCGGGTGCTGCTGCCGCCCTGCACGGTGGTGCGCGGCGGCCGCGGTTCGCTGGCCTCGGCGCTGCGCGGGCGGGTGCCGGAGGGCACCCGGCTGGGCGTGGAGACCGAGCGCGGGGCGGCGCTGGACCTGGAACGCGAGTCGCCCCCGCCGCCGGGGCAGTACGTGCTGCGCGCGACGGCCGCCGACGGCCGCACCGCCCGGGGCGAGTTGATCGTGGCACCCGGACGCCTCGGCGGCCCGCCCGGACGGGCCTTCGGCTTCCTGGCGCAGCTCTACTCGACGCTGTCCGGCCGCTCCTGGGGCATGGGTGACCTCGGTGACCTCGCGGACCTCGCCGCCTGGTCGGGCCGGGCGCTGGGTGCGGGCTTCGTCCAGATCAACCCGCTGCACGCGGCCGTGCCGGGGCGGCCCACCGACCCCTCGCCGTACCGCCCGTCGAGCCGACGCTTCCCCGACCCGGTCTATCTGCGGATCGAGCAGGTGCCGGAGTACGCCTATCTGGCCGGGTCCGCGCGGGAGCGGGCGGCGGAGCTGGAGGCGAAGGCGGCGGAGCTGCGGGACGGGGTGCTGCACAAGGACGCGCTGATCGACCGGGACGCGGTGTGGGCGCTGAAGGCGGAGGCGCTGGAGCTGCTGCGCCAGGTGCCGCTCAGCCCCGGCCGGCGGGCGGCGTACGTCGACTTCCTCGCCGAGCAGGGCCAGGCGCTGGACGACCACGCCACCTGGTCGATGCTCGCCGAACTGCACGGCCCCGACTGGCACGACTGGCCCGAGGGGCTGCGCGACCCGAGGTCGGCGCAGGTGGCGCGGGCCCGCGGCGCCCACATGGACCGGGTCGACTTCCACTGCTGGCTCAGCTGGCTGACGGACGGCCAGCTCGCGGCGGCGCAGACCGCGGCGCGGGACGCGGGGATGACGGTCGGCGTCGTGCACGACCTGGCCGTCGGTGTGCACCCGGGCGGCTCCGACGCCTGGTCGATGCAGTCCGTACTGGCCAGCGGGATGTCGATCGGGGCGCCGCCGGACGCGTTCAACTCGCGCGGCCAGGACTGGGGTCTGCCGCCGTGGCGCCCCGACGCGCTGGCGGCCGCGGGCTATGCGCCGTACCGCGATCTGATCGCGCGGATGCTGCGGAACGCGGGCGGGCTTCGGATGGACCACGTCATGGGCCTGTTCCGGCTCTGGTGGGTGCCGCAGGGCCGCCCGCCGACGGACGGCGCCTATGTGCGCTACGACGCGGAGGCGATGCTGGGCCTGCTGGCGCTGGAGGCGCACCGGGCCGGGGCCGTGGTGATAGGCGAGGACCTGGGCACGGTGGAGCCGGGCGTCCGCGAGGAGCTGGTGGACCGCGGGATCCTGGGCACCTCGGTGCTGTGGTTCGAGCGGAACTACGTGGGCACGGCGGCCGCCGAGGACGGTACGGGCGCGCGCCGGGAGAAGCCGGGGGACGGCCGCCCGCTGCCGCCGGAGGCATGGCGGGAGTCCTGCCTGGCCACCGCCACCACCCACGACCTGCCGAGTACGGCGGCCCGGCTGACCGGCGAGCACGTCGAACTGCGGCACCGCCTCGGCCTGCTGACCCGCCCTCTGGACCAGGAGCAGGCGGCGGACGCGGCCGAGGTCGCGGAGTGGATCGCGCTGCTCGGGCGGCTCGGGCTGCTGCCGGAGGGCACGGCCGACGAGGAGGCGGTGGTGAAGGCGGTGCACCGCTTTCTGGCACGCACCCCCGCCCGGATGCTCGGTGTGTGGCTGCCCGACACCGTCGGCGACCGGCGCCCGCAGAACCTGCCGGGCACGTGGGACCAGTACCCGAACTGGCGGCTGCCCGTGGCGGACCCCGACGGCACCCCGCTCACCCTGGAGCAGCTGGCCGCCTCGCCGCGGCTGCACGGGCTGGTCGACGACGTGCGCCAGGCGCTGGCCGAGGCGGCGGCCGACCGGGGCGTGCACCCGTAAGGACACCCCGGGCGCGCGGCCCCCGAGGGCCTTCACTACATTGAGGGCGTGGACAAGAAGCTCACCAAGAAGGCCATGCGCGCCGGGGTCATCACCGCCGGTACGACGCTGATGCTCCTGATGTCGTCCCCGGCGTTCGCGCTGACCCGTGACGACGGCGACGACCCGGGTTCCGGTCTGAGCGTCGTACAGACGCTGGGCCTGTTCGTGGCCACCCCGATCGTCCTGTTCGGCATCATCGCGGGCTGCGTCATGCTGACCGACAAGACCCGTAAGCAGCAGGACAACTAGGTCTTCCGCCCGGACCGCCGCGGCGCCGCGCGCCGCGGCGGCGGGCGTACCGCTCCAGCCCCCTGTGCGCCTGCCCGAGGCGCGCCAGGGGGCTCAGTGCTGCCCGGACGCGGGGTGTTCGGTCGAGGCCAGCAACAGCCGCAGCAGGTCGGCGAGCTGCTCGGCCTGCTTCTCGTCCAGGCCGTCGAGCGCGGCCTTCTGCAGGGCGAGCCCGGCGCCGACCGCTTCGTCGATGACGGTGCGGCCGCGCTCGGTGAGGCTGACGCGCAGGCCGCGCCGGTCGTTCGGGTCGGGCGCGCGCTCCAGCAGCCCGGCCCGCTCCAGTTTGTCCAGCCGCCCGGTCATCCCGCCCGTGGTGAGCATCAGCGTCCCGGAGAGCTGCCGCGGTGAGAGCGTGTACGGGGCTCCCGAGCGGCGCAGCGTGGCGAGCACATCGAACTCGCCGCGGCCGATCCCGTACCGCTGGTACTCCTTCTCCATCCGGTCGCCCATGAGGCGGGCGAGGCGGTAGATCCGGCCGAAGACGGCCATGGGGAGGGTGCCGAGGTCGGGGCGTTCCACGTTCCACTGCCCGGTGATGGCGTCGACGGCGTCGTGAGTCATGACCCCAGTATCGGCATGAGGTCACTCGACGGCAAGAAAGTAGCTTGCGAATAAGTCGCTTAGTGCTAAGATACTTTCTATCGACCTACTCTGCGGGACTCCGGGAGCCTCACGATGTTGCTGCGTACGCGGACCACCACCTCTGCCGCCGCCTCCACCTCCGCCGTGGCGACCCCCGCCCGGCTCCCGGGGGAGCGCGCGATGCTCGGCGCGATGGCCGTCGACTCGGTCGGCTCCGGTATGTACATCCCGTTCAGCCTGGTCTTCTTCCACCACATCACCGGACTCTCCTTCGCCGTGGTCGGCGCGGTGCTCACCACGGTGGGACTGATCGGCATGGGCGCGCTGCCGCTGGCCGGCACCGCCGTCGACCGCTACGGCGCCCGCAGAGTGCAACTCGTGCTGTACGCGATACGCGGCACCGGCTTCGCGCTCTACCCCTTCGCCACCTCGCTGCCCTTCTTCGCCGTCGTCGCCCTCGCCACCGCCTTCGGGGACCGGGCCTTCCCCGCCGCCCAGCAGGCCCGGATCGGCGAGATCGCCCGCGGCGCCGACCGCGACCGGCTGCAGGCCGCCTCCCGCGCCCTGCGCAACGGCGGCCTCGGCGCGGGCGCGCTGCTCGCCTCGCTGATCGTCACCCTGGCGGGCGACCGCGGCTTCACCGCCGCCGCCTGGCTCAACACGCTCAGCTTCGCCGTCGCCGCCCTGCTGATGCGGGCGGTGCCCGACCGGGCGGCGGACGCGGACGGCGCCGAGGCCGCCGTCGCGCGGCCCGCCGGGCGCGGCGGTGCCACCGGTTACCGGATCGTCCTCGCCGACCGGGCGTTCCTCGGGCTGACCGTCGCCAACTTCCTCACCGCGCTGGGCTACTCGGCGCTGGCGGTGCTCTTCCCGCTCTTCATCGGCGGGACGCTGAACGGCCCGCAGTCGCTGACCGGTGCCGCCTTCACCGTCAACACCGTGCTGTGCGCGATCGGCGGGGTCTTCGTGGCCCGGGTGGTACGGCGCACCGGGGCGCGGCGGACCCGCTCGGCGGCGCTCGGCGCGGTGCTCTTCTCCACCGCGTTCCTCGGGCTCGCGGTGCTGGGCGCGGCCCGGCCGCACTCCGGATGGGTCGTGGCGGGCGCGCTGTTCGGCCTGGTCACGCTCTACACGGTCGCCGAGATGGTGCACAACCCGTCGTCCGGCGCGCTGGCCGTCGCCGCGGCGCCGGAGGAGCTGCGCGGCCGGTACATGGCGACCTACCAGCTCTCCTGGTCGCTGGCCAGCACGCTCGCCCCGTCGCTGTTCACCGCCCTGATCGGCGCCGACGCCCGGCTGCCCTGGCTGCTGCTGGTGGGCACCACGCTGACCGCCGCGGCGCTGCTGGTCCGGCTGGAGCGGCGGCTCCCCGCGGAGGCCGTCACCCTGTCGCCCGCCGCGCCGGTCGCCACCCACACCGCCGAGGCCCCCGCCCCCGTCAAGGTCCCGGCCCCGCAGACCGCCTGACCCGCCCCGCATCCGGTCTCCGGCCCGGTTCCCGAGCCGCCCTCGCGACCCCGTAAGCGATCCGACCAGCCGCGACCGCCCCGCCCCGCCCCGCTCGCTCCCCGTCCCGCACCCTCCGCCGAGAGGAACCCGCCATGTCCCGCGCGACGAACACCCTCCTCACCGCCCTCGCCCCCGTCGCCTGGGGCTCCACCTACGCGGTGACGACGCAACTGCTGCCGTCCGACCGGCCGTTGTTCGCCGGGCTGATGCGGGCGCTGCCCGCGGGACTGCTGCTGCTGGCCGTGACGCGGCGGCTGCCGCGCGGGGCGTGGTGGGGCAAGGCGGCGGTGCTGGGGGCGCTCAACATCGGCGCGTTCTTCCCGCTGCTGTTCCTCGCCGCCTACCGGCTGCCCGGTGGGGTCGCCGCCGTCGTCGGGGCGGTCGGGCCGCTGTTCGTGGCGGGGCTGTCCACGGTGCTGCTGAGCCAACGGCCCACCGCGCGCACCCTGTTCGCCGCCGTGATCGGCGCGCTCGGCGTGTCCCTGGTGGTGCTGCGGCCGGGCGCGGGGCTCGACCCGATCGGGATCGCGGCCGGACTCGGTGGCGCCGCGGCGATGTCGGCCGGGACCGTACTGACCAAGCGATGGGGGCGCCCGGAAGGGGTCGGGCCGCTGGCCTTCACCGGCTGGCAGCTCACCGCGGGCGGCCTGCTCATCGCGCCGGTCGCCCTGCTCGCGGAGGGCGTGCCGCCCGCCCTCGACACCCGCAACCTGCTCGGCTACGCCTATCTGGCCGTCGCCAACACCGCGGTCGCGTACGCCCTGTGGTTCCGCGGCATCGGCCGGCTGCCGGCGACCTCGGTCAGCCTGCTCGGCTTCCTGAGCACCCTGTCCGCCGCCGTCATCGGCTGGGTCGCCCTCGGCCAGAGCCTGGGCGCCCTCCAGCTCCTGGGCGTGGCCGTGGCCCTGGGCGGCACCCTGCTCGGCCAGTTGCCCGCCGCCACCCGCCCCCGCACCACCGCCACCGCCCCGGCCGCCGTCCCCGCACCGCGGCCCGCCCCGGCCGCCGCCCCGTCAGGGCGCTGAGCCCCCAGAGCCCGCCCGCCCTCGTCCCGGAGGGCGGGCGGCCCCCTTTCTGCACCCCTTCCCCGGCCCCGCCTACGACGCCGGGGACGTCTCCGGTGCCGCCCCGCGCGGGGCCGGGGCCGCCGGGGGAGGGGAGGCCAGATTGCGGCCGAAGGGGCGCCAGGCGACCACGGTGAGGACGGTCATCGCCGCCGCCGCGCACCAGAAGGGGGCCGTGACGCCGTGCCACCGGGCCAGCGGACCGCCGACGAGGGCGCCGACGGCGTTGCCGCCCAGGGCGAACATCATGAAGACGCTGTGGACGCGGCCGCGCAGCTCCTCCGGCACCCGGAGCTGCCGCAGCGTCGTCTCGACGCCGCCGAGCACCGAGCTGTGCACGCCGAACGCCACGAGGACGGCGGCCGACAGCCAGGCCGTACCGGACACCGCCAGGCCGACATGGGTGAGGGTCTCGATGACCAGACCGGTCCGCAGCAGCAGCGAGGCCCGGAACCGCTTCTGCAGCCGCGGCGTCCACACCGCGCCGACCACCCCGCCCACCGCACTGGCCGACAGCAGAAGGCCGTAGCCGATGTCGCTCATCCCGAGCCGGTCGCGGCAGTAGAGCACCATGATGGAGAACCCGGCGGTCAGTGCCACGTTCATCAGGCACAGGGAGACCACCATCATCCGTACCACCGGCTCCCGCCACAGCCAGCGCAGCCCGTCGCCGATGTCCGCGCGCACCGACCGGCGCGCGGGAGCCGGTTCCGCCGTGTCCGCGGCCGCCGCCCCGCCGATGCCGCGGACGGTGGCGACCAGCAGCGCCGAGGCGAGGAACGACGTCGCGTCCACACAGAACGGCGCGGCCGCCGCGACCACGAACAGGGCCGCGCCCAGCGGCCGTCCGGCGAACTTGTTGAGCACGAAGTACGCGCCGTGCAGCCGCGAGTTGGCGCGCGGCAGGTCCTCGGGGGCGACCACCGCGGGCACCAGCGTGGCCGCCGCGTTCTGCGCGAGCGTCTCACCCGTGCCCAGGGCGAAGGCGATTGCGTAGAGGACGGGGATCGAGGCGTGGCCCGTCGCCACGGTGAGGGCGAGCACCGCGGTGACCGCGCCCCGCAGCACGTCCACCACCACGATCAGCCGCCGCTTGTCGATCCGGTCCACGACGACCCCGCTGACCAGGGAGAACAGCAGCCATGGCAGCTGCTGGACGAAGACCGCGAGACCGACGAGCACCGGGTCGTCCGACACCGAGGCGACCAGCAGCGGCCCGGCCGCCGCGACCACGCCGTCGCCCAGGGTCGAGACGGAGTTCGCCAGCCACAGCGTCCCGAAGTCCCGGCCCAGACCCGTGCCGCGTCCCCGCCGCATCCCGCACCTCCCGGCCCGGGGCCGCGACCGACGCGGCCCAAAGCCGCCGACGCTACCGCGCGGCCCGGCCGCCGCCCCACCGATTTACGGCGGAGCGGCTGCTGCGCGGCGGGCGGTGCTACTGGTGGGCGCCGCCGCCGGGCCGGGGCGGGTGGACAGGGGTGTAGGTGCGGGTGGGGGCCGGGACCGGGTGGCCGTCACCTCTTCATGTGTGCGGCCGCTGCCCCTGCTCCTGCTTCGGGAACGTCTGCGTCGCACCGGGGATGGTCGGCTTGGGCAGCGTGGCCACCTCGGTCTCCGCCTCGACGAGCTGCTCGGCGGTGTTGCCGGGCAGCTGCGGCGGGGTGGGGTGGTCGTCGGAGAAGCGGAACGCCGAGGTGAGGTCGCCGAAGGTGCGGCGCCGCCACTGGCTGATGTTCGGCTCGGCCACCCCGGTGAACTGCTCCAGGAACCGCAGCGCCGAGGTGTGGTCGAACGCCTCGCTGGCCACCCAGCCGCCCACCGTCCAGGGCGAGATGATGATCGCCGGGACGCGGAAGCCGCCGCCGATGGGCACACCCTGGACGAACTCGCCCGCGGTGCCCGCCTTCGGGGTGGGCGGCGCCACATGGTCGAACAGGCCGTCGTTCTCGTCGTAGTTGAGGATGAACGCGGTCTTCGCCCACACCTTCGGGTTGGACGCGATGGCCTCCAGCTTCTGCGCCACGAAGTCCGCCCCGGCCGCGGGCAGGTAGTCGGGGTGCTCCGACTGGTGGCTGGTCGGCATGATCCAGGAGACGGTCGGCAGCCGGTCGTTGCGCGCGTCGTCCTCGAACGTGCCCTCCGGCTGCGGCCGCACCCCCCGCTCGTACAGGTCGCTGCCCGGCTGCGCGTTCTTGAACGCCTGGAAGTTCTCCAGCATGTTGCAGCCGTAGTCGTCGTCCTGCTGGTAGACCTTCCAGCTCACCCCGGCCGCCTGCAGCCGCTCCGCATAGGTCGTCCACTGGTACGGCGTGGGCGCGGTGTTGTTGAGCACCGGGCCGCCCTTGGTGCCGTCGGGGTCGATGTTCGCCGTCATCCAGTAGAGGCGGTTCGGCCAGGTCGGACCCATGACCGAGCAGAAGTAGTTGTCGCAGATCGTGAAGGTCTCCGCGAGCGCGAACTGGAACGGGATGTCGTCACGGGTGTAGTAGCCCATGACGTACGGGCCGTTGACGCCGTCCGCCTTGCGGTGCGCGGGCAGCCACTGGTCCATCTTGCCGCCGTTCCACGCCTGGTGCTGCACGGTCCAGGCGTGGCTGGTGGACGGGATGGCCTGGGCGCTGGTGGTGTGCGTGTCCAGGTGGAAGGGGAGCAGATAGCCCTTGGGGTTGACGGTGTCCGGCTGGTAGAAGACCGAGCGCCCGGTGGAGAGCTTCATGGCGGTGGGATCGCCGAAGCCGCGCACGCCGGAGAGCGTGCCGAAGTAGTGGTCGAAGGAGCGGTTCTCCTGCATCAGCATCACGACGTGCTCGATGTCGTTGATCGAGCCGTTGCGCGGCCGCCCGGCGGCGACGGCCTTCTGCACGCTGGGCGGAAGCAGGGCGAGCGCCGCCGCGCCGCCCACCGCCGAACCGAGGAGTCTGCGTCGCGTCAACTCGGGCATGTGCGTCCCTCCTTGATGGCATTGCGGTCTTCTCCGGAGGCGCCCGTATCGGGGCCTCTCCAGCACTGTGATGGTTGCTCACCGTGGTGCGATGGGGGCTGTCGGTGAACAAGTGAGCAACGTGGAGCGAGCAGTTGGCCACGCGGCCCCGCTCAGCGGTGGTGAGAGACCGTCACCACACGTCGCCGTCGCGCCAGTCGCAGATGAGTGCGCCGGTCAGGTCCAGCGGCGCGTGCGGCTGCGGAAGGACGTAGATCCAGCCGTCCACGTCCGCCGTCCGGGATATCCCGTCGGGCGTGAGGGCGGATGCCGGGCCCTGCCACAGCCGCCAGCCGAGGAACGTGTAGAAGTCCGTCGCCCCCTCGGCGCTGGCCAGCGCGCCCAGGTCGTACGCCCCGCGGATGACGCGCGCGGCCTCGGCCATCACCGCGGCGCCGTACCCGGCGCGGCGGCGGTCGGCGCGTACCGCGACGGCCTCCACGTATCCCGCGCGCAGTGCCCGCCCGCCGTGCAGCAGCCGCCGCTGGACCACCGAGGCGTGCCCGACCAGCTCGGCGCCTTCCCAGGCCATGGCGTGCATACCGCCGATCGTGTGGTCCCAGTCGGCGTCGGTGAAGTCCCCGTCCGGGTGACCGGCGAAGGCGTCGTCCATGAGGGTGCGGATCGCCGCCAGCTCGGAGGTGGTCAAATCCGCGGTGTGGGCGGTGCGCACGTCGGTCACACCACGCATCCTGACATCGCGGGCCGTGGATCTCCGGTAGGCAGATGCGTAAGTCACCAAAGATGTTCATGGGGATGTCAGGGAGCCCCGGACCGGTCGACCGGTCCGGGGCTCCCTTGTCCCGCTGCTACCGCCTGCTACTGCCCGGCGGCCGCCGCGTCCACCGCCTGCGCCCGCAGCGCGCGCTCGACGCCCGCGCGCGCCTCCACGACCAGCCTGCGCAGCGCCGGCACCGGCTCGGCCGAGGCCAGCCAGGCGTCCGTGCGGTCCAGGGTGTCCTGCGAGACCTGGAGCGACGGGTAGAGCCCGACGACGATCTGCTGCGCCATCTCGTGGCTGCGGGTGTCCCACGCCTCCTTCACTGCGGCGAAGTACCGCTCGGTGTACGGCGCCAGCAGCTCGCGCTGGTCGCTCTGCACGAACCCGCCGATCACCGCCTCCTGCAGACCGTTCGGCAGCTTGTCGTCCTCCACGACCGACGCCCACGCGGCGGTCTTCGCCGTCTCGGTGGGACGCCCGGCGCGGGCGGCCGCCGCGTGCTGCTCACCGGCCGACGTCGGGTCGAGCGCCAGCTCCGCGTCGATCTCCGCGTCGTCGGCGCGGCCGGTGGCGGCGAGCCGGGCCAGCAGCGTCCAGCGCAGGTCGGTGTCGACCGCCAGGCCCTCGTACGACACCGAGCCGTCCAGCAGCCCGGCCAGCACGTCGAGCTGCTCCGGGGTGCGCGCCGCCGCGGCGAACGCCCGTGCCCAGGCGAGCTGGTGGTCGCTGCCCGGCTCGGCGGCGGCCAGGTGCTCCCCGGCCGCCTCGGTCCAGCGGGCGAGCCCGCTCTCCCGCCAGTCCGGCGCGGCGTACAGGTCGAGCGCCAGCTTGACCTGCCGGTGCAGCGACTGCACCACACCGATGTCGGTCTCCTTGGCGATGCCGTGCAGCACCAGCTCCAGGTAGTCGCGGGTGGCCAGCTCGCCGTCGCGCGTCATGTCCCAGGCCGACGCCCAGATCAGCGCGCGCGGCAGCGACTCGGTGAAGTCACCCACGTGGTCGCGGACCACGGCCAGCGACTCCTCGTCGAGCCGCACCTTGGCGTACGACAGGTCGTCGTCGTTCAGCAGGATCACATCGGGGCGCTTGGTGGCCTTCGGGAACGGGACCTCGGTCAGCTCGCCCTCGACGTCCAGCTCGATCCGGCTGGTCCGCTCCAGCCTGCCGTCCCGCAGGTCGTAGCAGCCGACCGCGATCCGGTGCGGCCGCAGCACGGCCTCGCCCTTGGCACCGGCCGGCAGCGCCGGGGCCTCCTGGCGTACCGCCAGCGAGGTCAGCACGCCGTCGCCGTCCACGGTGATCTCCGGCCGCAGCACATTGATGCCCGCGGTCTCCAGCCACGCCGTCGACCAGGTCTTCAGATCGCGCCCCGAGGTCTCCTCCAGCGCGCCCAGCAGGTCGGCCAGCCGGGTGTTGCCCCAGGCGTGCCGCTTGAAGTACGCCTGCACGCCCGCGAAGAACGCGTCCATGCCGACGTACGCCACGAGCTGCTTGAGCACCGAGGCGCCCTTGGCGTACGTGATGCCGTCGAAGTTGACCAGCACGTCGTCGAGGTCATTGATCTCGGCCATGATCGGGTGCGTCGACGGAAGCTGGTCCTGCCGGTACGCCCAGGTCTTCATCGAGTTGGCGAAGGTGGTCCACGCGTGCGGCCACTTCGAGCCGGGGGCGTACGCCTGGCAGGCGATCGAGGTGTACGTGGCGAACGACTCGTTCAGCCACAGGTCGTTCCACCACTCCATGGTGACCAGGTCGCCGAACCACATGTGCGCCAGCTCGTGCAGGATCGTCTCGCCGCGCACCTCGTACGCCGCGCCCGTCACCTTGGAGCGGAACACGTACTGGTCGCGGATGGTGACCGCGCCCGCGTTCTCCATCGCGCCCGCGTTGAACTCCGGCACGAAGAGCTGGTCGTACTTGGCGAACGGGTACGCGTAGTCGAACTTCTCCTCGAACCAGTCGAAGCCCTGCCGGGTGACGTCGAAGATCGCGTCGGCGTCCAGATACTCCGCCAGCGACGGACGGCAGTAGATGCCCAGCGGCACCGTGCGGCCGTTGCCCTCCCAGGTGCTGTGCACCGCGGTGTACGGGCCCACGATCAGCGCCGTGATGTACGACGAGATCCGCGGCGTCGGCGCGAACACCCACACGCCGTCGGCCGGGGGCTCGGGCGTCGGCGAGTTCGAGATGACCGTCCACCCGGCGGGCGCCTTCACGGTGAACGCGAAGGTGGCCTTGAGGTCGGGCTGCTCGAAGCTGGCGAAGACCCGCCGCGCGTCCGGTACTTCGAACTGCGTGTACAGATACGCCTGCTTGTCGACCGGGTCGACGAACCGGTGCAGACCCTCGCCGGTGTTGGTGTAGGCGCAGTCCGCGACGACCCGCAGCTCGTTCGCACCCGCCCGCAGCGAGTCCAGCGCGATCCGCGAGTCGGCGAAGACCGCCGCCGCGTCGAGCGCCTCGCCGTTGAGCACCACCTCGTGGACCGCGGGCGCCACCAGGTCGATGAAGGTCGAGGCCCCTGCCTCGGCCGACTCGAACCGCACCGTGGTCACCGACCGGAAAGTGCCCCCTTCCTGGGCCCCGCCCAGGTCGAGGTCGATCTCGTAAGCGTCCACCGTGAGCAGGCGCGCACGCTGCTGCGCCTCCTCACGGGTGAGGTTGGTACCAGGCACGGTGGCCCACTCCTTCTCGTCAGGTGAGACGGCCATCCTCGCACGCTTCGAAATGGCCGGGAGGGGGGTTGTCCCCACCCTGGGGACGCCAGGGAACGCCATGGTCCGGCGCGAACGCGCTCCGTAGCGTCGGGAGGGTCGGAAGAAGGGCCCAGTTGAGAGGGATGAGGCGGTCATGGCGTCGCGGCGCGAGCGCAGGCGGGCACAGAAGGCGGAGCGGGCCGGGCGGCCGGGCGGGGCGGACGGGTCCGCGCCCGCGGACCTGTCCGGGCCGGTGGCGGGAGCACCGGGCCGGGCCGCCTTCGCCGTGGAACTGCGCGGGGTGCGGCGCGTCTACGGGCGGGGCGAGGCGGCCGTGCACGCGCTGCGGGGGATCGACCTGGGACTGCCCCGGGGCAGCTTCACCGCGGTGATGGGGCCCTCGGGGTCGGGCAAGAGCACCTTCCTGCAGTGCGCGGCGGGGCTCGACCGGCCGACCGACGGCGAGGTGCTGCTCGGCGGGGCGGAGATCACCAAGCTCAGCGAGAACCGCCTCACCCAGTTGCGGCGCAGCCGGATCGGCTTCGTCTTCCAGTCCTTCAACCTGCTGCCGTCACTGACCGTCCAGCAGAACGTGCAGCTTCCGCAGCGGCTCGCGGGCGAGCGCACCGACCGCAGGGCGGCGGCCGCGCTGCTGGCCAGAGTCGGCCTGGAGGGATACGGCAGGCGCCGCCCCGGGCAGCTCTCCGGCGGCCAGCAGCAGCGCGTCGCCATCGCGCGGGCGCTGATCACCGAACCCGAGGTGATCTTCGCCGACGAGCCGACCGGCGCCCTGGACACCGGGACCGCCCGCGAGGTGCTGGGCCTGCTGCGGCAGGCGGTCGACACCATGGGCGCGACCGTCGTCATGGTCACCCACGACCCGGTCGCCGCCTCGTACGCCGACCGGGTGCTGTTCCTGGCCGACGGCGCCTTCGCCGGAGAGCTGCTGCGCCCCGATCCGACGGAGGTCGCCGACCGGATGGTCGCGCTCACCTCCCGCGGCGAGCGGCTGGGGGCGGCGGCGTGAACGGCCTGGCCCGCGCGTCCGTACAGTTCCGGCCCGCCTCCTTCGCGGGCACCTTCGTCGCGCTGCTGTTCGCCGCGGCGATCGTCACCGCCTGCGGCACCCTGCTGCAGACCGGCATCACCGCGCATGTCCCACCCGTGCGGTACGCGCACGTGCCCGTCGTGGTGGCCGCCTCGCCCGAGGCCAGGATCACCACGGGCCACGGCGACAACAAGGACAGCGAGACGGCGCCGCTGACCGACCGGCCCCGGCTGGCCACCGCGCTGGCCGGGCGGATCGCCGCCCGCCCCGGCGTCGCCGCGGCCGTGCCCGACATCGCCTTCCCCGTGCAGTCGGCCGCGCTGCCGCAGCTCACCGGGCGCGACTGGGCCGCCCGCGCCATCGACGGCGCCACCGCCACCCGCGGCCACGCCCCCGGCGCGGGCGAGGTCGTCCTCGACGCGGCCACCGCCGGCAGCGCGCGGATCGGCGTCGGCGACACCGTCACCCTGACCGCCCCCGGTGGCAGCGCCGCCTACCGGGTGTCGGGGCTGACCGCGGAGAGCGCCCCCACCGCCTACTTCGCGGACGCCGCCGCGGGCGCCCTGTCGGGACACCCGGGCCTGGCCGACGCCATCGCGGTGCTGCCCGCCCGCGGGGTCACCACCGACGCCCTCGCCGACCAGGCCAAGCGGGCCGTCGGCGGCGCCGCGCAGGTGCGCACCGGGAACGGCCGCGGGGCCGCGGAGCACCCGGAACTGGCCGAGGCCAAGGAGATGCTCAGCGGCATCGGCGGGTCGTTCGGCGGGATCGCCACCGCGACGGCGGTGTTCGTCGTGATGGGCACGGTCGCGCTGGCGATCGGCCAGCGCGGCCGGGAGATCGCGCTGCTGCGGGCGGTCGGCGCCACCCCGCGGCAGATCCGGCGCACCGTCGCCACCGAGGCCGTGCTGGTCGCCCCGCTCGCGGGCGCCGCGGGCATCCTGCCGGGCATCGCGCTGGCCCGCTGGTGGCTCGGCCAGCTCGTCCACAAGGGCGCCGTGCCCGACGGGGTGACGCTGAGCGTCGGCTGGATCCCGATGGTCAGCGCGGTCGGCTCCGGGCTGCTCGCGGCGCTCGGCGCCGGATACCTGGCCGCCCGGCGGCCGTCGAAGGCCCGGCCCAGCCAGGCGCTCGGCGAGGCGGCGGTGGAACGCCGCAGGCCCGGTGTCATCAGGACCGTACTGGGGCTGGCCGCCGTCGCGGGCGGCTGCGTCCTGGCCGCCGTCGCCGCGCACACCAGCGGTGAGGACGCGGCGAACGTCGCCCTGGGCGTGGTGATGTGCTTCATGCTCGGGGTCGCCTTTCTCGGCCCGGTGGTGGCGTGGCTGGCGGCGGCCGTACTCGGCCTGCCGCTGCGGGCCGGTGGCGCGCCCGGCGCGCTGGCCGCCGCCAACACCCGTGCCAACGCCCGCCGTCTGGCCTCCGCGATCACCCCGATCGTGCTGGTCACCGCTTTCTGCGGCACCCTGCTGTGCATGCAGGGCTCGATCAGGCACGAGTCGTCCCGGCAGATCCGCGACGGCGTGGTGGCCGACCAGGTGGTGGGCTCGCACGACGCCGGGCTGCCCGCGGGCACCGCCGACCGGATCGCCCGTCTGCCGGGCGTGGACACCGCGGTCGGTGTGCTGCGCACCGGCGCCCTCTACCGGGCGGGCGGCTCGCTGGACTCGGCGAGCGTGCTGGGCGTCACCGGCGACCCCGGGCGGCTGCCCCGGGTGCTGCAACTGGGCGTGAAGAGCGGCGCGTTGAGCGACCTGACCGGAGACGGCACCACCGTGGCCGTCGACGCGATGTTGGCGGACACCATGAAGGTCGAGGTCGGCAGCCGGATCTCGCTGTGGCTGGGCGACGGCACGACCGTGCGGCCCAGGGTGGTCGCCACCTACGGACGCGGCCTGGGACTCGGCCAGTTGCTGCTGCCGCGTGCCGCCGTCGCGGCCCACGCCGCCACCGCGTACGACACCCAGGTGCTGGTCCATGACGCGCCGGGCGCCGACCGGGTGGCCGTCGAGCGCGGGGTGGCCCGGCTCGGGGTGGCCGGGCTGACCGTGACCGACCGGGCCGGGTACCGGGCGCAGGCCGACAAGGACCTGGAGCTGAACGCCTGGGCCAACAACGTGATGGCAGCCGTCCTCGGCGGCTTCGCCGCGGTCGCCGCCGCCAACACCCTGGTGATGACGGTGCTCGACCGGCGCCGCGAGGTCGCGCTGCTGCGCCTCGCGGGCACCACCCGGCGCCAGGTGCTCGGCATGGTCCGCTGGGAGGCACTGCTGGTGGCCGCCGCCGGGCTGCTCATCGGCTCCGCCATCGCCTGGATCACCCTGGTCCCCATCGCCCGCGGCCTCACCGGCGCCGCCCCCTACATCCCCCCGCCCACCGCCCTGGGCATCACCGCCGGCGCGGTCCTGCTGGTCCTGGTCTCCACGGCCCTCCCCGCCCGCGCCCTCCTCCGCACCGCCCCCACGACAGCGGGCGCGGGCCGGGAGTAGGCGGCCTGACGGCCGCGGCAGCCGGTTCGGCGCGGCCCGGGGTGGGACGGCCCCCCACACGACGGCGGGGCGCGCACTCGGAGAGTGCGGCCCCCCGGGGGGGGGGGGGGGGGTACCCGCCGTGGGGGGGTGTGGCGCGGTGGCCCGGG
>NZ_JBFAXL010000106.1:0-16426 GCF_040680795.1 Streptomyces sp. NPDC051976
ACGGCGCCGCGCGCTGCTCCTGCCCCGTACATCGAAACGCATCTGCTGTTCGGCACCGCCCGGCCCGACGGCGGCCCCGCGGTCAGCGACAAGGAATTCCAGGACTTCGTCGACCAGTCCATCACGCCCCGCTTTCCCGCGGGGCTGACCGTCACCCAGGCCTCGGGTCAGTACCGTGACCGGCACGGGTTGATCGAACGAGAGCGCAGCTACGAGATCTACCTCCTCTACCCCAGCGGCGACGCAGCATCGGCCGGCGGTCGCATCGAGGAGATCCGGGCCCGGTACACCGCACGCTTCCACCAGGAGTCGGTGGCTCGCGTTGATGAGGACGCCCGGGTGGAGTTCTGAGACGTGGTGCTCGAGGGTCGGCTTGGGCGCATGCGGTTGACTACGCGGCAACTGGACAGCAGCTACCAGGACGCGGTCACGGTGACCTTGAAGGCGAGCCTCCCGTGGATCATGGGCGGTTTCGCGAATTTTCCGAGCGACTGCTTGCTCATGGCATCACGTCGATCGACGGGTGCGGCGCATTGAGACCGCCCTGCCTACGCCAACCAGCTGCATGGGTGTGGAAGTCGGGGAAGGCTGATCACGGGTCGAGACGAACACGAGGTTCGCAGGCGGTTTGATGTGCCGTTGAAGGTGAAGTTGAGTCTGCCTGGTGCGGCTCTAGCTGAGATGACGGCGCGTGCGTGGTGTGTGGTTCGCCGTCTGGATCTCCCTGCGCATGGAGGCGGGGTCGTTGCGGCCCTTCCCGTTCTCCTGTTGCTCCACGGTGAACACCCGGCGGGCCTTTCCCTTCCCGCACGGCACGTCTTTGGAGGCGCCCGAGGACACGGTGTACGGCGGGTTCTCCCTGCCTGCATGGTCGAACGCTTTGAGCGGGGCCGTGAAGTCCGTTCGCAGGTCCGCGCCCGCCTGCGCTGCGGTGGGTCCCGAAGGCGACGAGGAACCGCAGGCCGCGCTACCCAGGAGCGCTTCCGAACGTGCCGCCAGATCATGTCGACGGCGACGTCGGAGGCGAGGTCACTGACAACCAAGGCGCCGACGTGGACGACCGCGTCCCGCGGGGCCATCACCGGTGGCCCGTGCCGGGTATGTCATCCCCCCGTCTGGACGGGTGTCTTGAGGTCGGGCAGTGCCGGTCGGCCCAAGTCGGTCAGGGGTGTGCCTGCCGGGTAGCGGGCGCAGGCCGCGTTCGCGCTTATCTGGAGACGGCCGTCGTTGTACGCCTCTACGGTGACGGTGTCGGCGGAGTCCGGTGCGCTCAGGCGCAATTGGAGGTCGGCGAGTGACGGCACGGGGGAGACGACCCTCCAGCGCTGCCGCGTCAGCGCGTCCCTTACCCGCTGCAGGGCGGGCGCCGCTTGGACGAGGGGATGCCTTGCAGCGCCACTCTGTCGCTGATCTTGACGGTTTGCGGCTCACTGGGAATGCCGGAGTCCCTCAGTCCGTCGGGGAGGTGACGTAGCCCATGGCGCGGGCAGTCGTCGACGTCGGCGTCCCAGCCGGTGCCGTAGTCGGCCAGTTCGGTGCGCGGCAGGCCGAGCGCGTCGTAGACGGCCTGGGTGCGGGCATCCAGTCGTCGCGCGGTGGCGGCGGGTGCCGCGACGGGATACGGGTGGCCGTTCCAGATCCGCTCCAGAAGGTGGGCGATCACTACCGCGGCGGTCAGGGCCAGTCCAGCCGCCGGTACGGCCACCAGAATGATCGTCCGGCGCCGTCCGAGGCCCCTGCGTCGCTGCGTCATGTAAAGCATCGTGGGCCGGAGGCCGCGGCGCAGTCATGAGTACCCGTACCCAACAGCGGTCCTGCATCGACTTCCCCCTTACCGCTCACCGGCATGTCCGGCTGTGCGTGCTGGCCGGAGCTTCGGCCAGGGTAGTTTCGCGAGTTGGGCGCTGATCACGTGCATGGGCAGCACTGCTGGCCTGCCGGGGAGGTTTTCGGCCCAGAACCAGGCAATGACGGAACCCTTGCGTACCAGCAGGAAGTGGAAGGGAGCGCGGGTGGCGCCTTCTTCATCGGTCATCTTGTCCGTGATCCCGTGGGCAAGAGCCTCGTCGCCCAGGTGCGGGTCAGGCAACATCTCGGGGTGTTCGAGGCTTTCGGGCTTTTCGACGGGTCCGGTCGGCAGCGGCAGCCCGGCGACAGTGGACCCGAGCAGGTGCCTGTGGCGATCCTGAATACCGAGTCGTTCGAAGCGCCGGTGCAGGGTGGAGGGTTCGTCGGGGAGCGGGCTGAACGCCTCCCGGATGGTACTCCTCGCCTCGTCGCGCGAGAGCGGATCCTCACCGGTGTCGGACTTGTGGGGAAGGGAGTAACCGCGCCGGGGCGGGACCCCATCGGGGGACTCGCGCAGCAGATGCAGGGCGTGGTCGTGCAGACCGGTCGGGGGAGTGAGCGCATTACGCTCTTCCTGGGCGCTCACCGGGTGAAGTGGGACTCGATTCCGTAGGTCATGAGCGCGGCTTGCCAGTCGGTCGGCATTGTGTCGACGGAGTTGTGCCGCGCGTATCAGTAGTGGTCGCCAGTAGCTGGGGATCGGCGTCGGCTTGATGCCGGCGGCGGCGCGGCCGGACCATCCCGGTGCGCGATGCCAGGCGGGCCATGGGCGATGATGTGGGCGTGGAGTACGTGTCCCAGGCGCCGCGTCCGCCGCTTGACGGGCTGATCGACGACCTCTACTACCTGGAGGGCGCCCCGCCGTACGCCCGGTTGCTTCTGCCGGCGGCGCCGGCGCCGTTGCTCATCGTCAATCTCGGGGCGCCGTTCCTCATCCGCGCCGGCACCGCCGACGAGGCGGCGGAGTACGCCGACGGCTGCGTGGTCACTACGCCCACCCGCGCGTGGGAGTTCGGGTACCCGCCTCGGACCCGGTCCGTGGGCGTGCACGTCAAGCCGTGGGGGATGGCGCCGTTCCTGCCGATGCCGGCGGCCGAGTTGTGCGACCGGCCGGTGACGGTGGAGCAGATGTGGGGCCGGCGCGCGATCGCTGAGTTGCGACAGCGGCTGACCTCGGCGGACACACCGCGCGAAATACTGATGTTGCTTGAAGAGGAACTCGTGCGACGCTTGCGTCCGATCGACGGTCTGGAACTGGTCCGCCAAACGAGCAGCGCAATCGCGGCGACAGGCGGGACAGTGCCGATCAGCGACATCGGCGTGGCAGCCCGCGCCAGCAGCACCTACTTGGCGAAGAGGTTCAAGGCCGTTGTGGGTGTCACGCCGAAACGGCTGGCTCGCAGCTACCGCTTCGCCTCCACTGTGCTGGCGCTCGACGTTGCTGCACCGATCGACTGGGGAGACGTCGCCGCTGACGCGGGATACTTCGACCAAGCCCACTTCGTGCACGAGTTCCGGGAGTTCACCGGGCTCACGCCGACCCGGTACGTCGAAGTCCGGCGGCGATTCCTGCGCGAACATCCCGGCCACGCACTGGACGGCTGGCCGCTGCCAGCCGATTGATTTCTTACAAGAGCGACAGCTCACGCCACACAATACTTGGGACTCCGCAGCAGAGGAGGGACCCGTGGGGAAAGTGGTCATGAACGCGTCGGTCTCGGTGGATGGATTCATCGCGGCTGAGAACGATGATCCCGGTCCGATTTTCGAGTGGCTGACCAGCGGCGACGTGCCGTTGGACGACAGCGGCGTGCTGAAAGTGTCGAAGGCGTCCTACGACCACATCCGGCCGTACTGGGACCAGATTGGGGTGACTATTGCCGGCCGCCACGTCTTCGACATCACCGACGGCTGGGATGGGACGCCTCCGAGTGGGATCGACCACGTGGTCGTCGTGAGCCACCGCGGTGCGCCCGAGGGCTGGGACCCCCAAGCGCCGTTCCACTTTGTCGACGGCATCGAGGCGGCCGTGACCAAGGCGAAGGAACTCGCGGGTGACCGCACTGTCGAGGTCGCCGCCGGCGACGTCGGTGGCCAGGTGCTCGCCGCAGGTCTGGTCGACGAGGTGCGCATGGACGTTGCGCCCGTCGTGTTCGGGTCCGGCAAGCGCTACTTCGGCTCCGTCGATGCGCAGCACCTGTTGGAGGATCCAGACCTGGTGATTCAAGGCAACCGGGTGCTTCACCTGCGCTATCGGGTGCGCCGTTGACCGATCTGCGTGGGTACGCCGCACGGCCCTGGGCTGGCACCGAGCGGTCCACCGCAGGTGGCGTGCACGCGTGCGGGCAGGGAGCCGCCGGACCAGGTCGCCCCTGTGCTTGTCCGTGCGGTTCTCAGCTGCTCCCGGACAGGTAGTCCACGTCGGTGAGCGGTTTGCCGGAGAAGAACCGCAGGAGCAGTTCGGCGCAGTCGGCGGGGCGTTCGAGGAAGCGCATGTGGTCGGCATTCTTGACGACCAGCACTGTGCTGTCGGGGCAGGCCGCGGGAGACGTGCAACTGGGCTGTACGTGTCGCCTTCGCCGACGAGGAACAGGGCGGGCTGGGTCGGCGCGGGCCGGGTGGGTAGTCCAGCCGGAGGATCTATTGGGCGTTATGGCGGTACTTCTCCATCTCCTCGGCGCTGATCGTGCTCAAGCGGTGCGTGCCGAACCGGGCGACCGACGGCCCAGGTGAGAACAAGCACCTGATGATCCTGGGCTGGCCCTACTCCCGGGTCGTCGCCCTGGAATCGGGCCGGACCTCGTAGGTCGCGCCGCTGGACGCCGTCCGGCTGAACGAGTGGAACCCGGGCGCGTCACTTAAGTCGCACTACTGAACCACGGATACGTTGAGCAGACCAAGGCCCGCCAATTCAGACGCAACGCGGTCTGGGTGGAGAATCGAGAAGCGGAGGATGATCGTGGAATACCGTGATCTCGTCGTCGAGGGCGGCAAGCGCTGCGCGGCGTCGGGTGCAATGGGATTTGCGGCATGTCCGGGAGCCCTCGCGCCGCGGTCTTTTGGTCTGTATGGGTCAGGTGTTCGATGACGACGTCGATGTCGGACTCGCTCGATCGCCGCCAGGCGCTGCGTCAGGGCGCGATCGTTTTTGGTGCTGTTGGGGCGCTGTCGCTCTTGGGTGAGGCGCGTGCAGTTGCGCAGGGCTCAGCCGTCCAGCAGTGCACACCGCCCACGAAGCTGCCTCTCCAGCCCGAGTTCCCCACCTCGCCGCCCGATGCATTGCCGGAGCCCGTGCGCAGGAACCTCAAGACAGCAATGCGCGCAGCGATCAAGGTGGTGTCGCCGGCGCCGCGGTTCCGCGGATTCGGCGCCGTACTGGTCAACGTGGATGATGGTCGGATCGTCGCGGAAGCGAAGGGGGGCGACGGCCCCGGAACGAATCATGCGGAGCTCAATGTGCTCCGGAACTACGGCCTCCTGCACCCCGATGGGGATGCCCTGCAGAAGACCGTCTTGGTAACGACGGCCGAGCCATGTCCTATGTGCGCGACGTGTGCCATCTTCTCGCGAGTTGCCGGCGTGGCGTACGGAACCTCGCTCGAGTTCCTCATCGGACATCCACCCACCCGCATGCCGATCCGGATCTCGATGCCTCAGGTCGTCGCGACCGGCCCCCTGCCGAACATGCCGGTGGTCGGGGGCGTGCTCCACGAAGAGACGGATCCGCTCTTTATGTGACCTTGCGCACGCGACTCCAGGTGTCAGTCGTAGTCGTGAATCGAGAAGCGGAGGATGATCGTGGAATACCGTGATCTCGTGGTCGAGGGCGGCAAGCGCTGCGCGACGTCGGGTGCAATGGGGCTTGCGGCATGTCCGGGAGCCCCCGCGCCGCGGTCTTTTGGTCTGTATGGGTCAGGTGTTCGATGACGGCGTCGATGTCGGACTCGCTCGATCGCCGCCAGGCACTGCGTCAGGGCGCGATGGTTTTTGGTGCTGTTGGGGCGCTGTCGCTCTTGGGTGAGGCGCGTGCAGTTGCGCAGGCCTCAGGCGTCCAGCAGTGCACACCGCCCACGAAGCTGCCTCTCCAGCCCGAGTTCCCCACCTCGCCGCCCGACGCATTGCCAAAGCCCGTACGCAGGAACCTCAAGACAGCAATGCGCGCAGCGATCGACGTCGCGAAAGGGGCGGCTCATTCATTCGGCTACGGCGCCGTCCTTGTCGACGTGGGCAGTGGTGAGATCGTCTGGAGGGCGGCGAATACCGGCGGCGCTGACCCGTCGGCGCATGCGGAGCTCAATGCGCTCCGGGGTTACTGCATCGACAAGGGGAGCTTTACTGCCGCCTCCACGACCGTTTTGGTGACGACGGCCGAGCCATGCCCCATGTGCGCGACGTGTGCTGTCTTTGCGCGAGTTGCCGGCGTGGCCTACGGGACCTCGCTCGAGTTCCTTATGGCACAACCGGGCAACACGGTGCCCAGGATCTCGATGCCTCAGGTCGTCGCGACGTTGCCGCCAGGGGATCCCAGGACCCGGATGCCGGTGGTGGGGGGTGTGCTCCACGAAGAGACGGATCTGCTCTTCGAGAGGAAGTAGCCTTTCACCGAGCGCTTCAGTTGGCGGTTGAGCAGCCCAGTTGGCGGTCGCACCGAGCGCTTCGAACTGCGTCCGCAGCGCCTGCGCCGCAGTTCGTTTCGGTGGAGCCAGTCCAGACAACCATGACTGCCATGTCGCCTCGGCGTCATCCATCGCACCAGGATGCCCCATTGGCCGCTTGCCATCAGCAAGATCAATCGTTCACGGAGGCGCGGTCAGACACGGCAGCTGTAGTTCCAGCGTCTGTGCTGGTCGGCGTGTTGCTGGGGCGGGTGCCATCGACCATGCCTTCCGGCCTGAATCGCTCGCGCCTTAACGGAGCAAACAGTCGAGCGGTACCGAATGTGGTCTTGGTGCGACGACCTGACCCAGGCAACGAGGGAGCGGGCGGCTCCGACTCGTCATGCGTATTGTTCGCGCGGCGCCCGTCACCTCCGCCGACGCGCTCCACACTGAGCCGGACGGCCGTTCGGACTCATCGTCGGTGAGCCGAGGCCGCCGCGCTCGTGGCCCGGATTCATCCGGCCTTACGCCTGGGGTTGTGCCGTTCCCTCGCCGTGTGGGATTTGTCGGCGACGGGTGAATCCACCTGTCCGCTTCAACGACCCGTACCACGACGACTCCGTCTGGGCCCTGCGGACCACTGACGGGGGCGTCCTGGCCATCTCGTCCTCCGCTCACGGAAAGTCGGACATCGTGGACTACCCCAGGGCGACGCTCACTATCGACTCCCACGCACCCGAGCGCGCGTGGGTGACAGGCAGGAACGTGTACTCCCTGACGACCCAGTGGACGTGCCTGGACGCCGCAGCCATTCCCCCCAGTGGCAAGGCCCGCCTGCTCGGATCCGACTGCGAGATCACCGGCGCCACCTGACCCGCCCTGTACGACGTGGCGGACCACCACACCAGTACGGAGTCGCCAACCAGGAATTCGGGGGAGGGGGGCCGGGGTGCCCCGGCCCCCCTCCCCATCAGCAGGCGGCCCTGACACAGCATCCCTCTGCGCGTAAGGAGGTCACCGTGACCCTCCGTCCCGAGATCGCCGAGCTCATCGCGGCCGGCTTCACCGACACCGGCATCGCCGCTCGCCTCGGTATCGACCGCACTACCGCCAACCGGGCCCGCGCCGAGCTGCGACGGGCAAGCCAATTCACGGCCCTGACCGCTGCGCCGCCGGAGCCGCCTGAGAAGGTACCCACCGCCTGGACCTCCGCTGAGCAAGCCGCTCACCGCGCCGATCTCCTCGCTGCCCTCGACGCCGGGCCGCACTCTCAGCGGAAGCTCACATGTGACTGAGCGCCTGGGCGGGTTGAGCGTCGGCTGGGCCGTTGCGGCTGGCGGGCTGGCGCTGTGCCTCTGCTCGTTGCCCTGGTCGGCGGATCGGGCTGTCACGGTCTGGACACAGCGCGCTCTTGTGCCCGCACAAGCCGGGCGAGGGGCGTCAGTATCAGGGGCGTGACCTTGGGTGAGGGACGCCGTGACCGGCGATTATGGCGGCTGGTGGGTGGCGCGTGCGCGGCGGCGGTCGCAGTGTCGGTGGTGTACGCGGTCTGGCAGGCGTGGCAGGGGAGGCTTGGGCCAGCGGATCTGGTGACGGTGCTGGGGTTCCCGCTGGCCGTGGCTGGCACGGTGGGGATGTTGCTGGGGTTCCGCAAATCGCAGGAGGGTACCGAGGCGGAGCTTGCGCTGGGGCAGGCGGCGACGCTGGCCCGGCTGGTGGCCGAGGGTGAGGGTCGGGTGCTGACGCAGTTGCTGGGCAAAGACACCGTGCGGATCAACCTGGAGTACGGACTGGTGCCAGGCCCGATACGGGCGGCGAGCGCCCCCACGGCGGGCCTCGGCTTCGCGGATCCTGAGGCTGGCTTGCCGGACATCGCGGCCTACTACCGTGGCACGCGCCCGGCCCGACTGGTCATCACCGGAGCCGCAGGAGCCGGCAAGACCGTGCTGGCCCTGCAGCTCCTGCTCGGCCTGATCGCGACCCGCGGGGGCGCCGACCCGGTGCCGGTGCGAGTCCCGTTGGCCCAGTGGAATACCGACATCCCCCTGCGTCGTGTTCTGGTGCGGCGACTGGTCGACACATTCCACCTGCGTGAGGCGGTCGCAGCCAACCTCGTGGCGCATGGGCTGGTACTGCCGGTGCTGGACGGCCTGGACGAGATGGATCCAGCCCTACCCAACTGCGACCCCGACCCGGCCGCGCCCCGCGCAAGAGCAGCCCTGGACCAACTCAGCGCCTACCAGGAAGCCGGGATTGCCGCGCCGCTGGTGCTCGTCTGCCGCACCGCCCACTACGACGCCCTGGCAACGACGGATCTCCTGGTGGATGCCGCCCGGATCGCCATCGCGCCCGTCGGCAGCAGCCCGGCCGTCACCTACCTGACCGCCCGCGCCCGCGGCCTGCCACGCTGGCAACCCCTGCTTGACTCCCTCGCTGCCCACCCGGCGTCGGTGCACGCCAGATTGCTCTCGACGCCGTGGCGGTTGTGCCTGACCGCCACTGTCTACCACCGCACTGGCGACCCCGCTGAGCTCCTCTCCCATCCCACCGCCGACGACCTCGACGAACACCTCCCGGCCCTGTACATCACCGAGACCCTCGCGTCCGACGCCAACCCCCACCGCTACAGCGCCCGGCAGATCCACCGCTGGCTCCACCACCTTGCGACCCACCTAGCCCCCACCCCGTGGGCCCCGGCCCGCACCGACATCGGCCTCGACCGCCTGTGGCCCATGGCTGGACAGGCACGTGTTCGCATAACCGACGGCCTCCTGGCGATCCTGTCCTTCCTGCCTCTCCTGCCCCTGGCCTGGGCCACCCCCGCCCCGACATACGTCGCTCTCTGCATTGGAGCCGCGGGCCTCGTGATCGGGCTCAGCTGCGGCATAGCGGGGGAGACGGCTGCAGGGCGTTTCGATTTCCACCAACTGGCTACCCCCGCCGGACGCCGCGGGCTGGTGAGCGGGCTGGTGAGCGGGCTGGCGTTCGGGCTGCTGCTTGGGTTGCTGCTCGGGCTCGCGTCCGGGCTGGCGTCTGGGTTGGTGGGCGGGCTGGCGTCCGGGCTGGCGTTCGGGTTGCTGCTCGGGCTGCTGCTCGGGCTAACTGGGCTGGCGGCAGATCAGAGCTCGGCGGCCAGACCAGGCGCGATCATCGTCGAAGACGCGCAATCCGGGCTGGTGGTCGGGCTGGTGGGCGGGCTGGCGTCTGGGCTGGTGGGCGGGTTGGTGGGCGGGCTGGAGTCCGGGCTGGCGCTCGGGCTGGCGTCCGGGCTGGCGTCCGGGCTGCTGCTCGGGCGTACTGCGTGGCGGTACATGGTGTTCCTGCTGTGCGCCCGGGGGAGACTCCCGTTCCGGCTTGCGCGGTTCCTGGACTGGGGCTGCGACGTGGGGCTGATGCGCTACTCAGGCCCGGCCTACCAGTTCCGGCACCGCGAACTGCAGCTGTGGCTGGCCGCCCACCCCGACCCGGTCGCCTGACCCTGCCGACCCTCAACGCTTCCGGGCAGCGGATAGGAGTAGACCGCCGCCAGTACCCGGGGTGAGGCAGGCGGCCACCGCCGGGGTCAGCCTGCATACCGCACATCCGCCACAGCGCCTGGCAACCTAATGTGTCCGACCAGGTCGGGACACTCAACTTGCCAAAGGCCGCGCCCACTCGCCAACTGCAGCATTGAGCTTGTTCTTTTTCTTCCGGGCGCGAACGCCGTCTCGTACTGGGTCGCTCACCTGGGGGTTCGCCGGACGTGGGGGCGGCCTTCGTCTGATCATGTGCTCCGACCAAGGTGCACGTGACCACGACGGAGGCCGTGAGGGTGAGTCTGCTGCCTGATGCTGTCCGGAGGGAGGCGTTCGCGGAAGCGTCACGCTTCCGGGGCGAGTTCTATGAGTGTCTGGGCGCTCGGCGCGACGAGTTGTTCGACTGTCCGACGCCGTCTTGTGCGCGGACGGAGCGGTGAAGTCCCCGGTGGAACTGACGTTGCTGCCGGAGCATCGTCGTGGGCACGGAGCGATGTACGGAGGTCTGAATCACGGCCGGATCGACGTCGGCCGGCTGCGTACCGTGCTGGCCGGACTGTCGCTGCCGCGGTTCGAGGGCGGGCGCCTGGTGCTGGCGGTGGATGTGTGTCCGTGGCTCCGCTCGGACGCGCCGTGCTCGGCGGACCGTCTGTTCTGCCACGTTTACGGACGGGCGAAGACGGCCTCGCAGTTCATTCCAGGCTGGCCGTACTCCTTCGTGGCCGTGCTGGAGCCGGGTGCCACGTCGTGGACCGCAATCCTGGACGCGGTCCGGCTTGGGCCCGCGGACGACGCGACCGCGGTCACTGCCGCCCAGCTCCGAGGAGTGGTCGAACGACTCAGTGCTGCGGACTGCTGGACCTGGACCTGATCGTCGCCCACACGCAGCTCCGCCTCGCGCGACCGCTGGCCGCGGATCTGCGCCGGCCCTGGGAGAAACCCTCCGCCGCCGACCGGCTCACCCCGGCCCGGGTCCGCCGGGGGCGGGCCTAACCGAAACGATGGGGATACAACACTGGTACAGCGGTTTGCGGGTGGGGGACAACGCCGCCCCCTGGCTGACCTGGCACTAGGACGAATCTAGGACGGACAAAGGACCCGTGGACATAGCGTTCCGCGGGGCGGTCAGCGGTTCCCGCACAATGCACAGGACTGCGACGAAACGTTCGATCAATGCAGCAGCGGTGCCACGACGGTGGTGTAGCTGAATGCAAAACAGACGCATCAATACCGTCACCGGGCACCCCACCTAGGAGTACAGGTGAAGTTCAAACTCAAGTCCGCGGTCAGCGCTGCGGTTGTTGCCTAGAAGCGTCGGTTGAGGAGGTCCGGCAGCCTTTAGGGCCAGACCCGAAATGTTGGTGCGCTCCAGTCACCGGTGCGAGCCTGCAGTCGGGTCCAGAAAGCCTCCGGTCCGCGTCGGACCGAAGGTGCCATGGGCCCGAGGATCCGATCGGCATCATAAGAGCGAGCACCGCACGTCATCCGCCGACACGGGCCGGACGCCGACGACAGCGGCGCGGCTCGAGCCGGAACGGCCCGGGCACTTCGCAGCCGGATCGTGCGCCACTCACCATCACCGTCAGGAGACAGGAGACAGGAGACAGGAGACAGGAGACAGGAGACAGGAGACAGGAGACAGGAGACAGGAGACAGGAGACAGGAGACAGGCAACCCATGCGCAAAACCCGCAGGTCCCGCCGTACCGTCGCCACGACCGCGGCGGCGCTTGCACTGGTCGGCTTTACCGCCCTGGCCACCACGGGCACCGCCCAAGCCTCCACAGCGCCCACGGGCGCGCTCAGTGGTTGACCACTCGTCACCGTCTGTCCGGCCCGCAAGAGCAGCATCGCCAGCACCGTACGCAGCCGAGGGGCGCCCACGGTGATCTCGCCATGCGGCTCCGACACACGAAGTGGACCCAGAACCCCAAACTCCATGACCGCCAGGCCCCTCTCCGACGCTGCCCCGCGTACTGCAGTTCGGATGCTATCGGCCTGCCATCCGATTGCTACGTCTCCCGGAGCAGACTCGTGTTGCGCTCGGCGACAGGGCATCACGTGGTTGTTCTCTCTTGGTTTCACCTGCAGTTGTCGTTCGTGCTGAAGCAAGTCGCCGCTCTGCCCACACTCACGACTCCGCCGCCGATCTCGCACGACCTACGTTCCAATCGAAGGGACCCCTCTGATGCGTCCTCATGTCCGCAGGTTCGCCCCGGTCATCGCGGCCGTGCTCACCATGGCCGGTGCCGCCACCATCGCCGGCACCTCCAGTGCCTCCGCCGATGGTGGGTACTGCACCGGCAACGAGGTCGCCGACTCGCCGTACCCGGTGACGACCTCGACCGGTGCCGTCTACGGGTACCTCCACCTCTACTGGAACGCCTCGACCGGCACGAACTGCGCGGTCACCGTGAAGACCGGTGCCCTCGCTGGCCCCCGCACCTACACGTCGGTCAACCTCGCCGCGTGCGCGGGGGACACCCCCGATGCCTGCTCCACCTGGGTCGAGGACAGCCCTGACGGCGGGTACTACACCTCGTACGCGGGACCGGTCAGCGTGAAAGGCGCCGGCCACTGTGTCGAGCTCTCAGGAGAGATCAGCAACAACAGCGGCGTCTGGGCCAGCGTCCGCAAGGGCCCCTTCCACTGCTGAGCCAAGAACACGGGGGCACATGGGTAGCCGCTGACGATCCGCCCACCGGCCAGGGGTACATCGCTCGCGACGCGGGTGCACAGAGCTACACAGCCGGCCATTCAGAGGTCCAGCGACATCATCCAGTGCACCACCGCCTACCGAGCTCTGAGGTACCGACCAGGGAGGACTTCTCTGTGCTATCTCTCCGCAAGCCCTTGCGATCTTGCCTCGCCGCCTTCGGATTCGGTGCCGTCCTCGTACTTTCCTCATCCGTGCCCGCGTCAGCCGCCAACGAGGGCGACCACTGGATCAGGACGGCGGACTGCACCGCCGACCAGGAGATCCAGCAGCGCCTCGTCAACGGTGCCTGGCACGACGAACAGGAGCTCAACCCCACGGTTGCCCCGCCCGGTTGTGAGTTCGTCCTGACGGACAACGGCGGGCGGATCTCCGACACCTGGGGAGCTGGCTCCGGCTGGTGGCCTGACGGCCCGGGCCACACCATCTGCGCCACCGTCTACGACTACAACGCCCAGTCCGCCGTCTCCGGCGTCTGCAACTGAGCCGACCCGGCCACGAACACCGATCGTTCCGAACAAGCTCAAGAGGAGATATAGACCTTGATATCGAACCTGAAGAAGAGGCTCACCGGGACCGCCGCCGCAGCCGCCTTGGTCGTCGCCGGTCTGATCGGCGCCGCGTCACCCGCAGCGGCAGGCGCGTCGCTCGATGGCAACGGGTGTCGCTACGCCCCCGTCCATGCGGATGGACTGTCCGTCCTGCCCTGCCTCGTCGTGACCGGGCCATTCAGCATGGCTGGCAAGGTCACCATCTCCGGTAGCAATCAGACATACGTCACCTTGTGCGAGCAGTTGCTGGGGGTCCGCCCGGACGGCTCCACGTTCACCCACTCCGGAGTGAACTGTAAGACGGCCTGGGGCCCCGGGGACACGCTCTACATCGATTGGGGCCCGATGCAGTGGGACACCTACGTTATCCACGCTTGGTTCACCAGCCCCACCTATTGGGACGGTGGTGAGTCGGCGCGCGGGTACATCTTCAGCTGAGACGGGAGAACCTCGGCTACATTCTGCCGCTCGCCGGCAACGGCCGCTCCCTGGCTGACGACGGCAGGCTGGAGATGGGTACCGGAAGCGGCACCAGCATGGCCAAGCCCGCCGAGCCGTGGCAGCTTGGCATGGCGCAATCACCTCGCACGGAAGACCTCGCACATCCCCACCCCTCGGAGAGCGAAATCATGCATTATCTGCGAACTCTGAAGCGCGGCAGCGCACGCATCGCGGCCGGCACAGCAGTGATCCTGGCTGCCAGTTTTCTCACCACACCGAGCGCGCATGCCGCGGGCACGAACTGGGACGGCTGGTCGGGCGCCTGCTACGGCTGGACCACCTGGGCCGCCAATACCGTCACCGGGCACACCTTCGACCACTCCGGTGACCAGTGCGAGATCTTCATCGCGCAGCGGAAGTCCACCGAGCTGCCCGAGTGGCCCGACTCCACCTACTCCGCCTACACATCTGGCAACAACACCAGTGCCAGCACTCCCACTTGGTGGCACGGACCGGCCAGCAACGGCAGCGTGCTCTACGACTACGTCTGCGTCACAGACCTGACCGCCCGAGCACCCAGCGCTTGCAGTCCGGACTACACCTGAACCACGTCTGCAGCGTCGTCATCGTCGATCGAAGTCATGAGACGACAACCATATTCAAGGCCCTTGAAGACTCACGCGAAGGCCATCGCACTGTGTGCAGGCATACCTGCGCTGATCCGCAGCGCCGGAGGGGTGGCAAATGCGTCCACCATCAACTACTCCGTCCTCTACAACTTCAACACCGACAACCAGTGCCTGGCTGTCGCGAGCGGAAGCATCAACAACGGTACCGGCGTGATCCAGTGGGACTTCACCAACGGGACCGAGCAGCTGTGGTCATTCGACTACCTGGCGACCAAGACGTTCAACGGCTCCACGTGGTACCACCTCGTCAACTACAACAGCTCGGGAAAGCGTGGGACTCCCATGTGCCTGGCCGTTCCGGGAGGCACCAGCGCGCTGAACACCCAGCTAAGCCCTGCGGCGACTGGAACGACCACTGGTGGAGGAAGATCTCGACCCCAACGCCAACACCTTCGCGCTGGAGAACGTCAACGGCATGTGCATAGGAGTCGGGGGCAACAGCCATGTCCACGGCGCCCCCGTGGTGTTCAGTGGTCGTGCGACAACGGACCCGAGCGGAGCTGGTACCTGCCCTAACCTCGTCCCAGCCGCGCGCATCCATGACGACCCGTCGGCTCCGGACGGCCGGTACCGCTTAAGCTCATGCTGGTTGGCCGTAGCTCGCCGGCGATCAGCTCGTTGGACACGTATTTGGGCCTTCGCCCGTGAACGTGGACACGCGGTTCGTTGTCACGCGGCGAGCGTGAGCTTAGCCTCGCGCTTTCACGAGTTGGCCTGTTCAGACCTCGATCAACAAAGCGATCGTTAGATGCGGGATGACGTCGGTGAACTGGCCACCGAACGGCGGGGTCTCCGGCCATCGATCGGCGATCGCCTGCGTGAGACGCCGGAACTGCCTGTCCGGCGCGGGGACGAGATACAGCACCTCCGGGAACCGTCCACAGCTCTCGAACTGAACGTCAAGAGCCCGGTGGCCTTCCAGCACCTCACTGATAGCAGAGCACACGGCGGTATCGATACGGCTCTCTGGATCCCGGTCCTTCGACAGTCCACTTTTAACCGCATCAGCGTCCCCTCGACCAGCGGTAGTTCACCGTCATGGTCGAGCCATGAGGAGCGGTGAGTGAGCCGGGGGTGGACTCGGTCCCACGCCTGGGTGACGGCCTTGCTTTGGTTGGCGGTGTCGGTGACCGTGGTGATCGCGGGCTCGGGCCAGGTCTCCGGCTTGGTGAAGCGGAACTCCGGGCCGTGCTTGGGCGGCCGGCCGTTGACACCGTGCATCCGTGGTGGCTTCGGCAGACGCATTGGAAGTTCGGTCCGCATGTGGTTCGCGACCTGTCAGCCGACGATCATCCGGGAGTACACGTCCAGGACGAACGCCACGTACGCCCAGCCCGACCAGGTGCGGACGTACATCATGTCCGCGACCCAGAGCTGGTCCGGGCGGCTCGCGGTGAAGTCGCGGTCGACCAGGTCCGGCGGCCGAGGCGCGGAAGGCTCCGGGACTGTCGTGCGCCGCCGCCGGCCACGGATCACGCCCTCCAGACCCAGCTCTGCCATCAGCCGCTCCACGGTGCAGCGGGCCACCTCGTGGCCCTTGCGCCGAAGGGCGCGGGTGATCCGACGGGCCCCATACGTGCCGCCCGACTCCGCGTGGACCTGCTCGATCAGCGGCATGAGCTGCTCGTCACGGAGCCGGCGGGCCAACTTCGGCCGCTTCTTGCGGGCGAAATACGTCGACGGCGACAGCTCAAGAACCCGGCAGACGGGATCGACCCCGAGACCTCTGTCACGCAGGTGGTCGATCACCTGGTCGGTCTCGTCCGGGGACGGTCGATCTCCTGAGCAAAAAACACCGAGGCTGCCTTGAGGATCTCATTCGCCCGCCTCAACTCAGCATTCTCCCGGCGGAGTTGCCTGAGCTCGTCCTGCTCGGTGGTGGTCAGCCGGTCATCGCGCTCACCACGATCGGCCTCGGCCTGGCGGACCCAGCCGCGCAGGGCCTCCTTATGGATGCCCAGATCCTTCGCGACATGCGCGATCGGGCGGCCGGTCGCGCGGACCTCACGGATCGCACGCTCACGGAGTTCATCGGGATATTTACGGGGTGCTGGCATGGTGCTGGTAGT
>NZ_JBFAXL010000107.1:0-16070 GCF_040680795.1 Streptomyces sp. NPDC051976
GAGCTGCAGACCCTCCTCGCACTCTGGGCCGGCGCCTGCCCCACCTGCCACCAAGACATACCCACCCCGATACCAACCTGACCAAGCACTACTAGGGCCGCCGCGGCGAACGTGGGAGGAGATCGGTACGGACGAGGCGACGACCCAGAGCATCCACGCCCCGGTCTACTTCCTCTCCGACGGGTCGCCTGGCGCGATCGTCATCCCGGAGACACCCGAGGCACAGTGCTGATCCCCGAGAACCGCAGCGGCCGCACGCTGTGGCCTCGACGGGGCAGACGGGCCCAACATGGAGTGCGAGGCGTACGGCTTCCCTGTGGCGAGCCGGATCGATGACTGCTTGCTCTGGTAGGCGGTGTGGCTCGCCCCAGACGCCGTGCCCTCCTACCCCATGGCGCCGACGGCGTATCGCTGTCCTGGGAGGAACTGACCGCTCAGGGCAAGAGCACACCCCCGTTCGAGCCGAGCAACAGTTGGGGAACACGGTGCGGATCGTACAACTGGTGGTCGTGGAGCCCACAGCGGGAGGCGGCGGCCGGCCAGGCACTCGCCCACCTGCTGGCGCCCTCGGAAGGCCGACCGGTCATGATGCCGGACGGCCTGATCGAGTAAGCGTTCCAACACGCCCTCGACGCCCTGCTGCCCGCGGGTCCGCCGGCGCACCGCGCCATTTTGGCCGGACAGGGACTGCCCGCCACTGATGTGGACGCCGCCATACTCCTCGTGCCGCTGTCCTTCCCTGAAACGCACCTGCCCGTCCTCGCATCGGGCGCCATACCCGACGACGTCCTCCGAGACGACCCCCGCCCGCCGCACCCCCATCCACCATCTCGGATCGATCCGGAAGCATTCCAGCACACCCTGGTCCGGCTACCAGCCGCCCACAACCCGTGGCTGCGCGAACTCCTTGGGAACCTCACGCAGCAGATGCGCGCCCGCCTCTTCTGGCCCGCCGGCAGAAGGCGCGAGCCACGAATCTCCGACTGACCCCAGGGGCTGACGCCTCACCGAACAACCGGCACCGCGGCCCAATCGTCTCAACCTGCCTCCTCAGCCACCGCCGCATCCGCGGCATCCGTCAGCCGGTGTTCGGCATCCGCGCCGCGCCGCGCCCAGATTCTCGCCGTGCCGCGCTCGGCGGGGCGACCCAGTGCAGCGGATGCGAAGGAGTGCGTCGGGTACTGGTGCCTGGGGCGGTGTGGCGTGTGGACTGGTGAGTGGCGGGCGCTGGTGCTTTGGGGCGGCGGGCGGGTGGGGGAGGTCCGCACCTCTTGCTCCGGGCGTTGAGTTGTTGAGGCACCTCTGGCACCTGGACGGTCCGCGGCGCCCTGCGGTCGGGAAATCCCGTGGGGCGGCACGCGAGGATGGATCGCGGAGCCGTGGGACGGGGCCTGGGGCCCAGCAGCGATGGGGTGCTGTCGGCACTGTGTTTGCGTGGTGCGGTGACCATGAGGCTGAAGTTCATCTCGGCCGGTAGCGGCTACCGGTACTGGAACTACTTGCGCGGCCGTGCCCTGGATGGGGCCCAGTCGCCGCACCGTCTGAGGACGGGGCGACCGCTCCTGGCCGCGGTGCCAGAAGGGCGTTGGCAGGGACGTGGCGCGACCGCGTTGGGGGTATCGGGGGTCGTGTCGGCCGATCAGATGCAGGCGCTGTTCGGCCTAGGCCTCCACCCGAATGCGGGCTCGATCATCGCCGCGGGGCTGCGAGACGGCGATGGCACGGTGAGCGCCGCGGCGAGGGGCCGTGCGTGGCGGGCTGCGCGATTGGGGCCGCCGGTCCTGAACTTGTCGGAGAGCAGTCCGCTGGACCGTGCGGTGCAGGAAGTGGTCGAGGCGGTGGAAGAGGAGCGGTGTCGGCCGCTGACGGCAGGAGAACGGCGACAAGTGCGCCTGCGGATCGCGGCCGTGCACTTCGAGGAGGAGTACCGGCGAAGGCCGGCCGACGGGGCGGAACTGGGCCGGTTCGCCGCCGCCCGGTCGGGCCCGCAGCGCATCTCTCGCACCGGGCTGGATCTGGTGTTCTCTTTTCCCGACCCGGTGTTGTGGGCGCTGCTGCCACCATGGGCGCGCGCGATAGCGGAAGTCGCTCACGAGCAGGCCATCGTCGAGACCTTGGCGTATCTCGAGGATCACGCGCTGGCGGTGCGTACGGGGCCGGGCGGCGCGGCGCAGGAGAAGGCGCGACCGGGACTGATCGTGGCCCGGTTTCGGCACTACGCATCACGGGCTGGGGATCCGATGCTGCACGACCATGCGGTGCTCAGCACCCGGGTGCAGGGGCCCGATGGACGGTGGCGAACGCTGGACTCACGGCTCCTCCTGCGCGAAGTGGTCAATGCCAGCGAGTTGTACAACCAACGGTCGCTGGAGCTGACCTGTGCGGCGCTGGGTGTGCGTACCGAGACCGTGGAGGTCACCCCAGGGCAGCGGCCGGTGATGCGGATCGCCGGCATCAACCCGGAGATCAGGGCTCTGTACGACCAACGCGGGCAGTCGGTGCGTGCGGTGGCCGAGGAACTTCTGGCGGAGTACGCGCGCCGCTACGATCGACAACCAGCGGCGCAGACGCGGTACCGACTGCTGGAGCAGGCCCGTGCGCGTACCCGCCCTGCGGCACCTGCCTCACGGCCACTGCCGGAACTGCTCACCGTCTGGCGGCAGCGCGCAGTGGCTGCGGTCGGCGCCGGGACGGTCGACGAACTACTGACCGCGGCGCGTGCGGCCGCGAGTGCGATGCCGACGCAATCGGCGGTCGACACCGCACGGGCCGCGGCCGAAGTTCTGGCAGAAGTCACCGCACGCCGAGCCACCTTTCACCGCCGCCATGTGCTGGCCGAAGCCCGCCGCTATCTGATGCGCACCACCCGCGGTCTGACCGCCGACGGCGCCGCAGCTGATGAGATCACCGACCTGGCTCTTACCGGATCCGGCTGCATCGACATCACACCGCCGGACCTCAACCCACCGCATCCGGACCTGCAACGGGCAGACGGGACAAGCGTCTACCGTGCGATCGGCGGTCGCACCTACACCACCAGTCGGATCCTTGCGGCGGAGGACCGGCTGCTGGCCGCCTCCACTTCCCTGGTGTTGCCGCCGGTCGCGGCCGGCACCTTCGCCAGGACTGCGGCCTTGTACCGGGAACCGTTGGATGTCGGGCAGCGAGCCTTGGCGTACGCGTTCTGCTGCGGCGAGCAGCAACTGATCGCCGGGCTCGGGCCGGCCGGCGCGGGCAAGACCACCGCGATGCGTCTGGTGGCCAAAGCCGTGAGTGCCTCCGGAGGCCGCTTGATCCCCCTGGCGCCGTCGGCGCGTGCGGCGAAGGTATTGCAAGGCGATCTGGGGGTGCCCGCCCACACCCTGCATTCCTGGCTGCACCAACGTGACCGCGCCACCTCCGGCAAAGTCGTCGACGATCTGTTCCACCTGTCCGACCGCGATGTGGTCCTGGTCGACGAGGCAGGCATGGCCGGCACACTGCTGCTGGACAAGGTCCTGGCCCACGCCGCGAAGGTGGGTGCGCGGGTGAGGCTGCTGGGCGACCCCTCGCAGTTGGCCGCGGCCGAAGCCGGGGGCGTACTGCGACTGGTGGCCCGACGTACCGGCGCGGTGGAACTGGACCGCCTGCACCGCTTCACCACCCCAGGCGAAGGCGACGCTTCCCTGCTCTTGCGCGACAGCCCCCGAACCGACCAGGCCTTCACCTGGTACCGGGCCAGAGACCGCATCACCGCCGGCAGCCATGAGGCGATGTGCGAAGCCGTCCACACCGCGTGGCAACGTGATACCGAACGTGGCCTGCGGTCAGTGATGACAGCCGCCGACAACGACACCGTGCGCGAACTGAACGCCCGCGCCCAGGCATGGCGGCACATGAGCGGTCAGTTGGTCCCCGGCAGAGGCCAGGCCCTACGAGACGGCCACCGAGCGTTCGTCGGCGACGTCATCTGCACCCGCCGCAACTCCCGCACCATGATCATCCGCCGGGACTTCGTGAAGAACGGCGACCTGTGGACCGTCACCCGCATCACCCGCACGGGAGACGTCATCGCCCGCAGCACCACCCACCGCGGCCGCGTCCGCCTGCCGCGGGCCTACGTCATGCGGCACTGCGAACTCGGTTACGCCTCCAGCATTCATCGCGCCCAGGGCATGACCGTGGACACCTCTCATGCCCTGGCAACCGCGCGTTCGACCCGAGAGCACGTCTACGTCCAGCTCACGCGCGGCGCCCGCACCAACCGCCTCTACCTCGCCCTGGACCCCGGCGACAGCGTCACCCGCGTCCTTTCCACCATCGCCGCACGGCGCCACCCCTCGCTGTCGGCGACCGAGACCATCGCCGACCTGCAGGACACCGCCGCCGACCCCGCACGTCTCGCGGCGGAGTTCTCCGACATCTCCTGGCGGGCCACCACCGCCCGCCTGACGTCGGTACTCAACACCTGCCTCGGCGATCGGGCGGCCCAACTCCTGGCCGGCGACGCCTTCGGGGCGCTGGCCCGCGCCCTGGCCGACGCGGAAGCGGCTGGCTTCACCCTGCCACGCCTCCTGGAGCACACCGGCGCCGACGCCCTGGCGAGTGCCGAGGACCCGGCTGCCCTGCTGACCTGGCGCATCCGCTGGCACCTGGCCGACGCCGCCCGCGCCATCGCATCCGCCGACCCCGCGCGCCGCCTGGCAACGCTGTCCTTGACCCAGCTTCACCATCTGCGGGCCGTCGCGAACCAGCAGCGCGCCGCAGCGGCTGAAAGAGTCCCGCGCGCCGACGCCTCGCTGACTGATCGGCCCACTCCGGTCACTACTCGTTCTGGCATGCTCCATCCCGCATGGCCCGACCGCATCCATGGCGACTGGACGCGCACCGAACTAGCAATCCACCTCGCCGCGGCCCGCCGCGCGTACGCCTTCGCCCGCCACGGCGCCAGCACCGCCTCCGCGCGGGCAACGTGGCTCCATTTGGCCGCGCTCACCGAAGAGGCCGCTATCCGCCAAGACTTGGCTTGGCGGGACCGGGCACGCGAAGACTCCCAGCGCCAGACGAGGCCCGCCCACGGCTCCCGTGCTACCGACCAAATCTCCGACCTGATGGCTGCCGCACCCTGCCGCCAGGATCACGACAGCGCGCACGTCACGCTCGCTGACAACGTCATCGGCCGCATCGACGCCGAACTACGACTCCGCGACCGCCTGCCCGACGGCGCACCTCGCACCTCCGACCTGTCCGGGCCGGTCCCGGACTGGGTCACCTCCCGCGCCGCGATGACCGACCCCGACACCCCGGCGCACTGGCGCTCCCACCTCACTCGTCGCCACCGCATCCTGGCCCGGGCCCTTCACGACCGTGGCGCTGCCCTCGCTGCCACTCCATCCGCCCAGTCGTGGCTCAAGCCGCTCGGCCCCCCACCCGCCGGCCCTGGACATGATCGGGAGTCCTGGCACACCACGGCTGCGCTTGTCGAACTGTGGCGAGGGCGCCGCCACCTCGAACCCACCGTTCCCGGTCTAGGCCCGCCCCCCACCACCACCGACGCGGCTCATGCCTACGACGACCTGCAACGCCGCATCCGCCCCCTCCTGATCCGCCATCGTGGCGACCACTCCGCAACCAACGGGCTCGTGCAGCCCGCCCTGCACGTCCCTGGCTCGGCGCCGCTCAATTTCCCGGCTCGGCACATCGCCTACGCGGCAGCGGCCCTCGCTGCGGTCCTCGGCGAGGAGCCATCGCCTGACTCATGGCTGGACCGCCTCTCCCCACCTGGTGCCGCCGACCAAGACGAACAGCACGCCTACACGAGTCTCGTCAGCGCTCTCAGTCACTACCGAGAACGCCACCACCTGACGGGGCATGATCCACTCGGTCCCCGCCCGAACGCTGAGGACACCACTGACATCGGCGCAGTCACCGACGCCGATGAATGGGACCAGCTAAGTGAAGCCGTAGACCGCTACCAGCACACCCGCATTACTGCCCGCCTGGAGCAGATACTCGCCCGCACCGCCGCATCCGCACCCACCCCAACCCCCGGCAGCCGTCATCGCGGCCAGGACTCCGTAACGTCGCGAATCCAGCCCCCGCCTCCCACGCCGGGTCGATCGCCAGGAGCCTGACGCAGACACCGCACAGTCTGTGAAAGCCTTGGAGCGCCGCGCCGCACGGAGCGCTTGATCGACGGCCGAAGCACGCGAAGCCACCGAAGCGGAGATCATCAGGTGCATGAGACCCCCGACGCGTTGCGCCGTCAGATGGCCGTCTCACTTCAGGTGTTCCCATAGAGGTCCGCAATGCCCCTATTAGTGCAACCCGCCTGCTTCCGGACGGGGGTACCGAGAAGCAGGCGGGCGCGTGCGGCCGACGCGTGGTTCATATTGCCGCTGCACGTGCCGCACCTGCATCAGTGCAACCACGTAGATCAATTACGCGTGTAGACAATCGTGCACGCGTCGTTGCCTGGGTAGCGATAGCGTTGGAGTGCCACTCGCACCCACGGGTTGAGTCAACGAGCCGTCCAGCCGCCGTCTACAAGCAGGGTGTGCCCGGTCACGAAGTCAGCGGCGGGTGAGGCGAGGAACAGAAGCCCCTGTGATGTCGCCTTGGCTTGCAATGCGGTGCGGGCCCGCGATGCACCGCTCGACGTCGGCGCGAAGGCAGTGTCGGACAAGGCGTCCTGTGTGCCGGGTGTGTCGACGAAGGAGTAGGCATTGTCTGCGGCGACGGCGACGGCGACGGCGACGGCGACGGGCCGGGTGCGGGGCTGGCCGATGGGTCGGCGGACCAGGATCTTCCTCAGCATGAGGATGACTTCGGGCCATAGGCCCCCTGTCCTGCGGTCAGGACGAAGGCGTCCCCGACCGTCCACTGCCATCCCTGTTCGGCGTCGTCGAACGCCGCGCTGACGACCTTGTCCCGGTCGCTGTGCGTTCGCGTGATCAGGTCCAGAATCTGAACGAACGAAACGTGGAATCCGCGTGGCAGCGGCCTATCCGCAGCACCGGCGGCGAGCGCTACCCGTAGCTGCGCGCCGGGCCGGACCGCGAGCACGTTCTGCGCGCTACCAGTGAAACTGGTGAGTACCTCAGCGCGGATGAGTTCCCGCGAGCCGTCTTCGGTGGTGGGGACGGTCACAACCCAGATCGTCGTCATGGCGTCTCCTTCGGCGTCACCGCTCGTAGTCATGATGATTTGCATTCGTGGAGCTTGCTCACCGCAGCGGCTGCCTGGAGCGGCCCGGCAGGGTTACCTCGAGTCTCTCCAGGCAGACTCGTAGGCCCGCGAGTGGGTTACATGATCGCTGAGCGGCGTTTCGCGTCATCCTGCCTTCCCGCCACATCGGATGCATCCGTAAAACTACGGACCCTCAGCTCCCGAGCCCCTGGCTGACGGGCCATCTCACCAGGGCGACTAAGTTCGTCGGTTCACCGATCTGCCGCACCTAAGGTGAGTTTGACCTGCACCGAGCACGTCCTGCGGATGGTCTTCGGGGTCTGTACGGTTTGCCGCTCTGTCGCACATTTGGTAGTGACGGAGAGCGTCATCGTGTGACGATGCGTCGTGCTTGATGCCAATGAGCTTGCGGACACGGTGTTTTCGGGACTCTCGCCGCTGGTCGTGGAGAGCGTGTCGGACGAGGTGCTGCTGATCCAGGTCCGCGCCCGGACGCCGGCAGGCTCGGTCGCCTGCCCGACCTGCGGTGTCGAGACCGAGCGGGTGCACGGCTACCGCGGCGGACCGTGGCGGACGTGACCGCGGACGCACGCCGGGCCGTCGTGGTGGTCCAGGTCCGGCGCCTGGTCTGCCCGACGCGGGGCTGCCGCCAGGGGTTCCGCGAACTATGCCCGGCATCCTCGAGCGCTACCAGCGTCGCACGCCCCGACTGTCCTCGCAGGTCAGTGCGGTGCTTCGCGAGCTTGCCAGCCGCGCTGGCGCGCGGGCGTTATCGGCCCTGGGCATGCGCGTGTCCCGACATACCGCATTGCGTGTGCTGCTGCAGCTTCCTGGCTGCCTGTACGGACCCGGCTGATTCAAAGTCCTGACGATCTTGCGTCTGGCCTGTTCAGGGGATTTCGAGGGGCGAGCATCGTGCGGCGGTAGCGCAAGCGGGGCAGGTATGGCAGGCGGCCTGCGGCCCCGAAGCCGAACGCCTTGTAAGCCGACACTGGGTCTGGGCGGCGGCTTCGAGTACGTGGAGGACGCGCACATCAAGAGTGCGCCCGGTGGATCGCCGGATCAGGTGGAAGTGGCGGGCGTCGGCTGTGACGGCGATGTCATCCAGGCCGATCATCTCGGCGCCCCGAGTTCACCCACGGAGATGACGTGGGGGAGTAGCTGGGGCGTGCGGATGACGTTCTCGTTGCGGGCGCTTGCGGGGAGCAAAGCTGAGCTGACCGGCAACCGCGTCGGAGCCCGGACTCTGGCGGAAGCCGGCGGCCCACACCTGGAGCGGCTGCTTCGTCTCTGGCAGCCGTCAGTACTGGCCCTGGCTTGAGCCGAGGCGCCGCAGGCGCTGATCTGGCCCGTTCTCCACGCGAGCAGAGCTGGCCTGCCCTCGTACCAGTTGGCTCCTACGATCACCGTCTGTTCTCCGCGCGCGGGGAGAACGAGGTGTGAGCGGTCACAAGGAAGCCCCCGACCTTCGAGGCCGGGGGCTCAACGGCGTCTATCACTGAATGCGGAGCTGGCGATCTCCAAAGTCGGCGACCATCCGGAGGCTTCCGCCAAGGGCCTCGACATAGGCGCGGATCGTAGAGAGCGCAGCAGCATCCAGCTCGCCCTTCTCCAGGCGAGACACATTCGGTTGTGTGATGCCGATGATTTTCGCGAGATCGGACTGCGTCAGATCCTGCTCCTTGCGGATTTCGGCAAGCCGGTAGGCACGAACTTCGGCGTCAAGCTTTTCGCGGTGTTCGGCAACCCGGTCCAGGTCGGTCACGACCTCGGGCCGGATCTCCTTCCAGGACCTCATGGCTTCGGCTCCTTCAGGCTGTCGAGATGCTCGTCGTAGCGATCATCTGCGATGGGGATATTGGTTGTGTACCACGAACTCCAGGCGCCTTGCTTGTCGCCTGCGACCAGGATGAGGGCCTGGCGGTCAGGATCGAACGCGAACAGCATTCGGATCTCGCCGCTCCCGTTGGTGCGGGGGCGGAGCTCCTTCATGTGGTGGTGCCGAGAGCCGTGGATGCGGTCTGCGAGGGGGCGTCCTAGGGTTGGTCCGTCCTCAGCGAGCTTGTCGATAGCGGCGGCGACCTCGTCTGCGGTGTGGGGATCACTCTGGGTGAGGTCGAGGAGCCACTTGTCGACTTCCTCGTGAAGAAGGACTTCCCACTGCATGCAGCAAGTATGCGCTACAGTGGATATGCGGTGCAAGTTATTCCTTGGATCCCCGCGATGACCGCCAGTTCAGCTGTCCAGGCCCTGAGGCTAGGCGCACCGCCGCCATGCCCCCGACCTGCACGCATGCCACGCCCGGCCGAGCCTGACTACGTGGGGAGGGCTCCCGGGAGGTTCTGAGGTCTGCGCCTATCGCGAGCCACGCCCTCACGTTCGGCCCGGTCGCGATTCCTGTGCGGATCCTCTCCGCAACCTCAAGTCACCGGATCGGCGGACCACCCCCCGCTCGCACCGGGAGAATCCTTCCGTAGCCTGCGAGACCCGGTGGGCTTTTGTCATCTTTCGGGTCACTAACGGTCCGCTCATGCAGCTAGTGTGTCAACGCTGCCTCCTTCGGTCCCCGTGGCCGTTCGCACTCTTCCGTGGCAGGGACAAGGCGGCCCGCAACCACCTTGTCGCTGTCCGCGCGGGGACCGGCCAGCCACCGCGGGGCGGGGGCTAGCAAGCCCGTGCTGGCGGCGCTGCGGTGCCTGATTTTGTACTCGTGGGGACACTTGGACCACTTCGAATGCGGGTGCTCGCACTCCTTGAAGAACGTGCCCATCCCGCGGGTCGGGGCTTTGGTAGCCGCCATGATCTCGTGGAGTCCTCTGACGCCGATGCTGACGATTTGCTGCCGCCGGAGGGGCTGCAGGTCTCTCTGAGCTGGGATAAGCCGCGACTTCGTGTCGACGGCTACGACGGCGCCAGGGTGTCGGTTCCGGCCGTGTCGCTGGGCCCCTGAAACCCGGGGTGGGTGCGCTGAACTGGGCGCTCTCTCCTGGCTCGGGTGTGGTCGCTTGTCGCCAGGTTTGCCAGCGGTTCCGGCGCCAGGCGGTCTCCCGTCGGGGTGTTCGGGCAGGGCTCTGCACTGCCCTTGCTTGTGGGTGATGACGCTGTTTGAATTTGGCTCTGTCTGGAGTTCTGTGAAACCCCAGGTCAGCGGGGTGGAACGCGTGATCGTTTCTTCACGGTCTTTCGTCGCGTGGCGCTCAAGTCGGTTGAAGATGTGTTGTTTTCCGGAGTCGGTGTGCGTGTCGAGCAGGTCAGCGAGTCGCTCGACGGGTTGGTGGTGGAGGCGGTGTCCACGTGCCGGTCGGGTCGGTGCCCGGATTGCCGGTGGCGGGCGCGGCGGGTGCACAGTTCGTACCGGCGGCGCCTGGCCGAGCGGCCGTTGGGCTCGAAGCGCGTGGTGATCCGGTTACGGGTGCGGAGGTACTTCTGCGAGCGGAGGAGCTGTTCGCGCAAGACTTTCGTCGAACAGGTCGACGGGCTCACCGAGCGATACCGCAGGTCGAGCCTAGGCTTGAAGGCGTGGTTGCGGTCGATCGCCGTGGAGTTGGGCGGGCGGCGGGTGAGCGGCTGTGCCGCGAATTGCGGGTGGCCGCGGGCCGCAGCCGGCTGCTCGCACTGCTGACGGCGCCGCCCGTGCCGGACCGGGCACCGCGGGTGCTGGGCGTGGACGACTTCGCCTTCCGCAAGGGCCGCACCTACGGCACTGTGCTGGTAGACGTGGAGGCCGGCCGGGTCGTGGACGTGCTGCCGGACCGCACCGCGGAAACCCTCGCCGCCTGGCTGACCGAGCACCCCGGCGCGGAGATCGTCTGCCGCGACCGGGCCACCGCCTACACCAGGGCCGTCCGCGAAGCCGCCCCCGATGCGCTGGAAGTCGCCGACCAGTGGCACCTGCTGCAGAACCTGTCCGCCGCGGTGGAGAAGACCTGTCACCAGCACCGCGCCTGCCTGCGCAAACACGCGGAGGAGGAGGTCGTGACGAAGGTGCCGGAGCCGGTGCTGCTGGAACTGCCGCCGCCGGAGCTGCCCCGCACACAGGTCATCAAGCGCACCCGCCACTGCTACGAGGACATCCACCGCCCGGTCGACAAGGGCTGGACGATCAGCGCCATCGCACGCCGGCTCGACCTGGACCGCAAGACGGTACGCCGCTTCCGCGACACCGCCCTCGACGAACTGCTGGCCTCCGTCCACGAGCGACGCCCGAACGGCGTACTGGAACCGTTCAAGCCCTACCTCAACGCCCGCTTCACCGAGAGCCTCGACCAAGTAGACGGCAGGCGCCTGTTCCTGGAACTGCGCGAACGCGGCTACCGCGGCAGCATCCAGGTCGTCCGCAAGCACCTGGCCGCCTTGCGCGCCGGCACCGCCGAACCCGTCCGGCCCGACATACTCAGTCCCCGCAAGATCACCTCCTGGATCATGCGCCCCCGCGACACCCTCACCGACCGCCAAGAGAAGCGCCTGCTCGACGTCCGGCTCGCCTGCCCGGACATCACCCGCGCCTGCGACCTCGCCCGCACCTTCGCCGACCTCCTCCGCAACCAGCGCGGACAACTCCTCATGGAATGGATCCGCCAGGCCGAACAGGACGCCCCCAAACCGATGCAGGGCTTCGCTGGCTCCTTGCGCCGCGACCTCGACGCCGTCACAGCCAGCCTCACCCTGCCCTGGAGTTCCGGCGTCGTCGAGGGCTACGTCAACAGGTTGAAAACCATCAAAAGAGCCATGTATGGGAGGGCATCGTTCGACCTCCTCCGAGCCCGCGTCCTCACCCAGCCATGACCTTCACGGAATCGGAATCACGGCCAGAGCCGTTTTCAAAGATCCTCATCAGGTCCTTGCGCTTCAACGATCCGAACACCTCGGCAACGAACTCACGCAGGCTCGCCCGCAGTTGCTCGATCTCCGCAAGATCCACGAACGACAGCATGCACCACTGCTGACCGTGCGATCAAAGCAACCTAACGAAGTACTACTAGTACACCGACCACACCGAACCACACCTACTAAGGCCCGGCGCAGTGCCGAGGCCTCGGTATCACCTTGTCAAAAGTCGGGCAGTGCCCACCACTTGCGCCCGATGCGGGCAGATCTTCCGATCAGAACGGACACCACGTGACTCGGATCAACGGACTCGCCGATGAAGGCTTCGGCGCCGTCGCTGACGCTTTCAGCGCCAACTTCAAGGCGGGCCACGAGATCGGCGCAGCCTGCGCTGTGTACCGTCATGGTCGCAAGGTCGTGGACCTCTACGCGGGTGTTGCCGACCGACGCAGCGGTCGGCTCTGGTCCGACGACACTATCGTCCCGGTCTTCTCGGTAAGCAAGGGGCTGGTCGCGCTGTGTGCCTACCTGATCCATCAGCAGGGCCGTCTCGACTTCGACGCACCAGTCGTCCGGTACTGGCCGGAGTTCGGCCAAGCTGGGAAGGAGGACATCACCGTCCGGGAACTGTTCAGTCATCGGGCCGGCCTGATCGCTCCCGACGAGGACATCAGCCTTGACGCGCTTGCGGGTTGGAACCCGATGGTGCACGTCCTGGCAGAGCAGGCGCCGCTCTGGGAGCCGGGCACGGCCTACGCCTATCACCCGCTGACGTTCGGCTGGCTGACCGGCGAGGTACTGCGTCGGATCACCGGGCATACCCCCGGGGGGCTGCTCGCCTCGTTGATCGCGCACCCGCTGTCGGCCGATGCCTGGATAGGCCTGCCGCGAGAACAGCGGGGCCGGGTGGCCTACCTGGAACCGACGCCGGGATTTCCCGAGGACCCGCTGACGTCGCCCGGGTCACACATCTCCGATCACGACCTGCGCCGGTCGCTGACACTGGGCTCTGTCTTCCCGATCGGATTCATCGACGGCGATCGCGGCTTCAACTCCCCTGCCGTCCACGCTATGGAGATCCCGGCGGCCAACGCAATCGTCTCCGCGGCCGGGTTGGCGCGCATCTTCGCCGCGGCCGTCACCGAGATCGACGGAGTCCGCCTGTTGACCGAGGACAGCGTCGCCGACGCATTGACCCCCCGTTCGGACGCCGACGACTGGTACGGCGGCGCGTCCGCTCCCGACGCCCGGTTCTCCACCGGATTCATGCTGGACGGCAGTCGACAGCGGCCATTGCTCTCGGGCGCGTCGTTCGGGCACGACGGTGCGGGCGGTGAACTGGCCTTCGCCGACGCGGACGGCGGCCTCGGCTTCGCCTACGTGAACAACCAGATGGGCGGCGGCCCCGCCGACGGCCGCGCCAACAGACTCACCGCGGCACTGCGGGAATGCCTCGGCTAAGGGGTGCCCGCAGCCGCCCCATCGACTGCCACGCAAGGCGCGTGGCAAGCAGCACACAACAGGAGACAGATGATGCGAAAGGTATTTATACGACTGATGGGCTGGCGTTCGCGATGGCATGGGACATTCGCGACTGTCGCCGGAGGCGCCCTCATCGTCTCTGCCGTAATCGTGCCAGCCGCCCCCGTCTCGGCAGCCGACAATAATGTGGTGCCGATCGCCTTCAGTACCTTCACGGCCACACCCAACGACCCACTGTCCCTGCAAGTCGGGCAGATCCTGTCCAACTCCAACAAGTACGCCATCACCACATGGTGGAACTGGGTCAAGCACTTCGACAGCCAGAGCGGCAACCAGTACCTGGACTTCGGCGGCACCGACGAGCCGAACATCCGGCCGGCCACCGCTGAGGCCGTGGCGCTGGCCACATCGATCCGGCTGGGGCAGTACAACCCCACGGCGACAGGCGTCCCGCTCGCCACGGCCAAGGCCGAGACGGAGAAGCTCATCGCGTCGCTGGCGCACGCGCACTACTCGAACACCGCCACCGGCGGATGGGGCACTCCCGCCGCGGCGCCTGCCTCTGGAGGGCCTGGTTGGCAGACAGCCGAATGGGCCGCCCAGACTGCCCTGGCCGGCTGGATCTTCTGGGACTACCTCACCCCCACCGAACAGACCCAGGTGCGCAACCTGGTCGAAGCCGAAGCCAATCGTTTCATCGGCTGGACCGTGCCCTACTACCGCGATCTCACTGGCCGCGTCCGCTACCCGGGCGACAGCAAGGCCGAAGAGGTCGCCTGGGACGGGAACATCCTGCAGGTGGCCACGGCGATGCTGCCAAACCACGTCAACTACAGCGCCTGGATGCAGAAGCGGATCGAGATCTCGCTGGCGTCGTATTCGCGTCCGAGCGATGTCACCAGTACAAATGGTGTGAAGGTGGTCAACGGTAAGACGTTGAGCACCTGGTTGAAGGGGTCCGACTCATACGACGACGGCACCCTGACCAATCACAACATCATCCACCCGGACTACATGGCGTTCCCCATCGAGACCGGGCTCGGTGTTGTCACCCAGTCGCTGGCCCACCGGGCAACTCCCTACGCGGACGTGCGCGGCGGCGTCTTCTACCAGGCGCTCGTCGACCAGACCTGGACGCCCGGTGCGAAACCGGATGAGTACAACGTCGACTCGCTGATCAGGCCCACCATCGCCTCGCCGGGAGGTCACATCTAACACAGCACCGACACGACAGCGACGGACTTCACTGACATCTACTACCCGATGGGCGACGACTGGGGGCCGGGAACCCGGATCAACTACCTGACCATGGACGTGCTCTACAGCAGCGTCAGCAGCCCCTACGGCCAACTGGACTCGCTTGCCTCGTCCGGTGGGGCCTACTGGGGACCATTCCACGCCGCGAAAATCATCAACATGCAGGCTCGCTTCACCGACGGCCACACCTATCTCGACGCCAGCGAGCAAAGCTACGACGGGCGCGAAGAACAGGTCGCACAGAACGCAGCTGAGTCCTATCTCATCCGCTACCTCAGGGCGAACGGGGCGATTTCGGTCTCCAATGGGACCTTCTGACCCTGTGGCCGCTCTCTGCGGAACTCCCGGCACCATCCGTCCTCCTGCGTGCTTCACGGCGTGCAGGAGGACGGACGACGGGGACCGCCGTGCAGTACACCCACCCTTCCCTGGTGTGGTGCTGCGTGATGTCGGTGACCCACAACTCGTTGGGTCGCAGCCGATGGAACTTGCGGTTGACCAGGTCATCAGCGGTGACGACGCCCCGCAGGCGCTTGATCCGCACCGGTCCGGGCAGTCCGTAGATCCCGGCCTGTGTCATCAGCACCGACACGGTCCTGGAACAGACCTGGATGCCCATGCCCAGGGTGAGCTCGGCGTGGATGCGGCGGTAGCCGTAGGTTCCGCGTGAGGCGATGTGGACTTCCCGGATCAGCCCGGTCAGCCACTCGCGTCGCATCTGCCGCGGTGTGGTCGGGGTGCGCTTGTGCTTGGAGTAGTTCTGCCGGGCGACCCCGAGGATCCGGCAGCATCGGTCGACCGGTGCCCCGGCATCGACGAGACGGTCGATCACCAGGTAGAGCCTTTTGGGGTCGGCTTGTCCTCGCCGTGGAACTCGGCGGCCTTGCGGACGATCTCAAGCTCGGTCTCCAGCTCACGGATTCGTCGCCGCGCTGCACGCAGCTCTGCGGACTCCTCCGAGACCCTGCCAGGGCGCCGGCCGTTGTCGATGTCGTCCTGGCGCAACCACTCCATTCCCGCACCAATGCAACAGCGCGGGCACGGAACTCAGCGGGGTAGGCGCGGGGCATGTCCGGCAGCCTTTCGTGAAGGCCGTCAGCCAGGGCCACCAGTCACCAACCGTGCATCGGGTGCCGGTGGCGTCGTCCTCGGCCGTACCGACCGGCTGCCCCCTGCTGTTGCGGCCAGATGGTCAGTCGGTGCCGACCGCGCGAAGGCCGGGCTGGGCGAGGCCGCCCTGGTGGGCGGGGGCGGTGGAGTGGCGGACGACGAGTTCGGGTTCGTGGAGGAGTTCTTTGGGGGTGGGGTTGGTGCCGTTGATTTGGTTGGTGAGGAGG
>NZ_JBFAXL010000108.1:0-15456 GCF_040680795.1 Streptomyces sp. NPDC051976
GGCCGGCTCACACCCGTCGAGTACGAGACCGTCATGACCACACAGGCCCTCCAGGCCGCGTGACCAAACCTGTCACCCAACCCTGCACCAGACCCTAGGTCAACTTGACCCGGCCCTAGAGGACCGGGCTTGGAGGTAGTGCCCAACTGGCTGCTGGGTTGGCTCCTCCGTCCAGACACCCCTATGGGGTGGCAGGGACGCGGTGACTCACGCCCCGCATTCCACACGGTCTCGCGACGGGTGGCGATGTTGTGGGAAGCGTTCCGGTCGGCGTGGGCAACGACCCCGCACCCCCGGCAGATGAAAAGACCCTGGTCGACACGGTTGCGCTTGTCGACGTGGCCGCACTCGGCGCACGTCTGCGACGTGTACGCGGGATCGACGAAGACCAGGGGCACACCGGCCCACTTGGCCTTGTAGACGATGAAGCCTGCGAGCTGGGCGAAGGCCCAGGAGCGGAGTGCGACCCGTTGGGGCTTGCGGAGCCGTACCCTCTGCCGGATTCCCTTGAGTTCTTCCAGGGAGATTCCAGCGGAGGTGCGTTCAGCCTCGGTCACGATCGTCTTGGCGATGATGTGGTTGGTGTTCTTGGCGTGCCGCTGCTCACGTCGGGATCGCTGTTTCAACCGGCGCTTGGCGGACTTGGTGTGCTTCTTCTGGAGCTTGGCCCGCAGGGCGAGCTGACGCTTGCGGTAGCGGTTGAGGCCACGCCCGGCAGCCTGGTAGCCGGTGGAGGCGGTGGCGATGTTGACGATGCCGAGGTCCACCCCGATGAAGCCGTCCGGCTCGTAAGCCTAGGCTCGGGGACCTCGCAGGTGGCGATCAGGTAGAAGACGCCGTCACGCTCGACCAGGTCCGCTTCGCCCTTGCGGTACTCGCGGAGCGTCTTGAGCGCATCGGCGGAGCAGACGAACCGGACGTTCTTGATGCGTCCGGACGTGGTCCAGAACGAAACCGCCTGCGCGTCGTACTGCCAGCTCAAGCACCGGTCGTCATACGACTGCGCCGCGTCGCGGCGGAACGTGATCGGCTTGGACTCCGCCTTGATCCGGCGCTTCGACTTCGGCTTGCCGAGGTTTCCGGCACGGATGTTGGCGTGCAGCGTCGTGTACGCGTCGCGCACCTTCTTGATCACGTGCTGCGCGGCCTGCGCCCCAAGCCCTTCGGCCTTGAGACGCGAGTACGTGTGCTTGCGCAGCTCGTACTCACGCGGCACGCCGTGGGCGAACGCCACTCGCAGACCCAGCACGCCAGGTCATTGACCGTGCGCAGGGTGGAGCGCAGCGCGGCGGCCTGGTCGGCCTCCGGCATCAGCTTCACCTGCGTCACGATCTTCACGTCGGGCATCGCAATACAGGTGATCTATGTCACCTCGCTGGGAGCCAAACCCCAACATCCACAGGGGCCGCACGGTCGTCTACACCCTCCACGCACACTTGGTCTTCACGCCCAAGTACCGGCGCGGCCCGTTCACCGACGAGATCCTTACGCTCTGCGAAGAGATCATGCGGGCCGTATGCGCCGACTTCGAAACCGAACTGGTGGAGTTCAACGGCGAACACGATCACGTCCACCTGCTCGTGTACTACCCGCCCAAGGTCGCCATCTCCCGCCTGGTCGGCTCCCTCAAGGGCGTCTCAGCCCGCAGGCTCCACCAGGAGTTCCCCGGCCATATCCGCAAATACCTGTGGGGGGCGCACTTCTGGTCGCCCTCGTACTTCGCGGCGAGCTGTGGTGGCGCCCCGCTATCAATCATCAAGGAGTACATCGAACAGCAGAAACACCCGTCGCAGCCCGCCGGTTAGAGCAGTCCAGAGAAGCGACTCCTCCCAGGCCCGAAGGGCCCAGGGTTCCTCGCTAGATCCTGCTGAAAGACCCGGCGAAGCGTGCCTCGGGCGGTCCGGCGCGTGGCCCAACGAGGGGGTCCCGCGCATGACCTGTCACATCTACTGGCTTCCGGCGCCCGGGCCGCAGGCCGTGTGCACGCGGCGATGCCCGCGCTGTCCGCCGCAATCGCCACATACGACGTGCCCGATGACGGCCCGGTGCGCGGCATCAGCGAGCTGCGGACCGCGGTCGCCGCTGCTGGGATCGCAGAAGCAACCTTCCTCGAGCAGGAAGCGCGGGGAAGGTCGCGTAGAGGGCGGCATGGAGGTGCTGTCCGAAGGCGCTCAGGGTCTGGGCTTCGAGGCGTTCGGCTTCCCGGCAGGCGAGGTCGAGTTCGGCCAGCAACCCTAGGGTTCTGACCCCATGGCTTCCTCGACCCGCGGGGTTTGCTGGAGCTGGGGAAGGGCGAATAGGTCGCGAAGCCGGACTGCGTCAGCGTCAAGCAGTCTGGTACGTCCGCCTGCTACGAGGGGTCGGCCAGGCGACCGGCCTCTTCCGCCGAGGCGGAGGCGGCTTCGGGGCCCTACATGACCGAGCGGACGAAGAGCCGCACGGCCATAGGACTGGAGCGCGAGCGTAACGCGGCACGGCCACCGTCATCCCGCTGCTGCTCCCGGGCACGGACTTCATGGATCTTGAGGACGGTGGCCGAACCCGGGTTCGCACCGCCTCGCTGCCCCCGCGGAGCGACGGCAGCGAGACCTCGGCCGCGGACCCCTCACCGCTTCAGGCCGACGAACCGGCCATCCCACCATCCACCCGGCTCGCCCTGGACCAGGCCAGTGTCAGCCCCGGCCCGGCCACCGCACCAGCGCCAGAAGGACCTTCCGGTGGGTGAACCGCTCAGATGAACGAAAACCTCAAAGTGCTCTTGCTGTCGGCTCCTGGCCTTCGCCCTGCCGGGTGCCTCGGTGCTGTGGGGCGCCGTGGTGCTCGCGCTGGGCGCCGCGCTGTACGGCGTACGCCGGATGGCCACCCGCACGGCCCGCACGGCCGGCCCGTACGGTCCGGCGCGCCCGGTGGGAACGACGAGGCCCCGGCGCCCTTCACGGCGTCGGGGCCCTTGCCGACGGTCGCCCTACAGTCGCCCTCCGACGGACGGGACCCGCGCGCCGCCGAGGACAGGTCAGTTATAGGTGACCCAGCCCGTGTCGTACGGGTTGACCTGCCCGAGTAGCGCGTAGCCGTTGTAGTTGAGGATGTTGAACTCCTCGCAGCCGCCGTTGTTGAAGCTGATGTGGGTCCCGGTCGTCGTCCAGCCGGTGTTGACGTCCTGAAGCGTCGCGTTGGTGTCGCCCTGGTCGGCCACATGGACGTCGACCCAGACCCGCTGGGCGGAGCCGGTGTAGTTGCAGATCAGGAAGTACCGCTGGTTGTTCGCGTCGTTCTGCAGGAAGAGGTGCCACCCGCCCGTGGTCGACGGGTCCGGGTTGCCGACGGCAGCGCTCGCGGACCCGCTGAGACCGAGGGTGGCGCCGCCGGCCAGGGCGACGGAGGCGGCCGTGAGGGCGGTGAGGCGCTTGGTCTTCTTCAGTTTCAGCATGGGTGTGCTTCTCCTTGTGTGAGTGAAAGCCCCGGTGAGGAGCCTGGGACATGCCCTGTGCTCGTCCGTTGTGGTGTACTCGTCCGCGCGCGGGGGCGGGCGGCCCCCGGCCCTGCGCGCGGAGCCCGCGGTCATCCCGTCCGCCCGGCCTGCTGTGAGCGCACTCGGCCGAGTCCGAGCAGCAACCGGGCGGGCTTGGGATCCTGGAAGACCGCGACGGTATCGGTGCGCAGTTCGGCCAGCCTTTCGTCCAGAGTCGCGTCGGGAGCTCGGTCCTCGGTGAACAGCCGCTCGTCGTGGGCGAGTTCGATGGCCCGGTCGAAGACGTCGCGCTGTTCCTCGGTGAGCGACCCGCAGGCTGCCCTGGCGCGCCGCAGTGCCTCGATCCAGAGGTGGCTGCGCACGTCGGGTGGTGACTCGGCGAAGATCGCGCGCTGGTAGGCGACGGGGCGCTCGGTTACCTGGTCGTATGCGCGCGGGAGTGCGTCCCGATGCGCTGCGGCCCACTCGGCGGCCGCGTCGTTCTCCCGGGCTGCGGCGAGGGGGGCCTTCCCGGTCAGCAGCAGTCGGGTGGCGACCAGTGCTCCCGCTGCCAGCCCCCATGGGGTGCCGGTGTTCTCCCCCCGCCTCAGTCGGCCCAGCGCTTTGACCACCGCGAGGGTATGCCGCACCCCCAGCCGCTGCAGCAGGGGCAGCGCCATCGCAGGGCCCCTCCAGGCGCGCACGTCGTCGCCGCTCACGCGGAGCAGCGTCGGTGCCCACGGCGCCCGCTCTCCCAGGGCTATGGCGCGCAGGCGGCGTACGTCGGGGCGGTCGAGCGGCACCACACGCAGCCGTCCGGCGCTGGCCTGGGCGACCTCCCGGGAGATCGCCCGGCAGGTGCCGCAGGTGGCGTCGTAGGCGAGCAGGAACTCGGCGTCGGTCATAGGGGTGCCTCCGTCATCTGTTCCATGGCTCGGCCGTCACGGGCCAGCAGCCGTGCGTAGTACCCCTGCCGGGCCACCAGTTCGTCGTGGGTGCCCTGTTCAACGATCCGGCCGCGGTCGAGCGCGATGATCTGGTCGGCTTCGCGGACTGTGGAGAGCCGGTGGGCGATGGTGATGGTCGTGCGGCCGGCCCGGAGTCGGTCCAGTGCCTGCTGTACGGAGCGCTCGGTCCGGGTGTCCAGGGCGCTGGTGGCCTCGTCCAGGACGAGCACGCGAGGGTCGCGCAGCATAGTGCGGGTGATGGCCAGCCGCTGTTTCTCGCCTCCGGAGAAGCGGTAGCCGCGCTCGCCGACGACCGTGTCGTAGCCGTCCGGCAGAGACTCGATCAGGTCATGGATCTGCGCCGCCCGGCTCGCCGCGATGACCTCGTCGGCCGTCGCTTGCGGCCGGGCGAACCGGAGGTTGTCGCCGATCGTGGTGTGGAACAGGTGGGTCTCCTGGGAGACGACGGAGACGATCGAGGCGAGGTCGGCGAGGTCGAAATCGCGCAGGTCGGTGCCGTCGAGGGTGATCCGGCCCGCGGTGACGTCGTAGAGCCGCGGTACGAGGTAGCCGAGGGTGGTCTTGCCCGCGCCGGTGGCCCCGACCACGGCCAAGTGGCTGCCGGCCGGCACGTCCAGGGTGATGCCGGACAGTGCCGACCGGTCGCCGTAGCTGAAGTCCACGTTCTCGAACCGGAGATGGCCGCGCGGCTCGGTCAACCTGACTGGCCGGACCGCCTCGGGCAACTCGATCGGCAGGTCCAGGTACTCGAAGATCCGCTCGAACAGTGCCAGCGAGCTCTGCAGCGTGATCCCGACACCGAGCAGCGAGACCGTCGGGCCGAACAGGCCCTGCTGCAAGCTGGTGAACGCGACCAAGGTGCCGACGGAAACCGCCAGATGATGGTTCCGCTCGGTGAAGCCGGCGGTGCAGTAGACCACGATCGGCATCGCACCCATGATGATCTGCATCAGCACCGCGCGCCAACGGCCGGCCATCGACGACCGGATCGTCAGGCTGGTCAACTCACCGGACTGCCGGGTGAACTGCTCGACCAGGGTGTCGGTGCGTCCCATCACCCTGCCGAGCAGGAACCCGCTCACCGACAGCGACTCCTCCACCAGCACCGACAGCCGGGCCTGCTGCTCCTGCCTCTGGCGCACGAAGACCCGGCGCTGGTCGCCGACATTGCGGCTGATCAGCGCGAAAAGCGGCACCATCAGCAGGGACAGCAGGGTCATCCGCCAGTCCAGGGCCAGCATCGCGACCAGGCTGGCCACTACGGTGGTGACGTTGCCGACGATGCTGCCGGTGAGCGTGGTGATCACCGCACCCATGCCGCCGATGTCGTTGGAGATCCGGGACTGCACCTCCCCCGTGCGGGTCCGGGTGAAGAACGCCAGTGGCATCCGCTGCAGATGGGCGTACACAGCGATCCGCAGGTCATTCATCATGTTCTCGCCGACGCCCAGGGACAGATACGCCTGCCAGACCCCGATCGCCTGGGAGGCCAGCATCAGCGCCAGCATGCCGGCCGCCAGCACCGCCAGCAGACCGGTCCGCCCCTGCGGCAGCGCCTGATCGAGGATCGCGCGCAACAGGAACGGCGGCAACATGCCCAATACCGCCGAGCCTGCGATCAGCACCAGCACGACGGCGAGCCGGGTCCGGTAGGGATGGAACAGTCGGATGATCCGGCGCAAAGGCACATGCCCGCTGCCGGGGACCGCCTTGCCGGACTCGGGTGCGGTGGCCATGGAGACGCTCACCGGAGGGTGAGGAAGCCTTCGCCCAGCAGCGTCCGGACCAGGGTCCGACGGCCGGGCCCGTCCAGGTCTCCCGGGATCGCACCCTCGGTGAACCAGTCCGCGCGCTCGGCCACGAAACGCACCTCGTCGGCGACCGCGGCGGGGAACCGCACCGCCTTGTTGTGGAACTGCAGGCTGGCCACGCCCTCCTCAACGGTGAGCAGCCACTGCACTCCAGGACGGCGACGGACCTCGGTGTCGGCAGCGAGGTGCGGCAGGCCCTCCAGGTCCCACAGGTGATGCCGTAGCTGCGGGCTGCTGATCGAGGCCGCCCGCTCCGCGGCACCGGCTGTCAGCGCGACCGGGTCCAGCACCTCACGCAGTGCGTCGATGAGTTCCTCGAGCTGCTGCTGCGCCCGGACGCGGGTCGCCGCGTCGCGGGCGAAGCCGACCGGCAGCGAACCGCGGAACCGTACGTCCTGGTCGAAGAGTCTGGACAGCCCGTCGCTGAGTACCTGGGAGGCCAGTACGGGGTGCAGGCCGAGGGTGACGTGCAGCGAGGCGGTCTCGTTCGCGGCGGCGGAGTGGTACGTCCCGCGCGGCAGATAGAGCAGATCGCCGCTGCGCAGCTCGAACTCCCGGGTCGGCTCCGGCCCGGGCTTCGACTTGTCGTGCGGGTGGTTGTGCAACGGCAGGTGGTAGTCCGCCTCGGTGGTGCGCCATACCTTGCTGCCGTAGACCTGGGCGACGAAGACGTCATGCGTGTCGTAGTGTGCCTTGAACCCCTGGGAGCGCGGCGGTGTCAGGTAGATGTTCGACTGGACCCGCAGGCCCAGTTCGGCGCCGAGCGCGGACGCGGACCGTGAAAGCGACGGCCAGCGCTCCTGGAGCGAGTTGATCACGACGGTGGAGCCCGCCCGGTACCGCTGATAGAGCGCCTCCAGCGAGTTGACGCGGTGGTTCCGGCCCGGCCCGTGGGCCAGGTCCGTTACCGGAGTCTCCTTGCCGTCCACCACGACCCGGATGTCGTTGAGCTCGGCTCCAGCGAGCGTGAGGATCTCGTCGACAGCGTCCAGGGTGAGCAGCTCGCCGTAGTATTCCCCGTCGTCGCGCTGGACCAGCAGTGGCCTGCGTTCCCAGTACGTCTGCAAGAACTCGTCCACAGGCGTGGGAGCGAGCAACCGCGCCAGTTCGGGCATCGGATAGGCGGGCGCGGTGGTGACTGCGCTGGGCAGCAGGTCGGTCATGTCAGGTCCTTCCGAAGGGGCTGGTGAGTGCCGTAAGCCCGATCCCGTGCCGGTCACCGGGCCGGGCGGAACGCCGGCCCGGTGACCCGGGCCGGCGCCGGTACCGCATGGGTCAGACCTCAGCAGCGGGCGCCGCTGTTGGTGTCGTCCCAGCCGTCGTACAGGCCGGAGTCGTTGGCGTTGTTGTCGTCCCACGGACCCCAACTGCAGTCGAACGGGCTGACGACGGTGCTGCTGTTGGTGGTGACGGTGATGTCACTGGCCTCAAGCGACTTGGTGGTCATCTCGTACTCCTCCCTCGTGATGCGGGGTCGACCGTGGTCGGCCCCGCAACCGGTTGACGTTTGTCAGACTTGCCGAGCTGCGGGCCGAGCGTCTTGCACGAAACCGACCTGGGTTTCCGGACGACGTGCTACCGCGGCTCCGACGTCAGCAGGTGCTGCGGTCGGAGTCGTCCACGAACAGCCCCGGCCAGTCAGAACCGCCGGAGTCGTTCGCATCGTTGTCGTCGGCGTAGCCGTAGCCGCAGTCGAACGGACTGACGACAAGACCGCTGCCGTTGCTGACCGTGATGTCACTGGCGTCAAGCGACTTGGCAGACATCCCGTGCTCCTTTCTCGTGGTGCGGGAAAGCCCTGCCGGTCTCCCGCTGGTTGGTGGCTGCCAGCGTGGTCGACCCCGGCATGAGCGTCTTGCACAAAATCGACTCACCGATCGATGAGGGCCACGGCTGTCGGAGCGTTCATGCCGACGAGCCGGGGAGTGAGCAGCACGGGTTCAGAACTGCCTCGCCCTAAGGAAGCAGTGCGCTGCTGGGGTGACCCATCGCATGGTCCAGCCACTCGTCCGGAGCGGACCGGGCGCGCGCGTTGGAGAAGCGGTTCGGGGTGCATCCGGCCATCCGCTTGAAGGTGCGGTACAAGTGCGGCTGGTCGAAGAAGCCGGCGGCAAGCGCGGCTTCGGCCCAGGGAAGGCCGCCCTCGTTGAGTCGCATGGCCCGCTGCAGGCGCAGGACTTGCGCCATGCCCTTCGGTGACGGCCCGATCTGCTGGCGGAACCGGCGCTCCAGTTGGCGACTGCTCCAACCGACCGCACCGGCCAGGGCAGACACCCGCACCTGGCCATGGGTGCGGCGTAACTCGCCGCAGACCCAGTCGACTTCGGGGTTGCCGGGCGGACGGGCAGCCATCCGGGCCGCCAACTCCCCATCCATCAGGGCGAATCGTGCGGTCCAGTCCCGGCAGTCCGCCAGTCGTTCGGTCAGCGTGGTCACCAGCGAGGAGCCCAGTAGCCGGGCCGGGTGGACCACAAGTTCCGACCAGTCGGACATCGGCACGCCGAAGAACCGGTAGGCCGCCTGCGGAGTCATCAGCACGGTCAGGCACCGGACTGCGGCGCGGCGCTCGGCAACCAGTGCGGTGGTACGGGCCGCGGTGAGCAAGGAAGCACCCGTGACCGCCCGTTCAGGGGACACGGCGTCCACCAAACGCACTGGGGCGCCGAAGCCGAACGTCAGCCGGACGACTCCGTCCGGAATCAGGAGCCGACGGCGCGGTGGGCACGGCCCCGCTTCGAACGCCCGGTAGCCGAGTACCTGGCCCTGGAGCGCGACTGCCGACGGGTGGCCGAGCAGGGCAGGTATGCCACCATCGCGCTGCTGGCGCATGGCAAGGGCAGGGGTCCACTGCATTAAGAATCCTCCGATGCGTGGTGCCTTCCGGTCTTGAGCCAAAGGAGCAGATGGTGATGGGACCGTCGCGGCGGGAGGTGCCCCGCGGGGCCGGTGTCGACAGGCGGTGAGAGTTGACGCCGTAGCTGCCAAGTTGCCGCCTCGAGGCTGTGGCCACGCTGTTCCGCGGATCGACTTCGGCAGGAGTGTCCGGATGGCTGGCTGGGATGGGCTGACAACGAACAACACGTCGACGAAGACGGGCGACGGCGCCGGGAGGCCCTCCGGAGCCGTCAGGTGCCCGGACCAGCCGTGTTGGCCGGGATGAGCTGAGCTCGCAAGGGGTGACTGCCTACATGCGTGGGGGCAGACCCTCTCTCGCTCGCGCTCCTCAGCTGCCGAAGTTCGGGCCCCGGGGGGATGAGACCGTAGCGATCGTGTGGGACCCGGGCTGGGGTGACCAGGCAGTACGACCGGAGGAACAACCGGCAGTTTCCCCGGCAGAAGGCCTGGTTCCGGCGGCGCGCCGAGTTACCGGCTCCTCCCACGGCAATCGGACCCGCCGTCGAGAAGGCACACTGTCAGCTACGCGCTCCTGCTCGCCGCCCTGCTCACCGTGCAGGCGTCATTCCACAAGTCTGCGCCTGCTGCAGTTCGTGTCACCGGCAGAGCCGCCTCCGTTGCCTGAGTCGCCAGCGACCACGGCCATCCACCAACCGCCACTGCTGCCTTGACCGAATGTTTCAATGCTCCCCTTCCGTTGCGCGGAAACGAGTCAATGACCTGACCCCGTGACGCTACGGACATGGATCCGCTAACCGTCCTAGATGCGTCCTAGTACGAGGTCGGCCAGGGGGTCGGCCCAGCGGATGTACTTGTTGCGGCTCAGGTCACCCACCGTGGTAGTGGGCAGGGCCACGAGGGCCTCGCCGTGCTTGTCGGAGAGTCCCTGCAGGGGCCCATCGGCGCGTCGCGTCGAGGGCGGCCATGCAGGCGTCGGTCCGCAGGTCCAGTCATCGTCGGCCTGCTCATCAAGACCGGCAGAAGGATCAGCGAGATCACCCTGCTCGACTTCGACCCGATCGTCGCCATCGCCTTCCCCTACCCGGATGGCCACGTGCACGACTCCGCGCTTCATGGCCGACCAGAACCGAGCCGGCACGCAGGACGGGTCTAGGACGGATCTAGGACGATGACTCCTAGCCTCGAGGATATTCGCCAACGTGACTGGCGGAACAGAGTCTGTGCCCTGGCCGGGCGTCAGGGGGCATCTGACCGCCGAAGAGTGGCAACGGGACCGGCCTCGCGAGGGCCGGAGGAGTCAAGGAGTCCCCATGAAGTTCACCCGAAAGCTGGCAGCCTCCGCCATGGCTGCCGGCCTCACCACCGTTGGCTTCGTCGCTGCGACCCCGGCCAGCGCCACGGTCGTGAACTCCTCGTGCAACCTGTCGTCCGTCGTCAGGGTTGACTACAACCGCGACAGCGGCCACTACTGCTACGTCTGGGACGGCAATAGGAGCTCCAACACAGGGTGGATGAACATCTCGGAAGCCGACGAGGTGTGCTCGGTCAGCTACACGGGGTACGTGGAGGACATCTCGGGAGGCCACCACTACTTCAGCCGAGGCCATTGCACCACCCTTGGCGGGGCGCACCTCCAGCTGATCGTCTTCGACGGCAACTGAGGTGTAACGGGCCGGGTGCCCATGGCCAAACACAGAGGCTCCAGGCAGGCGCCGGGGCGTGCGGCCGAGTTGTTGAGCCGGGAGCGGGTGGCCAGTCATCCACGACGCCCCCTGTGAAGCCGTGTCCACTCCCAGCCCCCGTCCAGGAGCGGGGTGTACGGAATCGTGCGGGAGACACGACGTCATCAAGCCATCTCAGGCAGTCTCTGTCCAGCGCTACGCGAGGAGTCGACCTCCACAGACGCATCCGCTTCACGGCGGCACGTTCCACCAGGGCCGAACGCACGATCCCGTGGCACCTCACACCTGAATCACCCTGGAGGACCGATGAAACGCACGAGCCGCACCATGAAGGCAATGCTCAAGTCCGGGCTCGCTGTGGCCGCCATGACCGCTGTCACCGTCGCGGCTCTGCCGGGAAACGCCTACGCCTCGATCTGGACTGAGAACCAGCAGTTGGGCCTTCGCGCCCTCAGCGCAGATGGCGGCCAATGCATCATGGCCGACTATCGCGGCAGTTTCATGGACTTCTGCAACATGTGGGGCAACGCGCTGAACTGGAACCTCGAGTCTGTCTACCCCGACGCGCCGAACCACGCCTACGCCAACGTCCGGATCCGCAGCTCCAACCTGAACAAGTGCCTCACGGTCTTGAACACCGTCGGCCCGGGCGGGTTCGGCAACGAGGTGTCTCCGCGCACCTGCGATGGCTCGCCTGCCCAGGAGTGGGCCAGCACCCGCAGCGCGGATGGCTACCTCAACTACTTCAACTTCCAATACCGAGTGTGCCTTGACGGCGGCTACGGGGACACCTACGGGTACCCGGAGGAAGGCTGCAACGCACACGGCGAAAACCACTACCAGGACTGGTACTTCCTCCCCGCCGCCTGAAACCACTTTCATCCTGTGCTGCACGATTGAAAGAGGCTGGTCAGCGAGGTAGTGGCACGGCCGAGCCCCTCGTCGTCGGTGTGGTGATCTCACTGATCACGTCAGCGACCGAGGGGCTCTGTTGGTTCCGTATCGTTCCATGCTCGACGTCCCGCTGTCGGCGTACTCATCAATGTGGCTCTGGCAAGATTTTCGTAGTCGGAGATCGTCTCGATGGCACGGTTAGCTAGGCCCCCTGTGTACGGGTTCGGCCTCTACATCGGCACAGCGTTTACGGTTTCCCCATTTTCAGGCGTAGGCGGTGGTGTTCGGGGATCCTGTTGAGGCATCTGTGAAAGCTACTGCAAGGAGACCCCCAGTGCGCCGCCCGACCCGGAAAGCCTTCGCCGCCCTCATCGCCGCAGCCGGCCTCGCTCTCCCCCTCCTCACCCCCACACCCGCCTCGGCTGCCACCGCCACCAGCCGCTTCGCGAACTACCGCTACGGTGACTGCCTGCGCGAGACAGACGAAACCGGCCTCCAGGGCGACCGCTGCACCAGCGGACGCGGCAGCATCCTGTGGCATTGGAACGGCAGCCTCAACACCAGCACCACTCTCAAGAACTACACTTGGGACCGCTGCCTCGACAGCAATGACGGGGGCGACGTCTACCCCCTGAGCTGTAACGGCGGCTCCTACCAGAAGTGGCGCACCGTCCAGCCCGCCGCCCGCAGCGCCATCATGCTCCAAAGCGTCGGCACGGGCCGCTGCCTCTACCAGCAGGACAACGGCTACTACCGCACTGCCAGCTGCGACCGAAACGCCCAGAACCAGCGCTTCACCATCGGCTGATCTACCGGGCGGCCAAGGCGCAGGGTGCCGTGTTCGTCGCCATCGAACGCGAAGGGCAGCGTTGGACCAGGCGGACGGCTGACCGCCGGCCAGGGCCACAGCGTCGACGACGCCGTGAACGAGGCCCTGCGGGCCGCCATCGTTCACCTGGTCCACGAGCGGCATGCCAGCGCGGACGCCCACGCGGGCCCGGTCTACTTCATGCTGCACGACGTGCCGCGCGAGGAGCAGGCCCGCGAGCTCGCTGCCGCCTTTCACGTCGCCCTGTACGGGGACCTGCAACCACTGGCCCGCGCGGTGCCCGGCCACGTGGGGAAGCGCCCCCGGGCGTGCCGCCAGCACGTCCGGGGCCGCTCTCGCCGGGCCAGGCCGTTGGCCAACACCACGCCTGGTCAGGCAGGAGTGGAACTCGGGCACGCCGGTGGCCCGGCCGGGGCGTCGTCCTCCCCCGGCCGGGCCACCGCGGGCACCTGCGCTGCACGGCCCCGGGGTGTCAGCCCTTGGCGCCGCCGTGCTCCCAGTGACGGGTCGCCGGCGTCGCGGTGACGTCGGCGGAGTACACCAGCGCCACGCGGTGGTTGAACTGGATCGTGTACATCGTCTTCGCGCCGGTGACGACCGTGCCGCTGGACTTGAAGTAGTCCACCGTCGCGAATGGCGCGCGGGTCGCCACGTACGCCTGACCGGCGGGCAGGCTGTACATGCTCAGCGGGGCCTGCGTCGAGGCGCCCAGACCCGCCGGGTACTCCGAGGCGTCGGGGTAACTCGAACCGTACAGCGACACCGGAGTGCTGCCCGCGGTCTTGATGATCTTCACACCGTAGGCCCGCTTGGTGTTCCGGCCGCACGGGTTGAAGAACCACACCTTCGCGCCGCTGTACCAGATCGCGGTCCAGTCGCCCTGCTGGTCGGCGACCACGAACTGCTGGCCGGCCTCCGCCGTGCTGCCCCAGTCGCTGATCCGGTCGGTGCCCGCCCCCGTGCCGTGGATCGCCTGGTCACCGAAGAGCGGCGCCGACGCGTCCGGCGCGGTGCGCAGGAAGACGAAGTTGGACGCCTGCTGCTGGTCGGTGCATGCGGGCGTGGCACCCGTCGGGTCGTCGGCCGGGCAGACCTGCACGGTCTGGAGGTTGCCGGCGAAGGGCGGGTCGATGGTCACGACCGAGCCCACGGGCGCGGCGCCGCGGGCGCCGGACAGCGGCGCGCCGAGCAGCCGCATGAAGTGGTCCCAGTCCCAGCGCGGTCCCGGGTCCCAGTGCATCCCGGCGACGTAGCTCGAGCCCGGCCCGGCGACGTCGCCATGGCCGACGATGTGCTGGCGGTCCAGCGGGATACCGAAGCGCTGCGCGAGGTACTTCACCAGATCAGCGGTGGCCTCGTACTGCGCCTCGGTGTACCAGGTGGCTCCCTGCGCGGCGTAGCCCTCGTGCTCGATGCCGACGGAGTGCAGGTTCGTGGAGTAGTTGCCCGCGTGGAAGGCGATGTCCTTCGTCGGCACCATCTGCGTCACCGCGCCGTCCGAGGAACGCATGACGTAGTGGGTCGCCACGTGGTTCGACGGGTTGGCCAGATCCGCTACGCCGGAGTCGTACGTGCCCTCCAGGTCGTGGATGACGATGGTGTCGATGGTGATGCCGTTGGCCGGGCGGTCGGCCACCTGGATGCCGGCCGGGGAGCCCGCGACGAACGTGCACTGCACGGTGGCCGGGCACTCGGTGGCGGTGTCGGCTGCCGGCGCCGACGTCAGGTGCAGCCGGGACACCTGGGCGGTGGCGGGACGCACTGCGGGCGAGGCGTCGAGCCGCAGTCGCTGGCCGTCCTGGGTCCGGCTGCCGACGCCGCCGCGGATCGTGCGGAACACGCGGTCGGCGAAGCCGGCCGCGCTCTGCCGCTGCGGGGACTGGCTGTACCGGGCGACCGCCCCGTACCACTGCGCCGGGTCGGCCGGCGCGCCGCCGGTCACCTGCCTCTCGTACGAGGCCAGCAGGGCCGCGCCGCCCCGGATGTTCGCCGCGGGGTCCTCGCGCAGCGTGTCCTCGGACAGGCCGGTGAGCTTCGCGGCGGCCCGCAGGGTGTGCAGCGCCGGGTCCGCGGCCATCGACGCCAGGTCACTGCGCCCGGCGGCGCCCGCGGCGCCGCCGGCCATCATCGCTGGGGTGACGTCGGTCAGGTGCATGGGACCGTAGCCGCCGTCGGCACTCGCCTGCACGCCGTGCGACTCCCAGGCCGACTCCTGGTAGGCCACGCCGAGCAGGACGTCGGCCGGGACGTGGTACTCCGCCCCCGCGGCGGCGAACTGCTGCTGGCGCGCGGTGTCCGCGGGGGACGCGGCATCGCCCGTGGTGCCAGCCTGCGCGGTGCTCGGCAACACGGCCAGGCCGCCGCCCGCAACCAGCGCGCCCAGCGCGATGGCGACGGTCAGGCGCCCTCGCTTCTTCCTCTTGTGCAAGGTACTGCTCCTTCGAAGGGGGAGGCAGAACGGATGAGAACGTCGAGTGCTCCGCACGCCGGATCGCGTCAGGAACCCCGCAACGGCACACGTCTCGACGGCTGTTCACACAATACGACCGCGTATTGCGTCGTCATCGTGGACGTCGGATCGACGTGCCGGGTTTCTCCGTTCTCAACTTTGTTACGGAGCAAAAAGTTGATGGCACATCAGGGGGGCCACGGCCCGGCGTTGCCCGCGCCTTCTGCCGCTGTCCGTGATCCGCCCGTTCATCAAGAAACGTCTGATGAGGCGGTGATCCCGGTGGAAGCCTGCGTCGCGCAGCCATGAGCATTTCCGTCCCAGCGCGCGGAATTGCGGAGCCCCGTCAGCGCGTCGCTTTCCAAAGGGCGGGGCGCCGTCCGGCGCCGGGGTCCGGAGTCTGGGTCAACTAGTAGCTGCCAGAACACGGCCCCCGGCAGCCGGTCGGGCCGGGCGGGCCCCCCGCGGCGCCGCGGCAACAGCGGGCGCCCGCGCCCACGATTTGAAACACCGAGG